>JARGFI010000024.1:0-28191 GCA_029210745.1 Desulfuromonadales bacterium
ATACCCGTGTAGGGGCTTCGTATCGTTCGAGTGTCTTTCATTCCGTTGATGGGGCCATGTCGATGACGAGTGCCATTATGAATGTGTCAGGTGACACTGCAGGTAAGATCAGATTGCCCGCGAGCGCTCAGGCAAGCGTTTTCCATCGTTTCAACGAAAAGTTTGATGTCATGGCCGACCTGATGTGGACCGAATGGAGCGTGTTTGAGCAGCTGACCTTCAGCGTACCTGCTGCATTAGGTGGTGGTGAGAGTGTTACGGATGAAAACTGGAAAGACAATATGCGCTACTCGATCGGCGGCACCTACCATCACAGCGATACGCTCGCCTTTCGCGCCGGTGTCGCTTACGATGAAACCCCGATTCCGGAAGAAACACGTACGCCGCGTATCCCGGGAGCCGATCGGACCTGGGTTTCTCTCGGTGCCAGTTATGTGATGAATAATATGACTTGTGATTTCGCCTATGCGCATCTCTTTGTCGACGATGGAGCGATCAACTTGACCGATATGGCTGCTGGGCGGGGCGCGTTGGTTGGATCGTTCGCCAATAATGTCGATATCGTCAGCATTGAAGCGTCTTACAGATTCTGATTTACTTTTATTACAGTTCCCCCGACCGGTCGGTCGGTCGGGGGGAACTGTCAGCCTCAGGTCACCGAATGCAAGATAAAAATATGGCAGTGTAATAAAATATAAAATTTTTTCAAAACTGGTTGACGTGAACGTAAGAGTAATGTAGTTTTTAATCGCCCCCAAAGGTAAAAGGTGCCCAGATGACAGCCATACCGTATCAATCCATTCCTGAAATGTTTAAGAAGTCTGCGGCGAAATATGCGACCCTGCCAGCTGTCAGCTTTAAGAAGGACGGTCAATATATTACGTTGAGCTATGAGCACTTGTATCAGAGGGTGTTAATGGCGTCACGCGGACTGATAAAGGCCGGCCTTCAACCGGGTGATCGGGTGGCGATCCTTTCCGAGAATCGCACTGGTTGGGTGATTTCCGATCTCGGTACGCAGACGGCACGCGGCATCACGGTCCCGATTTACGCAACCAACACACCAGAACAGGTCGCCGATGTGATCAATCATTGCGGGGCTGAGATCGTTTTTGTTTCCAACCGATTACAATATGAAAAGCTATTGTCTGTTCGCGAGAAGATTTCCGGGGTTCGCCACGTTTTCTCTTTTGAACGCTTTCTCGGCTCACGGGAGTTTCCGGTGAATACCCTTTATCAACTCTCTGAAATTTCTCACCCGTTGACCGAAGAGGAGCAAGGTAGCATAGAAGCCGGAATCGAATTGATCGGCAGCAATGATCTGATGACGATCATCTACACTTCCGGCACGACCGGCGCACCCAAAGGGGTGATGCTGACGCATGCCAACATGCTCTTCGACGCCCATTACGGCGTGGAGAAGCTCGGGGGGATGCCCTCCCACGAGACCTTTCTCAGTTTTTTGCCGCTCTGTCATGTTCTGGAGCGAACTGCCGGATATCACGCCGCTCTGCTGTATGGTTGTCATATCGCTTTTGCTGAGAGTGTTGAAAAAGTCGTGGAGAATATCATCGAAGTCCGCCCGACCATGATGGTCAGCGTCCCCCGTCTGTTTGAGAAGATCTATTCGCGGATTTATGAAAATGTCCATCAGATGAATCCGTTGAAACGGAAGATGTTCCACAAGGCGGTCGAAATCGGCCGGGAGTATATCTATTGCAAATATGTTCAGCAGAAAAAAACCGGGCTCCTCGGGGTGAAGTATCGGTTGGCTGACCGTCTGGTTTTCAAGAAAATTCGGGAGCGTTTCGGCGGTCGGCTGCGCCTGTTTATTTCCGGTGGCGCTCCTCTTGATAAAACAATCAATGAATTTATGTGGATTATCGGTATCCCGACCTGTGAAGGGTACGGACTGACTGAAACCAGTCCGGCGGTGACCTTGAACAGCGTCAATGAGCTCCGTTTCGGCTCGGTCGGCCGCCCCCTGATGCAGACCGAGGCAAAACTGGCCGACGACGGGGAGTTGATGCTCAAGGGGCCGCAGGTGATGCAGGGGTATTACAAGAACCCGGAAGCGACGGCCGAGGTGTTGAAAGACGGTTGGTTGAGTACCGGGGATATCGCCCGGATCGATGCCGAGGGTTATGTCTACATTGTTGATCGCAAAAAAGAGATCATCATCACCGCCGGGGGAAAAAATATTGCGCCACAGCCGATTGAAAATGAACTCAAGCTCGATAAATATATTTCCCAGGCCTTTGTGCATGGTGATCGACTCCCCTATCTGGTCGCCCTGGTCACACCGAATCTGGAACGATTGATCGAACTCGCTCATCAGGAACGGATCGATTATTTTGATCTGGAAGATCTGGTTGCCAACGCCAAGGTCCAAAAGATTTTTGAAGAACGGATCGCTGAGGTGAACGCCAAGTTGCCTTCATACGAAACGATTAAAAAATTCGTGATTCTCCCGAGGGAATTTTCAGTGGAGGGGGGCGAGCTGACGCCGACGCTGAAGTTCAAGCGCAAAGTCATTTACCAGAAATATAAAGAGAAGATCGATTCGCTCTATTACGCCGAAGGAAACGGTTTCGGTAATCAGAACAAAAACGAAAATGGAGGAAAAGGATGAGGCAAATTAATCGAGCGGCCGTTCTCGGCGCAGGAGTGATGGGTGCAACCATTGCCGCCCATCTTGCTAATGCAGGAATTGACGTGCTGTTGCTTGACATTGTCCCGCGAGAGTTGACCGACGCGGAACAGCAGGCGGGGCTGACCCTTGCGAGCCCGCAGGTGCGCAACCGGATCGCAGCCGATGGGCTGAAGGCGGTGATCCAGATGAAGCCGGCGGCGTTTCAGCATCAACAATTCGCCCGACAGATCGAAGTCGGCAATTTCGAAGACGACGCCGCTAAAATGCAGGATTGCGACTGGATCGTTGAGGTCGTAATCGAAAACATGGCCATCAAAAAACGACTCTTAGCCGAAACGGTTGTCCCGAATCTCTCTGCCGGTGCGATCCTGTCGACCAACACCAGCGGCCTGTCGGTCAATGAAATGGCCAAAGATCTCTCCCCCGAAGTGCGCAACAATTTTCTGGTCACGCATTTCTTTAATCCGCCACGTTATATGCGTCTGCTCGAAGTCGTCGGTTGCAGCGAAACCGACCCGGCACTGCTCACCGATATGGCTGACTTCCTCTCCCGCCGACTCGGCAAGGGGGTCGTTTACGCCAAGGATACCCCGAATTTTATCGCCAATCGCATCGGTGTTTATGCCATGTATAACGGCATGCAGCACATGGTCGACATGGGGATGACGGTAGAAGAAGTCGACACGGTCGCCGGTCCGGCGACCGCCCGTCCGAAAAGCGCGGTGTTCAAGACTGCCGACCTGGTCGGGATCGATACCCTGGCACACGTGGGAAATAACTCCTATGAACTCCTCACCGCCGACGAAGAACGTGAGGTGTTCAAGGTTCCTGACTATGTGACCAAAATGGTCGCAGCCGGGCGGTTGGGGAATAAATCGAAACAGGGGTTTTACCTTAAAGAGAACACCGCCGAGGGGCGCAAGATCTCTTATCTTGACTACACCGATGACACTTACAAACCGATCACCAAGCCGAAGTTCGCCTCGGTCGAAGCGGTTAAAATGATCGACGACCCGGCGCAACGGCTGAAAATGGTGGTTGCCGGTAACGATCAGGCGGCGGAATTTGCCTGGCGCACCCTGCGCGATTCCTTGATCTATACGGTCAAACGGATTCCCGAAATTGCTGACGATATCGTCAATGTCGATAACGCCATGAAGTGGGGTTTCAACTGGGAACTCGGGCCGTTCGAGATGCTCGATGCGATCGGCGTGAAGGCGTTTGTTAAACGTGCCGAGAAGGATGGCGTCGCCGTCCCGGAAGCGCTGAAAAACGTTCACTGTTTCTACAGGTTCGAGGCCGGCAAGAAGCAGTTTTATGATCTGATCGTCGGCGAGTACCGCGAAATAGAGCCGGTTGAGGGGGAAATCAACCTTCAGATCCTCAAAAAAGCGGGGAACGTCG
Source organism: Desulfuromonadales bacterium (assembly GCA_029210745.1). GTDB lineage: Bacteria > Desulfobacterota > Desulfuromonadia > Desulfuromonadales > JAHYIW01 > JAHYIW01. The sequence continues at coordinate 4,058 of JARGFI010000024.1, forward strand.
TTGAAAAAACCGGAAACTGTTCGTTGCTCGATCTCGGCGATGGCGTGTTCGGCTTAGAGTTCCATTCGAAGATGAATGCGATCACCGGCGATATTCTGGCGATGACCCACAATGCGATCAAGCGCGCCGAGCAGGAAGGGGTCGGTCTGGTGATCGGCAATCAGGGGGGCAATTTTTCGGTCGGTGCCAACCTGATGCTGATGGCGGTCGCGCTGGCCGAAGGGGCTTTTGAGGATATTGACATGGCGGTGCGGGCATTCCAGAAAGCGACCATGGCGGTCAAATACGCCAAAGTCCCGGTGGTGGCAGCCCCCTTCAATATGACTCTGGGCGGCGGCTGCGAATTCAGTCTGCATGCCGACGCGATCACAGCTTACGCGGAAACCTACATGGGACTGGTTGAGATCGGCGTCGGACTCCTCCCGGCTGGCGGCGGCACCAAAGAGATGTGCCTGCGGGCGGTTAACCTGGCCAAACAGTACGACACCGACGTGACCCCCTTTATCTTTAAAAATTTCCAGAATATCGGTATGGCCAAGGTGTCGATGTCGGCGGCAGAAATGCGGGATCTCGGCTACCTGCGTGAAGGGGATTCGATCACCATGAATTTCGACCGGTTGCTCGCCGACGCCAAGCAGAAGGTGCTCGCTCTGGCGACCAACTACCGTCCCGGCAAGCCGGACGAAGCGATTCCGGCACCCGGGCGCAGCGTTGCGGCGAGTATCAAGAGCCAGTTGTGGAACCTCTCTCAAGGCGGTTTTGCGACCGAGTACGAAGCGGTCATGGGCGGAGTGATAGCCGATGTTATCACCGGCGGCGATGTGCCGGCCGGAACCCTGATCACCGAGCAGTATCTGCTCGATCTCGAACGGGAAGGTTTCCTGAAACTGTGTGGCAATAAAAAGACCGCCGAGCGGATCCAGCACATGCTCAAAAAAGGGAAGCCGCTCCGTAATTAATCAGACGAACAGCGCGGCCGTGATTCAGCCGTCGCGCCGACGAGAATAGTGGAGGACATAATGAGTTCAGCATACATTCTGGCAGCTTACCGAACCCCGGGCTGTCGCGCAAAAAAAGGGAAGTTTAAAGATACGCGTCCTGACGATCTGGCCGCCGCCGCAATCAGGGGATTGATTGAACGGACCGGAATCGACGCCATTGAAGTCGATGATATTCTTGTCGGTTGCGCCTTTCCGGAAGGGGAGCAAGGGATGAACTTTGCGCGGACCGCCGCAATGAAAGCAGGAGTACCGTATCAGGTGCCAGCCCAAACCATCAATCGTTTCTGCTCTTCCGGCCTGCAGTCAATCGCGACTGCTGCTGAGCGGATCATGGCCGGTTTTGCCGATTGTATTATCGCCGGTGGTGCCGAATCGATGAGCATGGTCCCGATGGGGGGCAATAAGTACAGCGCCAATCCGACGCTGGTGGCTGACTGGCCAGAGAGCTACGCTTCGATGGGGATCACCGCCGAACTTGTCGCTGCGAAATACGGTATCAATCGCGCCGATCAGGATGCGTTCGCAGTGGCGAGTCATCTTAAAGCCGCCGCTGCCGTCGAAGCCGGTCGTTTTGCTGATGAAATCATCCCGGTTGAAGTCGAGCAGGTCGCCCTCGAAAAAAACAAGGTTAAAAGACAGCACGAATCCGTAACGATTGACGACGGCATCCGTGCTGATACGACCCTTGAAGGGTTGGCGCGACTGAAGCCGGCGTTCAAACTCGACGGGAGCGTTACCGCCGGAAATTCGTCGCAGATGACTGACGGTGCGGCGGCTGTATTGGTGGTGTCCGAGGCTTATATGAAGAAACTTGCCATCGACCCGATCGCCCGCTTTATCGCTTTTGCGGTGAAGGGCGTCCCGCCCGAATACATGGGGATCGGGCCGATCGAAGCGATTCCGGCGGCGCTGAAAATGGCCGGTCTGAAGCAGAGCGATCTCGGTCTGATTGAATTAAACGAAGCGTTCGCGGCGCAATCACTGGCGGTGATTCGCGAGCTTGGGCTCGATCCAAAAATCGTCAATGTCAACGGCGGAGCGATCGCTCTCGGGCATCCACTCGGTTGCACCGGCGCTAAACTGTCGGCGACTCTGCTGGCGGAGATGGGGCGTCGGGAGGCGAAATACGGCATGGTGTCGATGTGTATCGGCGGCGGTATGGGCGCGGCCGGGATTTTCGAAAAACTGTAGAACGGTCCGTTGGGGCCCGACTCTATACAATCAATCAGATGAGGTGAAGTATGAGTGAACGGATCTATAAAGGGGGCGAATATCTGGTGGCAGAAGTCGGTTGCGACGAGGTCTTTACCCCCGAGGAATTTACCGACGAGCAGAAGCAGATTGCTGAAACAACCGAGCAGTTTGTCACCAATGAAATCCTCCCGCATCTGGAGGAGATCGATAATCAGAATTTTGATCTGGTGGTCGAAGGGATGCGCAAGTGCGGCGAACTCGGGCTGTTGATGCTCGATGCGCCGGAGGAGTACGGCGGGCTCGAACTCGACAAGGTGACCAGCATGCTGGTCGGAGAAAAAATTGCTCCCTCCGGCTCGTTTTCTGTCGCCTTTGCCTGCCACACCGGTATCGGCACCTTGCCCCTGGTCTATTACGGCACGCCGGCCCAGAAAGAGCAGTACCTGGACAAAATCATTTCCGGCGAGTGGCTCGCCGCCTACTGTCTGACCGAGCCCGGTTCCGGCAGCGACGCCCTCGGCGCCAGCGCATCGGCAACCCTCTCTGAAGACGGCAAGCATTACCTGTTGAATGGTACCAAACAGTTCATCACCAACGGCTCGTTTGCGAAGCTCTACACGGTCTTTGCTAAGATCGACAAGCAGCACTTTACCGCATTTCTGGTTGAGCGCGATTTCGAAGGGCTGGTGGTCGGTGCCGAAGAGAAAAAACTCGGGATCAAGGGCTCCTCGACCACCCAGATCATCCTCGATAACTGCAAGGTGCCGGTGGAAAACGTGCTCGGTGAAATCGGCAAAGGGCACAAGATCGCTTTCAACGTCCTCAATGTCGGTCGCTTCAAGCTCGGGGCCGGGGTGACCGGCGCGGCGAAGATGGCTCTGGTCGAAGGGATCAAATACGCTAACGAGCGCAAACAGTTCGGCAAGACGATCGGTTCGTTTGGTGCTATTCAGGAAAAGATCGCCGACCTTACCGCCGATATTTTTGCCTCAGAGTCGCTGGTCTACCGGCTGGCCGGGCTGCTCGACACCAAGTTGGCGACGATCGAAAGAGGGATCGAAAACTACTACGAGGAGTATCAAAAGGGGATCGAGGAATATGCCCCGGAGTGTGCCATCTCCAAGGTTTATTGTAGTGAGGTGCTGGCGCACACCGTCGATGAAGTGTTGCAGATCCACGGCGGTTACGGCTTTATCAGTGAGTATCCGGCCGAGCGTTTCTACCGGGATGAGCGCATCAACCGGATTTTTGAAGGCACCAACGAAATCAACCGGCTGCTGATTCCGGGGATGATCCTGCGCAAATCGATGAAGGGTGAACTGCCGTTGCAGAAAGAAGCAATGAAGGCCTTTGAAGCGTTGATGACACCCTCGTTCGAGGAGATCGACGACACTGTCCTGTTGGCGAGGGAGAAGGCGCTGCTGAAAAATCTCAAGACCTTGTTTTTGATCCTCTCCGGTGCGGCAGTGCAGAAATTCATGGACAAGTTGGCCGATCAGCAAGAAATCCTGCTTGCCGCCGCTGATATTTCAATCCAGATCTTTGCCCTCGAAAGTGCGGTGCTGCGGGCCGAGAAGAACTATGCGGCCGCCAGCGCCGCGAAACGCGAATTGCTTCTGGCGGCGGTCAAGGTGTGCGCTTTCAGTGCCACTGAAATCATCAGTACCGCCGCTAAGAAGGGCGCCTTCTATGTCGAAGAAGGCGATACGCTGACGATGATTCTCAGCGGTATCCGGCGTTTTGCCAAATACGATGCCAGCGGCTTGTTAGCGGCCAAGCGCACGCTGGCGAATGCGGCCCTGGAATCGGAAAAATACCTGTTTTAATTAAACTGTCGCCAAGCACCGGACCGGCCTGGCCGGTCCGGTGCCCTGCCGTGAGTCCATTATGATCTGTCAACATACTGTAGCGACCCCCTATATGGTCGGGGATTGCCACTTCTACACCACTGAGCTGGCGGGGGAACTGGTGCTGTTCGATACCGGACCGCCGACGATTTCCGCCTGGGAGACACTCTGTCGGGAGGTTGACCTGTCACGACTCAAGCACATTTTTCTGACCCACTGGCACATTGACCATTGCGGTCAGGTCAACAAAATTCAGGCGGCGAGCGGCGCGACGGTTTATCTGTCGGAACTTGACGCACTGAAACTGCACCATCAGCAGCAGCGCCTTGAACTGCTCAAGCTGGAGCTGGTGCGCATGGGGTTCAACGCGGAGTTTCAGCAACGGCTCTACGAACAAGGGAGCCATGTCGGCCTTTTTTCGGAGCCGCCGGAGCATTATCAAGTGCTTGAATTTTCGCCGAAAGTGCAGCAGCTGGGGCTCGATTATCTGCACTGTGCCGGACATTCGCAGAGTGACCTGATTTTTCTCCTCGGCGAGAGCGCGATCAGCGGCGATATCCTGTTGGCGAATATTTTTCAGTCGCCGCTCCTCGAAATCGACCTGCGCACCTTTGCCGGACGTTTCGATAATTACACCGCCTACTGTGCCAGTCTGGTCAAGTTCCGGCAGCTGCGGGGGCGCAACGTGCTGCCTGGCCATCGCTACAGTGCCACCAGGATCGACGCCGTCGTCAGTTTTTATGTCGCCAAATTACGTGAACGGGCAGCGCATCTGGCACAATTCGCGGTCGGCACGCCGGTGAGCCGGATTGTCGCGACGCTCTTCGGTGACTTGCTGGTCAATCCGGTGGTGACGTATCTGAAAGCCTCCGAAGTTCTGTTCATGCAGGATTATCTGGCCCGGCCCCACTTACTGGACGAAGCGTTAACCGCCTTCGGGCTGACGGAAAATTAATATCCGCAGGGGAAGGAACCGTTATGTCGGCAGACCCATTGTTTACCCCGATCAAGATCAACCAGTTGGCAATAGCGAACCGGATCTACATGCCGGCGATGCATCTGAATATGTGTCGCAACTATCAGGTGACCGAGCAGCTGCTGGCTTTTTACGCCGAGCGGGCGCGGGGCGGGGCGGGGATGATTACCGTCGGTTATGCGTCGGTCGATGAGGTGGCGGCGCAGCCGCTGCACATCGGCGCTCACGATGACAAATTTATTCCCGGGCTGACCCGCCTGGCGAACACGATCAAGAAAAACGGCGCGCGCGCCTCAGTGCAGCTCAACCATGCCGGGCGCTATAACCATTCGATGCTGCTCGGCGGCAAACAGCCAGTCGGTCCTTCCGCAATTGCCTCGCGGCTGACCGGCGAGACCCCGCATGCGCTGAGCTTGGACGAAATTGCCGCGACGATCGCCAGTTTCGCGGCGGCGGCAGGCAGGGTCAAGCAGGCCGCCTTCGACGCGGTTGAAATTCTCTGCGGCACCGGTTATCTGATCAGCTCTTTCCTCTCCCCGGCGACCAATCAGCGTACTGATGACTATGGTGGCAGCCCCGCAAAGCGGATGCGTTTCGGACTCGATGTGGTGCGGGCGGTGCGGGCGGAAGTGGGTTCCGAGTTCCCGCTGCTTGTGCGGGTCAACGGCAACGATTTCATGCCGAACGGCATCGGGCGGGAGCCGCTGCGTGAATTTGTCCGCCAGCTCGAAGCCGCCGGGGCGGATGCTTTTTGTGTCAACGTCGGCTGGCACGAATCGCGGGTGCCGCAGATTCAGACCAAGGTGCCGCGCGGGGTTTATGCCTATCTGGCCCGCAGTATCCGAGAGGTGGTCACGGTACCGGTGATCGCCAGCCATCGAATCAACGATCCGAAAATTGCGCGGGAGCTGCTGAACGAGGGCAGCTGCGACATGGTCGCCATGGGACGGGCGCTGATCGCCGACCCGGAGCTGCCGGAAAAAGCACGCACCGGTCGGGAACGGGAGATCGTCCATTGCGTCGCCTGTGCCCAGGGGTGTTTCGACCACCTGTTTGAAATGCGCGCGGTCGAATGTCTGTGCAACCCGCGCGCTGGTCATGAGTTACAGGAAAATTCTGACCGTGCCGAAACGCCGAAAGCGGTGTTGGTGATCGGCGGCGGGCCGGGCGGGATGAGTGCGGCGCTTGCAGCGAGTGAGCGGGGACACCGGGTGACACTGGTTGAACAGTCGAACCGACTCGGCGGGCAGCTGCTGCTGGCGGGGGCAGCGCCGGGGCGCGCAGAATTTGTCCAGCTCGCCACCGATCTGGCGCAGCAGGTGGCAATCTCGGCGATTGAACTGCGCCTCGGCACTCGCGCCGATCGGGCGCTGGTCGAGCAACTTCAGCCGGAGGTGGTAATTATGGCGACCGGCGGTGCCGCCCTGACCCCGCCGATCCCCGGCGCCGAGTTATCACATGTGGTGCAGGCCTGGGATGTCCTTTCCGGCAAGGTCGAGGTTGGCCGCAACGTGGTGATCATCGGTGGCGGTGCGGTCGGGGTGGAAACGGCGCTGGAACTGGCCGAGCAGGGGACGCTATCGGCAGATGCGCTGAAATTTCTGCTGGTGCACGAGGCCGCCGATCTCGCCGAACTGCGAACCCTGGCGACGCACGGAACACGCAAGGTGATGGTGCTGGAAATGCTCGACAAGCTCGGTGCCAATTTCGGTAAAACCACCCGCTGGGTGATGCTCGACGACATGCAACGCTACGGGGTCGAAACGTTGACCGGGGCAAAAGCTCTGGAAATCACCGCGCAAGCGGTCAAGGTTGAACATTGTGGAAAAGTGGTCGAATTCAGTGCCGACACGGTGGTGTTGGCGGCCGGCACCCGCCTGGTCAATCCGTTGCAGCAAGAACTCGAAGGCAAGGGGGTTGTCTGCCATGTCATTGGTGACGCGAAGCGCCCGGCAATGGTCTTCGATGCGGTGCATCAGGGATATGCAACAGGCCTTAAATTGTAAAGGTAAAGCCGTCGGCGCGGCCAGGGTGGTCGTTGCTGTCACAGAGAGCCTCCTACTCTCTCTCAATGTGATGGGGGGAATGAAAATTCCCCCGCCTTTTTTGCGGCGGGTACAAAACTATGACGGGAGTACAGGATGATGACGCTTGCTGATAATGATGCGTTGATCGATGTCGCGGCCGCTGGCGGGGTGCTGCGCATCGGAATTAATCGCCCGGCCAAGCTCAACGCCATCAATCGTCAGATGTACAGCGACATGACGGCGGCGCTGCAACGCGCCGAGCAGGATGATTCAATTCGGGTGGTGCTGATTCACGGCACCGCCGACTGTTTCACCAGCGGCAACGATCTACGCGATTTCGCCCAGGACCCGCCGACCGGCCAGGACAGCCCGGTCTTTCATTTTCTCGCCGCCATCAGCCAGGCGACCAAACCGCTGGTCGCCGCCGTCAACGGCCCGGCCATCGGCATCGGCACCACCATGCTGCTGCACTGCGATCTGGTCTACGCCGGAGAGAGTGCAAAATTTCAGACCCCGTTTGTCAACCTTGGCCTCTGCCCGGAGGCCGCGTCCAGTCTGCTGCTGCCGCAATTGATTGGTCATGTGCGCGCCGCCGAAATGATTCTGCTCGGCCAGCCGTTCAGTGCCGCCCGCGCCTGTGAAGCGGGGCTGGTGAACGGTGTTTTTCCGGGCAACAAAGTTTTTCAGCACGCCCTGACGCAGGCCCAACAGTTGGCCAAACAGCCACCGGCAGCGGTGCGGCTGGCGAAGCGGCTGCTGAAGCAAAGCACCGCCGCGACCGTTCCCGCCGTGATGGCAGAGGAGGGACAGCTCTTTCTGGAACGGCTGGGGTCGCCGGAGGCAGCCGAGGCGCTGGACGCATTTTTTGACGGGCGCGCGGCCGATTTTTCGCGGTTTCGCTGACAAATCTTTCGTCTTACGTACGACTTGATGTGAATTAAACGGAGAAAACGAATGAAGTTGTTCAATCCGAAAAGCTATCGCCGTGAGCATGCCGATGCCCGGTCGCGGGAGATCGTGGAACGGACGATCGCATTTTTTGAAACCAGGGGGCTGGCGCAGATCAAGGCCGACGATCAGGCGATGGTCTGGTATGAGGACTTTCTGGCATTCATCAAGGACGAACAGATCTTTGCCACCCTGTTGACCCCCGCCGAGTACGGGGAGGGCGATGCGGTGCGCTGGGACATGTGGCGGCTCAGTGAGTTCAACGAAGTTCTCGCATTCTATGGACTCTGTTACTGGTATGCCTGGCAGGTGACGATTCTCGGCCTCGGCCCGATCTGGATGGGGGATAACGAGGCGCTGAAGCGGCGCACGGCGCAGCTGCTCCGTGACGGCGGGGTCTTTGCCTTCGGCCTGTCGGAAAAAGACCACGGCGCCGATCTCTACTCCAGCACGATGACCCTCCACCCGCAGGGCGACGGCACCTATCTGGCGCGGGGCTCCAAATATTATATCGGGAACGGCAACTGCGCGGCGCTGGTTTCGACCTTCGGCAAAATTTCCGACAGCGGTGAGTACGTCTTCTTTGTCGTCGCGACCGATCATCCCGCCTACGAGTGCGTGAAAAAGATCGACACCTCGGGTGTGCGGCAGGCCTATGTCGCCGAGTTTGCCCTGCACGATTATCCGATCACGACCGCCGACATGCTTTCGCGCGGCGAACTGGCCTGGAATTCGTCGCTCAATACCGTCAATATCGGCAAGTTCGAGCTCGGCTGCGCGGCGGTCGGTATTGCCACCCACGCCTTTTACGAGGCGCTCAACCACGCCGCCGGTCGCACCCTCTACGGTGGCCTGGTGACCGACTTCCCGCATGTACGCAAACTTTTTACTGAAGCCTACGCGCGCCTGACGGCGATGAAACTCTTCGCCTGGCGCGCTGCTGACTATTTGCGCAATGCCGCCGACGACGACCGCCGCTATCTGCTCTATAACCCGATTGTCAAGATGAAGGTGACCGGTCAGGGGGAGCAGGTGGTCGGCATGCTCCATGATGTAATCGCCGCCAAAGGCTTCGAGCAGGACACCTATTTCGAGATGGCGATCCGCGATATCGGTATGCTGCCGAAGCTCGAAGGGACCGAGCATGTCAACATGGCGCTGATCATCAAGTTCGTGCGCAACTATTTCTTCGCGCCGCTCGACTATCCGGATCTCCCCCGGCGCAACGAGGCCGGGGACGACAATTACCTTTTTCGCCAGTTTACCGGCGGTCTGGGCAAAGTCCGCTTTCCCGATTATCGCCGCCCCTACGCCGGGATCGAACTGCCGAATGTGCTGATCTTCCGCGCACAGCTCGAACTCTTCCGTCGTCTGCTCCAGGACGCGCCGCCGGACGCTCAGCAGAGCGCCAATATCGATTATATGCTCGCCGCCGGCGAACTCTTCACCCTCATCGCCTACGCCCAGCTGATTCTGGAGAACAGTCGCATCTATGCGCTCGACGACAATCTGCTCGAACAGATCTTCACCTTTCTGGTTAAAGATTTCTCGGCCTTTGCGCTGCACATGCTCCTCGATCACAAGAACAGTCCCGCGCAGGAAGAGCTGTTCCGGCAGATGATCAAGCAACCGCTGCTTGATGATGCGCGGTTTGAGCGGGTGTGGGGCGAGCAGGTGCTGGCACTGCGGGATTGTTATCCCTCCTGAGGTTTCTTTTGAGGGTTGACGGTTGTGGGGGAAGTGAATCTCTCCGTGTCCTTTGTGTCTCCAGCGAGCGCAGCGAACGGGTGGTGAGATACATAATCCAAAGTTGAAAGGATAACCCGATGGGACATCATCTCGGCTCCAAAGACAGCATCGTGCCGCTGATCGACCGACTCAACAAATATCCGGTCGGGCTGGTCGATAACGAAAAGTTGCGCGAGATTCTGGCGCTGCTCTTTGATGAGCAAGAGGCCTTCATCGCCTCGTGCTTTCCGCTGGAGGAAGCGACGTTGCAGGAGCTGGTGCGGGCCACCGGGATCGCGGCGCCGGCGCTGACACCGCTGCTCGACAAGATGGCCGACAAGGGGCTGGTGATGGATATGCCCTACGGCGGCAAAACCTATTACCTGCTGATGCCGGGGCTGATTGGTTTTTTTGAATTTACCTTTATGAAAAACCGCGCCGACCTGCCGCTGGCCGAGCTGGCCAGACTGATGGCCGAGTACATGTACGAAAATCCACAGATCGGCCAGGCGAGCGAGTTTTTCGGCAGCAAGACCAGTCTGACCCGCTCACTGGTCTACGCAGACCAGATTCCGGTCAGTTCCACGGTGACCAGCTACGAAGATGCCCGTCAGATCATCGAGAGCAGTTCGTTCGGGGCCGTCGGCATGTGTTACTGCCGTCACAAAAAGGAGCATCTCGACGCGACCTGCGCCAAGGGCGCGCCGGTGGAGAATATCTGTATTTCATTGGGGAGCGCGGCCAGGTTCATGGCGCGGCGCGGCTTTGCCAGAGAACAGAGCAAAGCCGAACTGCTGGCGATCCTCGACACCGCCCGCACCCACAATCTGACCCACATCACCGATAATATCCGCCACCAGCCATCGTTTATCTGCAACTGCTGTTCCTGCTGCTGCGAGCTGATGCTCGGGTCCCAGGCCGGTTATCAGGATGGCATCGGCAAGACACCGTTTCTGGCGCAGGTCGACAAAGATGCCTGTAATGGCTGCGGTCTCTGCTTTGCCGCCTGCAACGTCAAGGCGCTCACCCCGGCCAGTTGCAGTGAGAAAGCGGCGCGTTACGCCGACCTTGACGAGCCGGCCTGTCTTGGCTGCGGGGCGTGTATTCCGGTGTGCAAGTGCGGCGCATTGAGTCTGGTTGAACGGGCCGAGCGACCGCTTCCCCCGGAGAAACGCCGTGACATGCTCAAGGCGATTCTCAAGGAAAAGGGGCGGCTGAAGCCGTATGTGATCAGTGGCATCAAGAAGAAACTACGCCGATTGTTGCCGGGGAGTTGAGCCCGGCGGGGAAGAACGGGGCGCGTTGCGAGACGGGCCGCCTGTTTTTTTTAAATGGGGGGTGACGCTATTTGGCCAAAGCACCGGAAGTCTTGTTTGCTTTTGGGCTGCCAGGGAACTTGGCCTGTCATTGTCGGAATTGGCTCGAACCTTTAAAATGAGTGTTCCCGGTATAGGTTATGCGGTTGCCAGGGGAGAGAGGATTGCAAAGGATAAGAATTTACGCGTAGTCGTTTAAGAGAATGTCCCCCCATGATTGCCGCGACGATAAGAGGGGGATGAAATTGCAGATCTGGCTGGGGCGCCTGGTGTAACCGCCCGATCTGTTTTCAGTCGGCCAGCATCATCTGCTTAAGACTCTTCGGGATGCGGGTTGGTTTTTTTGCCTTGCCGTCGTAGCAGACCATCACCGTTTTTGCCAGACCGAACAGTTTGCCGTCGCCGTTGTGCAGGACGTAATCGATGTCAAAGCTCGAATTGCCGACCCGCGCTATCTCCAGCGTAATGATCATGACATCGTCGAGTCCAATCGGAAGTTTGTATTCACATTCTGCCTTCGCCACCAGAAACAGCAACGACTGCCCCATGAATTCGATGAACTTATCATGAAACAGTTTGGTGCGCGCCGTCTCCAGCAAAGTAAAGTAGACGGCATTGTTGACATGACCGTAGGCATCCAGATCAGCGAAACGCAATTCGACCGGGATTGAATATTTCTTGATTTCAGTCATGTTACTTTCCGAGCATCCCTTCTTTTAAACTTTCGATCGGTTCCGCGCCAAAGTAGATATTCAGCACCGCCTTGGTTGCCGCCGACGAATCAACCAGGCCAACCGGCTTGCCGTTGTACAGAACGGTAAGTCTGCCGCCAGGGGTAAACTGCATATCGATCGTATCGTTTTTAACTGCATCAAAATTAAAAATCTGCAAAAATTTCTGTGCATCAGCACTCTTGCTGAACTCTGGTATATTGTTGTCAATGCTCTCGGCAAAACCGTCGCGCAGTTTCTGTGCCGACACCTCGTCGTAAACAAAATGCATGCGGATTACTTTGGGGAGGTCAGGATTCATCACCTCGGCGGCATCCGTCACCCGGGATGGAGTGTAGAGCGCGCCGACATAGATCGAGAAGAAAAACTTCGTGCGCATCCCCTGACCATTGAGCTGTAAGGTTTGCCCCTCCAGACGGTAACTGTCGGGGAGGGTGACTCCCTTGAATTCCGCCGCAGTTGCAGAACCGGTAAAGACAAAGGTCGTCAGCAAGCTAAGAATAATGGCAACTCTGGTCATGGTTTCTGCTCCTTTAAGTCGTTTAGAATGCGCAAGCGGTAATCAACAATATCTTTTCGCAAGGATGAAAGGGTTGAAATTTTTTCATCAACCTTGTGGATGTTCAGATCGAGGATTTCGAGAAGTCTCGGTGTGATGGTGCTGAATTGACGCTGTTGAGAGTTGAAGGATTGATTATGTGCATCGAAATGGTCGGCCAACTCCCGCATCTCCTTCAGGTCGATGCCAAGATTCTTCAGTTTGAGGATGAACTTCAGACGACGTATTTCGTCGCGGCCGTACTGCCGTGCGCCGGTGCCGACACGCTGTGAGAGCCCCATCAGTCCAATCTCTTCATAATAACGGATGGTGCGGGTGGTGATACCAAGTTGCTCGGCCAGATCGCCGATCTGCACCAGGTCGACACCCGGACTTGAATTGTTCTCATTATTTATCATTATTTTCACCTTTACGTACGTTTTTTTAGAAAAATATCATCATATTTACAATTCTGTCAACATTTTAAATCCTGTATTCATAAGGTTTTTAAACAATTTAGTTTTTTTAGAATGCTGTTGTATTTTTGGTTGACTTTAACGTAAGGTAGAATTATTGTAGACAAAATCACAAACAGGAATGGAGCTGACATGCAGGATGTTTTTTTAATTGAATCGCTCAGAACCCCCTTCGCTAGCTTCGGCGGGAAACTCGCCGGCGTCGCTGCGCCAGAATTGGCGGCGGCAGTGATCAACGGTCTATTGAAACAATCCGCACTTACGCCCGAGACGATTGACGAGGTGATCATCGGTCAAGTTTTGCAGGCCGGCTCCGGCCAGGCGCCGGCGCGACAGGCAATGCGTTTTGCCGGCTTGCCCGATACGACCCCTGCGATGACCATTAACAAGGTTTGCGGCAGCGGCTTAAAGGCGATGATGCTGGCGGCCGACGCGATTCGGCTCGGTCGGTCTCAGTTGGTGATTGCCGGGGGGATGGAAAACATGTCTCTTTCTCCCTATGCTCTACCTGCCGCCCGTTATGGCATGCGCATGGGGAACAGTGAAGCGGTCGATCTATTGTTGCACGATGCCCTGCGTGATCCCTATACCGGTCGCCACATGGGGGAGGTTACAGAAGCGTTGATCGCCGAATACGGCCTTGATCGCGCGACGCAGGACGCTTACGCAATTCGCTCGTATCAACGTGCACAGCAGGCCGTGACAAACGGACTTTTCAATGCTGAAATTGTGCCGGTGGTCATAACTTCCCGAACTGTCGAGAAAACTATTGACGCCGACGAGGAACCCTTTCGGGTGAAGTTTGATAAAATTAGTTCCCTGCAGCCGGTTTTTGCCAGAGCGGGGACGATTACCGCCGCCAACGCTTCGACCATTAGTGACGGTGCAGCACTCGGTCTACTCGCCGATGCGGAGGCGGTCGCACGATATAATCTGACGCCAAAGGCGCGCTTGCTGGCATACACGAGCCATAGTATCCATCCTGATCGTTTCGCCGCAGCTCCGATTGGGGCGATTGAAAAGGTCTGCGCACTGGCGGGGGTGGCTGTTGGTTCTGTCGACCTGTTTGAAATCAATGAGGCGTTTGCCGCGGTCCCGCTGATGGCAATCAAAAAACTCGACCTCGACCCTGACAAGGTCAATGTCAATGGCGGCGCGGTGGCGCTCGGACATCCGGTCGGTGCCAGTGGTGGCCGCCTGGTCACAACCGTTGTGAATGAAATGCAGCGGCGGCAGGTTCGCTACGGATTGGCGACACTCTGTATCGGTGGTGGTGAAGCGGTCGCCGCGCTGTTTGAAAGGGTGAGCTGATGTTGAAGATAGGGGTTGTCGGGGCAGGGAAGATGGGATGCGGAATTGCCCATGTTTCCTCGCTGGCAGAATATAATGTCTTGCTGTTCGATGTCAGCGAGACGCAATTAAAGAATGGTCTGGCGAAAATCCGTAAAAATCTGCAACGCCAGGTGGTGAAAAATGTTATGACAGATGCGGCATTGGAGGCGGCGGTCGGTCGTATTGAGACAACGATCGATCTGCACGATTTCTCCGACTGCGACGTCATTATCGAAGCGGTTCCGGAGATTGAAGATCTCAAACTCGAACTGTTCCGGCAACTCGATGCCATCGCCGCACCAGAGACGATTCTGACGAGTAATACCTCCTCTATTTCAATTACCAGACTGGCGGCGGTTACCAGGCGTCCCGATCAGGTGGTCGGTATGCATTTTATGAATCCGGTGCCGAGGATGCAGGTTGTCGAAGTGATCCGTAGCTTAACGACCTCGGACAGGGTCTTTGCGGCGACTGTCGAGCTCGCAAAATCATTGGGAAAAGAGGTGGCGGTAGCTCAGGATTATCCGGGCTTCATCGTCAATCGGATCCTGATTCCGATGCTCAATGAGGCAATGTTTGCCCTGTTCGAAGGGGTCGGCTCGGTGGAGGATATTGACAAGGCGCTGACGCTCGGTGCCGGTCAGCCGATGGGACCGCTGACTCTGGCGGATTTCATCGGTCTGGATACGGTGCTGGCAATCATGAATGTGCTGCAGGGCGGGTATGGCGATCCGAAATACCGCCCCTGCCCGCTACTGATCACTATGGTTGCAGCCGGTCGTCTGGGCCAAAAGAGCGGCCAGGGATTCTACTCTTACAATTGAGGTGAGCGATGCATTTGAAAAATCTCAACTGGACCAAGAAAGAGGGCGTGGCGCTATTACTGATCGACAGATCGCAGCAGCTCAATGCACTTAATCGCAACACTCTCGCCGAGCTGGAAAGCGCTCTGTGCGCTTTGGCACAGGACGACGCTGTCCGGGTTATCGTGTTGAGCGGTGCCGGAGATAAAGCCTTTGTTGCCGGGGCTGACATCAAGGAGATGGCAGGACTCGATCCTCTCGCTGCGGCGGCCTTTGCCCGTCAGGGGCAAAAAATTCTGGCACAAATTGCCGGCTTGTCGAAACCGGTGATTGCCGCGGTTAACGGCTATGCCCTCGGCGGCGGCTTCGAACTGGCACTCGCCTGCGATTTCATCTATGCGGCGGAGGGGGCGAAATTCGGTTTTCCTGAAACGACCCTCGGTATCATGCCCGGCTTCGGTGGAACGCAAAAGCTCTCCCGCCTGGTCGGAGCGAATATCGCCCGTGAACTGATTTTCACAGGAAAGATGATTGATGCCGAACGCGCGGCTACGCTCGGAATCGTCAACCGGGTCGTGCCAGCGGTCGATCTGCTCGAAGCGACGCTGCAAACCGCAGACACCATCGTCGCTAACGGCGGAGTCGGTGTTGCCATGGCCAAGGAGGCGATCGGCAAAGGGCTCGATATGCCATTAGCTGAAGCTCTCGCTTTTGAGGGGAATCTGTTTGCGTTGCTATTTTCTACCGAGGATCAAAAAGAGGGCATGCGGGCTTTCATTGGAAAACGACCGGCCGTTTTCCTTCATAAATAGTGAGGTGAATGATTATGAACTTTCAATTAACCGAAGAGCAAAAATTGATTCGCGACACCGTCCGCGCCTTCGCAGAAAACGAACTCGCTGATGGGAGCAAGGAGCGCGACGAACAGGAACGGTTCGATCGTGTGCTGATGTTCGACAAACTGGGTGAGCTCGGTCTGACCGGAATTATATTCCCGGAAGAGTTTGGCGGTGCCGGAGCCGATTATCTCAGTTATGCGATTGCCGTTGAAGAGCTATCGCGGGTCTGTGCGTCAACCGGCGTAACCCTGTCAGCACACCTGTCGCTCGGTGCCAATCCGATTTACCTCTTCGGCAGCGAAAAGCAGAAGCAAAATTATTTGACCCCACTGGCCGAAGGCTCGAAAATGGGGGCCTTCGGTCTGACTGAGCCCTCCGCAGGATCTGATGCCGGCGGCACCCGGACCTTTGCTCTGCGCGACGGCGATGAATGGGTGCTCAACGGCACGAAAATTTTCACCACCAACGGCGGCGAGGCGGAAATCTACATCATTTTTGCCCGTTCCGACAAGCATGCTGAAAAACATCATGGCATCAGCGCCTTCATCGTCGAAAAGGAGACCCCTGGCTTCACTTTCGGCAAGAAGGAAGAGAAGATGGGGATTCGCGCATCTTTGACCCGCGAGCTGGTATTTGAAAATTGTCGGATTCCGATCAACAATCTGCTTGGCCCTGAGGGTTCAGGGTTCAAAATCGCCATGAAGACCCTCGACGGCGGCCGCATCGGCATCGCTTCACAGGCGCTCGGCATCGCTCAAGGGGCCTTCGACGCAGCCATTTCCTACGCCAAAGAGCGCAAGCAGTTCGACCAGCCGATTGCCGGTTTTCAAGCGGTGCAGTTCATGCTCGCCGATATGGCGACCCAGATTGAGGCCGCGCGGCTGCTGGTTTACCAGGCCGCCTATCGTGCCAGCGCCGGACTGTCGTATTCTAAAGAAGCGGCGATGGCCAAATTGTTCGCGTCGGAGACGGCGATGCAGGTGACGACCAAGGCGGTGCAGGTGTTCGGCGGCTACGGTTACACCCGGGATTATCCGGTCGAACGGATGATGCGTGACGCCAAGATTACCGAACTGTACGAGGGGACCAGCGAAATCCAGCGGGTTGTCATCGGTTCCATGATTTGTCGATAACAAAGATGTTTTAGTCAGCGGAGGCAAGATGGAATTTACACGCGAAATCTACTGGAATGTCGGCAGCTCGGTCGGGGTCTTGATCCCGATGTATCTGCTGACGTTGACCGCCTTCGCGGTGCTCTGTTACGGATTCTGGCAGCGGGTCAAGGTTTATCGCCTGGGGCAGGAGCTGAACCGGACCGACCAGCTTGATCGGCGCATTATCGATACGGTGCGCTCGATCCTGCTGCAGAGTAAGCTGCTGCGGGTTGCTGGACCGGGATGGACTCATGCGTTCTTCTTCTGGGGATTTCTGCTCCTCTTTATCGGCACCTGCCTGATCGTGGTGCAGGCCGATTTTACCGACCCCCTGTTCGACATCAAATTTCTCACCGGCACCTTTTATAAACTCTTTTCGATCACCCTTGATATCGCCGGTCTGGTCGCGATTGTCATGCTGGCTGGCCTGTTCATCCGCCGTTATATCGTCCGTCCTGAGGGTCTGGAGAATACAAAAGACGATCTGCTCATGCACGGTCTGCTGTTCGCCATTCTGGTTACGGGTTTCGTCATTGAAGGGGCACGCATGGCGGTGACCGAACTCGGCACCCCCCTGGCGATCTGGTCGCCGGTCGGGTTGGTCTTTGCCAAGGCGATGGCTGCGCTGGATCACGAAGCGTTACGTTCCTTGCACAAGACGACCTGGTGGCTGCATCTGTTGCTGGTCATCGGCTTTATTATTTCGATCCCGTTTTCCAAATTTCGTCATATTTTCACCACCAGCGCCAACTATCTGTTTGCCGACCGTGGACCGAAAGGGAATATGGTCACCCTCGACCTGGAGGATGAAGCGGCTGAATCGTTCGGCACTGCACACTTGACCGATCTGAGCTGGAAAGATATTTTTGATGCGGACGCCTGTACCGTTTGCAAGCGGTGTCAGGATCGTTGTCCGGCGTATGCAACAGACAAACCGCTGTCGCCGATGAAAGTGGTCAATCAAATCGGTGAGGTCGCTTTTACTTCCCCCGAGGCGAATTTGATCGAGACCGTCTCCACCGACGTTCTTTGGGCCTGTACCACCTGCCGCGCCTGTCAGGAGATCTGTCCGGCGAGTATCGAGCATGTCAACAAGATCCTCGATATGCGGCGCAATCTGGTATTGATGGAAGGGGAATTCCCCGGTGAAGAGGTGATGACGGCGGTGAATCAGGTCGAAGTCAACGGCAACCCTCTCGGCATCGGTTACGCGACGCGCGGCGACTGGGCTGCAGAGCTTGGCGTCAAGCTGTTGTCCGAAGATCCGGATGTTGACATCCTCTACTTCGTCGGCTGTTATGCCTCGTTTGACAAACGAAATCAGGCGATCGCCAAGGCGTTTATCAAGCTCTGTATGGCGGCCGGAGTGAAGGTCGGCATTCTTGGTAAAGAAGAAAAATGTTGCGGCGAACCGGTCCGCAAAATGGGGAATGAATATCTCTATCAGTCTGTTGCTGCAGAGAATATCGCGTTGATCAAACAGTACAGAGTCAAGCAGATTGTCACCACCTGTCCGCACTGCTTCAACACCTTGGCCAAGGATTATCGGGATCTCGATTTCGATACTCCGGTGGAACATTACACTGTATTTCTCGAAAAACTGCTGGGGGAGGGTCGTTTGAAATTCACACCTGGTGAAGCGATTAGCTGCACCTATCACGATTCCTGCTATCTTGGTCGTTACAACGACATTTACGAAGCACCGCGCGCGCTACTTGCGGCGGCCGGAATCAAGCTCAATGAGATGATTAAAAGTCGGGCAGAGAGTTTCTGTTGCGGCGCCGGTGGCGGCCGGATTATGGCGGAGGAGAAGCTCGGCAGCCGGATCAGCGAAACCCGGGTGAAGATGGCGGCGGAGACAGACGCGTCAACACTGATCTCCAGCTGTCCGTTCTGTCTGACCATGTTCGAGGACGGGGTCAAAGGGGCGGAACTCGAGGGTCAGCTGACGCCGAAGGATATCACCGAGATTCTGGTCGAGCGGTTGGAAGCGTAGCGCTTTGTTGAATGAGTTTAACCTGAAAATAGCGGGAGGTTAACGATGAAAATTCTGGTCTGTATCAAGCAGGTTCCCGATATGGAATCAAAATTCAAGCTGAATAGCGAAGGAAACTGGTACGACAATTCTGATCTCGCCTGGCGGATGAACGAATATGACGAGTACGCGGTAGAGCAGGCGGTGCAGCTTAAAACCCAGGTCGACGAGGCCGACCTGACGGTTCTCTCTATCGGTCCGGATCGGGTCAAGGAGATGATGAAGAAGGCTCTGGCGATGGGGTGTGATCGCGGCGCCCATATCAGCGACGACGACTCCTTCAAAAAGGATCCCTATGAAATCGCATCGATAATCGCCGCATTTGCCAAAGACAAGGAGTTCGATCTCATCTTTACCGGGATGCAGTCTCAGGATCGTGGTTCAGGACAAGTCGGGGTATTGGTTGCAGAGACGCTCGGAATTCCGAGCATCACAACCATCGTCGATTTTGCCTTTGCTGCCGGCCAGATAACCGCCAAACGTGAGCTCGAAGGTGGCATCAAGGCGCTCATCAAGACGACGGCCCCGGCGCTTTTGACTTGTCAACTCGGTCTTAACACTCCACGCTATCCGACCCTGCCGAATATCATGAAAGCAAAGAAGAAGGAGCTGCTCTCGATCCCGGTTGCAGAGCTGCATAAGGTTGCAAGCAAGCAGGAGACGGCCAGGATGTACTTCCCGGAGAAGAGGGGGGGAGGATTGGTCCTTGAAGGTGCGGTGGGAAATCTCGCTGATCAGTTGATCAAAATCCTGAAAGACAAAACTGGCGTACTGGCCTAGTACCCTATCTGGATTAACAAGAACCTACGGCCCGTCAAACCAGACAGACCCTTGGGAGGAAACAATGAAAACCTTACTCGTTGCAGAATATAGAGACGGCAAACTGCTCAACAGCAGTTATGAACTCGTTGCCTTCGCGCAGCAACTCGGTGCAGAAAGCGCCATGTTCCTGGTCGGTGCAGAGAGTGTCCTCCCGGCTTACAACGGGACGCTCTATCTGGCCGACGTCGGCAAATATGGCGAATATAACCCGGCAGTTCATAAACAACTTCTGCTTGATGTTATTGCCAAAGAACAACCCGACATGGTGGTCTTTTCCCACAGTTCGTATGGCTGGGATCTGGCGCCGCGGATAGCATTGGCACTCAATGCCGCCCAGATTTCTGAAGTTGTCGATATTATCGATGGCGTTCCGGTGGCGCCGGCCTGCAACTCCAAGTTGAGGCGTGATGTTAAAGCAAAAACAGAGCAGATCATTCTGACTCTTCAGGGGGGGGCGTTCGGTCTGGAAGGCGCACCGAACGGCACCCCGACAGTGGTGCCGATTGACACCGATGTTGCCGCTCAGGTGGAGTTCTGCGGCTATGAAGAAGCCGAAGCAGGGGGAGTCGACCTCTCCAGGGCAGAGGTCATCGTCAGCGCCGGTCGCGGTATCGGCAAACCGGAGAACCTGGCCATTATCGAAGCTCTGGCCAAGGCTCTCAAAGGGGAGTATGGGGCGAGTCGTCCGGTGGTTGATTCCGAGTGGGCCGATCACAGCCGCCAGGTCGGCACAACCGGCCAGACTGTCTCACCCAAATTATATATAGCTTGCGGTATTTCCGGCGCGATCCAGCATCTGGCCGGGATGAAGAAATCGGAATTCGTGGTGGCGATCAATACCGACAAAGACGCCCCGATCGGTGAAGTCGCCGACGTGTTGATTGTTGCCGACCTGAAAGAATTTGTTCCGTCGCTCACCGCAAAGATCCAGGCACTTTAAAACTAAACACTGAAAAAGGTCCAATATCATGATTGCAGCTATTTTTTCCGGCCTGGAGGGGAGTTATACTCTTGGTGAAATAGAAGCGGAAACCAGTTTTTATTTCTCGATTGATGAGATCAAAAGAACGGTGGTACTCACCCCGGAAGCCTGCCGGGTCGCAAAGGGGAAAACGATCGATGCGGTCGATTGCGTCTGTAAGACCGACACCGATTTTTTCCTCAAAATCTGGAACGACGGCTATCGTCCGGGGATGACCGATTTCATGAGCGGCAAGATCAAGTCTAACGATCCACTGACGCTCAAGGATTTTCTTGCCGCATTCGGAAAATAGGTAGAGAGAGGGTACTCTCTGCGGCGATTTCCAGCAGGCCATATTTTTAGCAGGAAATGACGGACGTCAATTTCCTGCGGCAGAAACACATTATGAATTGTTCCTGCGCACAAATTTTTACTGCCTGACGGCACGATAAAGCTGATGACAGTGTCGATAATTATGATAAGATGTCCATCCCGAAGAAATTGTATACACTTTACCACCGACTTGAATTACGCCGCAATTCTGTGAGAATCTGAATGCTTGAAAACCATCGTATTATACCGGAAACACTCAAGATTCCCGGTGCCAGCGTGCCTTCGCCGGAAGGGGTCTTCACCCTCGCCCTGTATACCCTGATCGCCACTGTGATCATCGGCGTGCTCGTCTTTCTGGCCTGGTTTCTCGGCCAGAAAACCCGTTCGCCGCTCAAAAATAGTTCCTACGAATCGGGCGTCATCCCCACCGGCTCCTCGCGACTGGTCGATCCGGTCCCTTTTTATCTGGTCGCAATCTTTTTTATCGTCTTTGATCTGGAGATCGTCTTCGTCCTCGCCTGGGCGGTCGCCTATGATCTCCTTGGCTGGGCCGGTTTTGCCCAGATCGGCTGTTTCGTTGCTATCCTCTTTCTCGGGCTGGTCTATCTGTGGCGCGTCGGCGCCCTCGACTGGTCGCCTCCCGCCGCCCGTGCGCGGCGTTTTTCCGTGACCGGAGGCAAGGATCGATGACGGAAAAACTCCCCGACAATCTCATCCTCACCACCCTCGACGACGCCATCAACTGGGGGCGCAAGAACAGCCTCTGGCCCGCATTCTTCGGGCTGTCGTGCTGCTTCGTCGAGATGATGACGAGCATGACGCCGCGCTTTGATCTCGCCCGTTTCGGCGCGGAAGTGCTGCGCGGTTCGCCACGCGAAGCCGACCTGATGATCATCTCCGGCACCCCGTTCAAGAAGATGGGGGCCTCAATCCTGCGCATCTACGCACAGATGGCCAACCCTAAATGGGTCATTTCCATGGGGAGTTGCGCCAACTCCGGCGGGATGTACGATGTCTACAGCGTCATCCAGGGGGTCAACCAGCTGTTGCCGGTCGATGTCTATATCCCCGGTTGTCCACCACGCCCCGAGGCGTTCATGCAGGGGCTGATGCTGTTGCAGCAGAAGATCGTCAACGAGGAATCCCCCGCCCGCAAAGTGCTCGGGATGTCTGGCGGCTGTGAAGGTTCCACCGGCCCGGTTCTGGTCGATGGGGTCAGTAAAGCACGCGATCCGCGCGGCCCCGGCTACACCGGCAGCTCCATTCGCGGCACCTCGATGCAGCACCCGAACTTCACCGGCAACCGGGCGCGCACCCTCTGGCGACCGGAACAGCCCCGCGTCGAATTTCCGCAACAATCCGATTTGAGCGCGGCCCTGCACGAGCGTTTCGGCACTCAGGTGCGGGTCGATCCCGGTGCCGCCGACATGCAGACCCTGATCGCCACCCCGGCAGCGACTCCGGCGCTGCTCCGATTTCTCAAGGACGAGGCGCCACAACGTTATCGGCGGCTGGAGGACTTAACCGCTGTCGACGAGAGCGGTCGCCACCCCGGCAGCGCTGAACGCTTTACCCTCACCTATCATCTGCTTAATTTTGACGATCCCGGCTATCTGCGCGTCAAGACCCCGCTGCGCGGTGATTTCCCCCAGGCGCCGTCGATCACCGACATCTGGCCCGCCGCCGACTGGTACGAGCGCGAAGTCTTTGACATGTTCGGGATTGATTTCGCCGGACACCCCGACCTGCGGCGCATCCTCCTCCCTCCCAGCTGGGAAGGACACCCGCTGCGCAAGGAACACCCCTCGCGCGCTACCGACATGGCTCCGTTCACAGCCGCTACCGCGCAACAATTTGAGCCCCTCGACGCCGGTGAATTCTTCAAGGGGAAACCACTGGCGGACGATGACCGGGCGATGCTCCTCAACCTCGGACCGCACCATCCCGGCACCCACGGCGTGCTGCGTCTGGTCGCCAAATTACGCGGTGAAGAAGTGCTCGACCTTGATGCCGATATCGGCTATCACCATCGCGGCGCGGAAAAGATCGCCGAACGTCAGCACTGGAACCAGTATATCCCCTACAGCGACCGGGTCGATTACCTGTCCGGAGTTCTGAACAATCTCGCCTACCTGCGGCCACTTGAAACGCTGCTCGGAATCGAGGTGCCACAGCGAGCCGAATACGTTCGGGTGATGCTCTGCGAACTCTTCCGCATCGCCAGCCATCTGGTCTGGCTCGGCAGCTATGCTCATGATATCGGAGCCATGACGCCGGTTTTCTACGCCTTCAATTCGCGCGAGAAAATTTTTGACATTATCGAAATGATCACCGGCGGGCGGATGCATCCCGCCTGGCTGCGCATCGGCGGCCTCCCTGCCGATCTGCCCAACGGCTGGGAGAAGGTCGTCAAGGAATTCACCAAAGACTTCGACCCGTTGATCAATGAACTCGACAAGATGATTTCCGACGGGCCGATCTTCCGTGCCCGCACCGAGGGGGTCGGCGTGCTGAGTACCGCCGAGGCGATCGACTGGGGGGTCACCGGCCCGAACCTGCGCGCCACCGGTTTTGCCTGGGACCTGCGCAAGACGATGCCTTATTCGGTCTATGGCGACTTCGATTTTGACATCGTTACCGCGCAAAACGGTGATTGTTACGACCGTTACAAAGTCCGCCTGCTGGAATTAAAGGAAAGTATCAAGATCGTCCGTCAGGCCGCCGACACTATGCCGGAAGGGCGCTGGACGAGTGTCGACAATCGTTATACCTATCCGCAACGCCCCGACACCGAACGCGATATCGAGACGCTGATTCACCACTTCGTCAACACCTCGCGCGGCCTGACCCCGCCGGTCGGCGAATGTTACCGGGCGATCGAATCGAGCAAGGGGGAATACGGCTACTACATGATTTCCGACGGCGGCAACAGCCCCTACCGGATGCGCATCCGCACCCCGTCCTTCCCGCACATCCAGATCATGCCGATGCTTTCGCGCGGCTGGCTGCTGGCGGACATGATGGCGATCCTGGGGTCGGTGGATTTTATTTTGTCGGATCTGGACAGGTGAGA
>JARGFI010000024.1:28290-40625 GCA_029210745.1 Desulfuromonadales bacterium
AGGTGAGATAGAGACAGAAAGATTTATGGAACTACTACCCGAAAATCAGCAAGAATTCTTCCGCAGCAAAGCCGCCGCCATCGCCCACCCGCGTGAGCTGGTGATCGACGCCTTGCGCGCGGTGCAGAGCCACCATGGCTGGGTACCGGACGAAGGCGTGACGCTGGTCGCCGCGCTGCTCGGGATTCTGCCGATCGAGGTCGAGGAAGTGGCGACCTTTTACGACAAGATTTTCCGTCGCCCGGTCGGCAAGCGGGTCATCCATGTCTGCGATTCGATCTGCTGCTGGACCCGCGAGGGGGAAGCGATCTTCACCTATCTGCAAGAAAAACTCGGCATTGCACCAGGGGAAACGACGACGGACGGGGTTTTCACCCTGCTGCCGACCTGTTGTCTGGGGGCCTGCGGCGACGCGCCGGCGATGATGATCGGGCTGACCACCTACGGCCCGCTGACTCCACAACGGATCGATGAGATTCTGGCTCAGGTACGGGCAGAGGTGTCGGCATGAGCCCCAGGATGAGTGAGTACCCGCAGGTGCTCTTCAAGAATCGCGTCCCCGGCGAGACGGTCTTGATTGACGGCTACCGCACGACCGGCGGCTATACGGCATTGGAAAAAGCGTTCAAGGAGCTCGACCCGGCGACGATTCGCGATCAGGTCAAACGCGCCAACCTGCGCGGTCGTGGTGGCGCGGGGTTCCCGACCGGCATCAAATGGTCGTTCTTTCCCGCCGATCAGCCGGGAGAGAAGTATCTGGTCTGCAACTGCGACGAGATGGAGCCGGGTACCTACAAAGATCGGGAGCTGCTCAAGGCCGATCCGCATCAGCTGATTGAAGGGGTGATCATCGCTGCCTTTGCGCTGCAAACTCCGGTCGCCTATATTTTCATTCGCTACGCCTTCGAGGACTGTGCTGCCAATCTCGACCGCGCGGTCGCCGAAGCTGCTGCCGCCGGGTATCTCGGCAAGAACATCCTCGGCAGCGGCTTCGATTGTGAAATCCATGTCCACCGCAGCGCCGGGCGTTACATCCTCGGCGAGGAGACGGCCCTGCTCAACGGCCTGGAAGGGAAACGCCCCAATCCGCGCTCGAAACCGCCCTTTCCGGCGGTGCGCGGCCTCTTCGGTCAACCGACCACCGTGAACAATGTCGAGACGTTGGCGAACGTACCGCATATCATCAACCACGGCGCGGAATGGTTCAAAGGGCTGGCACGCACCCTGGAGGGGGCCGGGACCAAGCTCTTCGGGCTCTCCGGGCATCTCGAACGCACCGCCTGTTTCGAACTGCCGGTCGGCATTTTGCTGCGCGAGGTGGTCGAAGAGGTCGGCGGCGGGGTGCGCGGCGGGCGCACGTTCAAGGCCTGTCTGCCGGGGGGTGCCTCGACCCCCTATCTGACCGCCGCCCAGCTCGATACTCCGCTCGACTTTGAACCGCTCGAAGCGGTCGGCAGCCGCTTCGGCACTGCCGGGGTGACGGTCTTCGACGATACCACCTGCATGGTCGCGGCGACGCTCAACCTGATCCGCTTCTTCGCCCGCGAAAGCTGCGGCTGGTGTACCCCCTGTCGCGACGGGCTGCCGGTGGTGGCCTGGCTGCTCGACAAGATTGAGGCGGGGAAAGCGACCTTCGATGATATCGACATGCTCAAGGACCAGTTTCGCAACATCAGCGGTCGTTCGTTCTGCGCCCTTGCTGAAGGGGCGATGGGCCCGGTTGCCGGACTCCTTAACCATTTTGAACAGGAACTTGCGGATCACGTCATCAAGGGACGTTGTCCGCTGAAGAAAAAGTAACCATGCCGACCCTGACCATCGACAACCAGCCCGTTACCGTAGCCGAGGGCACTACCATTATCCAGGCGGCAGAACGTCTGGGACTGGTGATTCCGCACTTCTGCTATCATGAGGCCCTCGGGGCAGCGGGATCGTGCCGTCTTTGTGCCGTTCGTATCGAGAAGGGTCCGCTCAAGGGGATCCAGATGGCCTGCATGATCCCGGCGCAGGACGGCATGGTGGTGACAACGCTCGACCCGGAAGCCGTGGAATTTCGCGCTCACGTTGCTGAATGGGCAATGACCGACCACCCCCACGATTGCCCGGTCTGCGATGAAGGGGGCGAATGTCAACTCCAGGAGATGACCATCGCAGCCGGTCACGGGACGCGGCGTTTCCGGGGGCTGAAGCGCACTTATCCGAATCAGGATCTTGGCCCGTTCATCGTCCAGGAGATGAACCGCTGCATCCAGTGTTACCGCTGCGTGCGCACCTACCGCGACTACTGCGGCGGCACCGATTACGGCACCTTCGGGTCGCGCAACCGGGTCGCCTACGGGCGGGTCACGGCAGGACGGCTCGCAAGCCCCTTCTCCGGCAACATCATCGATCTCTGCCCGACCGGCGTTCTCACCGACAAGACCTTCCGCTTCAAGTGCCGTAGCTGGGACTTGCAGGAAGCGCCATCGGTCTGCCCGCACTGCTCCCTCGGCTGCAACACCCTCCCCGGCGCTCGCTATCGCGAACTGTTACGGGTTAAGGCGCGGGTCAATCGCGCGGTCAATGGCTTCTTCATCTGCGACCGGGGGCGTTTCGGCCACGGTTATCAGAATCATCCCCAACGCTTGCGGGAACCGCACGTCGATGGCGAAAGCGTCAGCTGGAACGACGCTCTGGCCGCCGTCCACGAACGGATCAGTCAAACCACCGAGCACCACGGCCACGGAACGGTCGCCTTCCTCGGCTCACGTCGCGCCACCCTCGAAGCAAACCTGTTGCTCGGGCAGTGGGCGGCAGCGACCGGCTGCACCCGAACGGTGTACGAATGTCATCCTGAATTTGATCGCATCGCCCGCACCGTTGCCGCCCGGCTCGGCGACCAGCGCCGCAGTCCTGGCGACATCCAGCGCAGCGACTTCATCCTGCTGATCGGCGCGGAACCACTGGCCGAAGCACCGGTGCTGGCGCTGGCCATCCGTCAGGCGAAGCGTAACGGCGCCCGGATTGTGATCCTCGATCCGCGTCCGCCGCAACTGCCGTGCGCCTTCGAGCATCTGCCCCTGACGCCGGAACAATTGCAACTGGCGCTGGAGCAGTTGGCGACGAAAAAGTTCAAGGGCTGGACGCGGGACGAATCGACCACCTTGCGAAATCTTGGCAAAGACCTGACGGCGGCGCAAAACCCGGTCATCATCGGCGCGGGCGCCCTGCTCGGCGCGGCGGGGATCGAGCGGCTCTTCGATCTGGTCGATGCCTCTTCGCCAGCAGCGCGACCGTGTGGAGTGCTGGTGCCGCTGGCCGGACCGAACAGCTACGCCGCTGGCCTGCTCTCGAATGGCGGCCCCGATTTTGACGACCTGCTCGACGCCATTCTCAACGGCATGGTGAAAACGCTGGTCTGCCTTGAGACCGATCCGTTTGAAGATTATCCGCAGCATGGCCGCGCCCAGTCGGCACTGGCACAGCTGGAGAGTCTGATTGTCCTCGACGCGCTGCCGACCCAGACCACCCGCCACGCCGACATCGTCCTGCCGACCACGGTTCCGGTCGAAAGTGACGGCTGTTATATCAACCATGAAGGGCGCCTCCAGGCGTTCGCTAAAGTCCTTGATCCGGGACTCAGTGTTGCCGTAACCGGTGGCGGCGATCATCCGCCGCGCATCTTTGAGCAGAGTGCCCCCGGCAACCTGCCCCGCCCGGCGTGGGCGATTCTGGCGGAGATTTTAAAGCTGCCGACCGAAACAGCAGCGCTACGTCAGCAGCTGGCGCGCACCGATAATCGTTTCGCTGCCCTGACGCAAATTCATCGTGCAGCTGAAGGAGAGATTGTCACCGCCATCGGCATTCCGCCCCGACCACAAGATGATGACGGTGCGGTGGAGAGTAGCGTTCCCGGCAGCCTGCAACTCTGGCCGATCGACACGTTCGGTGGGGCTGATATCTTCTCCACCTATTCAGTCCATCTCGATCCGCTGCGTGACGAGCCGTACATTCTCCTGGCCGACGAAGACGCTAAACAACGTGGTCTGACAGATGGTGCCGGTGCCGTCCTGACCAGCGAACTCGGTCATCTCAAAGTACGCGTCCGTTGCACCGCAACCATCCCGGCAGGGATCGCCTTCCTGCCCCATCTGCTGCGTGGTGCCACCGCCGGTTTTGTGCCGGGTGGCGGCGCGCTGAGTTGCACATTGAAATCGGTCGAGGGGGAAGCATGATGCTTGAACTCCTCATCAGCGGATTATTGATTCTGATTAAACTGGTGCTGATCTTCGGCGTGGTGCTCGGCCTGGCGGCCTATCTGGTGCTGGCGGAACGCAAGATCCTCGGGCGCATGCAGATGCGCCCCGGCCCCAACCGTACCGGCCCCTTCGGCCTGATTCAGCCCCTCGCCGACCTGATCAAGCTGCTCAGCAAAGAAGATTTCATGCCTGCCGATGCCGACAAGCTGGTCTATCTCTTCGCCCCCGGTCTGACCGCGCTGGTCGCCCTGCTGACCTTCGCGGTGGTGCCATTTTCACCGCCGCTGCACATCTTCGGGCGCGAGCTGCCGATGGTGGTCTGCGATCTGAATGTCGGGGTGCTCTACTTTCTGGCGTTTTCGTCGCTGGCCGTCTACGGGGTTGTTCTCGGTGGCTGGGCGTCGGGGTCGAAATATGCCCTGATCGGTTCGATCCGCGCCCTCTCCCAGCTGGTCTCCTACGAGCTGGCGATGGGGCTGGCGATTGCGCCGGTGATCATGGCCGCGCGGTCATTTTCACTGACCGACATCGTCATGGCACAATCGCAGCTGCCATTTATCCTGACGCAACCTCTCGGCTTCCTGATTTTCGTGGTCTGCATCTTTGCCGAATCGAAACGCACGCCGTTCGACATGCCGGAGGCGGAGAACGAGATTGTCGCCGGATTTCATACCGAATATTCGGGGATGCGCTTCGGTCTCTTTTTCGTCGGTGAATATATCAACCTGGTGATTCTCGGCAGCATGACCACGGTCTTTTTTCTTGGCGGCTGGCACGGCCCGCTGTTGCCGCCGATCGTCTGGTTCGCTGGCAAGGCGCTGTTCGTCGCCTTCGTCTTCATCTGGGTACGCGGCAGTCAACCGCGCCTGCGTTACGATCAGTTGATGAATATTGGCTGGAAAGTCCTGCTTCCCCTCGGTCTGCTCAATCTGCTGGTGACCGGAGCGGCGCTTCTCTGGATGAATGGATAGATTATGGGTCTCTGGCGCGACATCTCCGGCACCTGGAAACCGATGTGGATTACCCTCCGCTACCTGTTCCGCAAGCCGGTCACCATCGAGTATCCGGAACAGAAGCGGACCCCGCCCCCCCGTTACCGGGCGCAACTGATCCTGACCCGCGACCCGGAGGGGAAAGAGCGCTGCGTTGCCTGTTACCTGTGCAGCGCCGCCTGCCCGGTCGACTGCATCTCCCTGCAGGCGGCCGAAGACGCCGACGGTCGCCGTTACGCCGCCTGGTTCCGCGTCAACTTCGCCCGCTGTATCTTCTGCGGGCTGTGCACCGAGGCGTGCCCGACGCTGGCGATCCAAACCAGCATCCATTACGAAATCTGCAAACGTGATCCACTCAGTCTGGTCTTCGAGAAAGAAGATCTGCTGGTCGATCACGGCGGCAAGGATAAATTCTACAACTTTTACCAACACGCCGGCATCGGCGTCTGCAAACCGCGCGGTGGTGGTGATGGCGAATATGGGCCGGTGGATGTGAAGGATTTACTGCCTTAAAGCTTTGTTTTTCACCACGAAGGGCACGAAGGACACGGAGAAAAACAAGAAGAAGGCAGGGAAAAGAAAAATGGTAATTATTCAGCTCTTTTGTAGGAGCGGCTTTAGCCGCGAACCATCGCGCCTGAAGGCGACTCCTACAACGTCATTCCGGCAGGGGTTTAGCCGGAATCCAGGGTTTTGAGGGTTGAAAGTCTAGATCCCCGACAGGATCGCTCGGGGATGACGACCTTTGGGTGGGCAGGTGAATAGTTACCTAAAAAGATTAGTATTATGATTTCTCCGTGATCTCCGTGTCCTCCGTGTCCTCCGTGGTGAGAAAAAATGCGTTTAACGGTCATTACCTGTACTTGAAGCACAGTTGTTGACCTACACGAAACTTGCAAAACAAAAAACAGGACTTTTGATCAACTTCAATGAAAGGCTGCTCAAGGACGGAATCAAGCGATTAGTATTATGATCCTCTTCGTGATCTTCGTGTCCTTCGTGGTGAGAAAATAAGTGGAACAACTATTGACCAACATATTCTTCTACATCCTCGCATCAGCCGCACTCATCGCCACGCTGATGAGTGTGACACGGCGCAATCCGGTGCATGCGGTGATCTATCTGGTGATGGGGTTCTTTGCCCTGGCGCTGATCTTCTACCTGCTCGGCGCGCCGCTGATTGCCGCCTGGGAGGTGATTGTTTATGCCGGGGCGATCATGGTGCTGTTCCTCTTTATCATCATGATCCTGCAACTGGCCCCGCAGGATCTCCCCGCCGCCGCCGGTTACGGACGCTGGCTGCCAGCGTTGCTCCTCGGCGGGACGATTGCCGCCTGCTCGGTGCTGCTGATCATGACCGACCCGCTGGCAAGCAGTCGCCTGCCGTCGTTCTACGCCGCGCCGCGCGCCTTCGGCCAGGCGCTCTTTACCCACTATGCCCTGGCGGTCGAGGCGGCCTCGCTGCAATTGCTCTTCGCCGCAGTCGGCGCCTGGTACATCGGGCGGCCTGGTAGCCGAAAGGGGGCAAAATGACCGTCCCGTTCGGGCATGTTCTGATCCTCGCCGCCCTCCTCTTCGCCATCGGTCTCGGTTCGGTGCTGGCCCGCCGCACCCTGATCATGATCCTCATCGGTGTTGAAATCATGGTCAGCGCCGCCGTGCTGGTGCTGGTTGCAGCCTCGGCATTCTGGCAGCAGCTGGACAGTCAACTCTTCGTGCTCTTTTTGTTGACCACGACCGCGGCAGAAGTCGCCATCGCCCTGGCGCTGGTCGTCACCTTGCGGCGACGGACCGGCACGACTGACGCCGATGCTTTCTCGGAGTTGCGCGGATGAAGCCTGAACTGCTCTTCCTCATTTTGTTCTTTCCGCTGCTGTGCGGAATCCTCAACGCCCTCTTCGGCATGCGTGTGCCCCGACTGGTGGCCGAAACGCTGGCGGTGTGCGGCGTCGCCAGCGCGGCGCTGCTGACCCTCCTTTTCTGGCCGCAGGCCGCCGGTGACGGGCTGCACGCCACCCTCTTCACCTGGCTGGACAGCGGCCCGCTGACGATTCCGGTCGAGCTGTCGTTCGACGCTATCTCCGCGCCGATGGCGCTGATGGTGAGCGGGGTTTCGACCCTTATCCACCTCTATGCGATCGGCTACATGAAAGCTGACGAGAGTTACGCGCGTTTCTTCGCGCTCCTCAATCTCTTCGTCTTTGCCATGCTGCTGATCGTCCTCGCCGACAACCTGCTCCTCCTTTTTCTCGGCTGGGAAGGGGTCGGTTTCTGTTCTTACGGCCTGATCGGTTTCTGGTATCGCACCCCGGAGAATGCCGCCGCCGGACGCAAGGCGTTTCTGGTCACGCGGATCGGTGACGTCTTCCTTGCCGTTGCCCTGCTCTGGCTCTATCAGTTGTGCGGCACCCTCTCGTTGACGGCGATCAACGCCCAGGCGGCGAGCTTGGCTCCGGCCACGCTGACCGCTCTCGCCCTGCTGCTGTTACTCGGAGCGTGCGGCAAATCGGCGCAGCTGCCGCTGATGTCGTGGCTCCCCGACGCTATGGCCGGGCCAACCCCGGTCTCGGCGCTGATCCATGCCGCGACCATGGTCACCGCCGGGGTCTACCTCCTCTGTCGCCTCTTTCCGTTGATTTCCCTCTCGCCGACCGGCATGCTGGCCATCGCGGTGGTCGGCGCGGCAACCGCGCTCTACGCCGCCACCTGTGCCCTGGCGCAGCGCGAGATCAAACGGGTGCTGGCCTATTCAACGATGAGCCAGATCGGCTACATGTTCCTCGCCGTCGGCGCCGGGAGTGTCTCCGGTGCCATGTTCCATCTCTTTACCCACGCGTTTTTCAAGGCGCTGCTGTTCATGGCGGCCGGTTGCATCATCCACCTCGCGGCGGAAGAGAACGACATCTTCCGCATGGGGGGGGTCGCCCGCCGCGCACCGCTGATTTTTATCCTCTTCCTCGCCGGG
This sequence comes from Desulfuromonadales bacterium, assembly GCA_029210745.1. Lineage (GTDB taxonomy): Bacteria > Desulfobacterota > Desulfuromonadia > Desulfuromonadales > JAHYIW01 > JAHYIW01. The sequence goes on from JARGFI010000024.1 coordinate 36,486, forward strand.
GCGTTGTGTCTCGCCGGATTTCCGCTCAGCGGCGGCTTCCTCTCCAAGGATGCGATTCTGGCTGCCACCTTCGCGCGTCCGGAACCGGTTTATCAACTGCTGTGGGGGGGAGCGACGTTAACCGCACTCCTCACCGCATTTTACACCTTCCGCCTGCTCTACCTGGTCTTCGCCGGGAGCGCGCGCGGACCGGTTGATAACCACCGGCTCCCCGCGCTGATGGTCTGGCCGCTGCTGCCGCTGGCCCTCTTCGGGCTGGGGGGGGGGCTGCTCAACTGGCCCGCGTTGCTCGGGGGCTCCCCCTGGTTGCAGCAGCGCCTCGCCGCCAGTGGAGAATTCGTCGTGCACCTGTCGCACGCGGTTGAGTCGCGCCTGTGGGCGGGGGGGACGGCGCTTTTTGTAGTCGGCCTGCTCGCCGCGCACCTGCGTTACCGGCGCAAAACGGCACGGACTGAAACCCGCGTGGCGCGCTGGCTGCGCGGTGGCTGGGGATGTGATCGCTGTTTTGAACTCCTGTTGCTGCGTCCTTATCGCGGCATGGCGCTGTTTTGCAGCGAAGGCCTCGACCGGCTGCTCTTTGACGAAACCCTCGACGGGCTGGCGCAAATTGTGCGCAACTGCGGCGACAAGCTGCGCTGGCTCGGCAATGGCCGCCTGACCGACCATCTCCACGGCTTTGCCTGGGGGGTGCTGATCCTGCTCGGCTGTGGCCTGTTGCTCCTTATTGGCTCACACTGAACCGTTGACGTGAACTGACGACTTATGAATGCATTACCGACATTTCCCTGGCTCACCCTGATTACCCTGCTGCCACTGGCGGGTGCGCTCCCCTGCCTGCTGCTGCGCAAATCGGCCCGCGATTGCCGTGGCGTGGCGTTGGCCACCAGCGTTGCCGTGCTGGGGCTGACTTTGTGGCTCGGCTGGGAGCATTGCAGCGGTAGCGGCTGGTATGTGATTGAGGATGCGGCGTGGGTTGAGCATTTCGGCATCCGCTGGACCCTCGGCCTCGACGGCCTGGCGCTGACCCTGATCGTCCTGACCGCGTTGCTCAGCTGTGGCGCCCACCTCCTCGCCTGGCGGATCACCGAGCGGGTGCCGTTCTTCCTGGCGCTGCTGCTGATCATGGAATCCGGCTTTCTCGGCGTCTTCCTCGCCCTCGATCTGGTCCTCTTTTACATCTGCTGGGAAGTGATGCTGGTACCGCTCTTCTTTCTGGTCGGCATCTGGGGGCGCGAAGGGCGGGGGCGCGCGGCGCTCAAGGCCTTTCTGGTCACCCTCTGCGGCAGTCTGCTGATGCTGGTCGGGATCATTGCCCTCTATCTGCTGCACGGCGCACAGACCGGCACCTACACCTTCGCCCTGCGCGAACTACTCCAGCACCCCCTCACCGGCCCGGCACAGTACTGGGTCTGCGGCGCATTTCTCGCGGCGTTCCTGATCAAGGCGCCGCTTGTGCCGCTGCATTCGTGGCTGATCGACGCCCACACCGCCGCACCGGTTTGCGGCGCGGTCGACCTTGCCGGGCTGCTCCTCAAAACCGGGATCTACGGTCTGCTGCGGTTCGGCTTTCCACTCTTCCCCGACGCGACGCGGCTGTGGCTGCCGTGGCTGATGATTCCGGCGCTTTTCGGTCTTTTTCACGCCGCCTGGGTGGCGTATCGCCAGACCGATCTGAAACGCCTCGCCGCCTATTCGTCGGTGTCGCACCTCGGGCTGGTGGTTCTCGGCCTCGCGGTCTGGAACGCCACCGCCCTCGAAGGCGCGATCCTGCTGATGCTGATTCACGGCGTCTCCGCCGCTGCCCTTTTCGCCGCCAGCGGGATGATCGCCGCCCGCGCCGGAACCACGCAGTTGAATGAACTCGGTGGCGTCTGGGGACGCGCGCCGTTCCTCGGCGGACTCTTTCTCCTCTTCGGGATGGCCAGCGCCGGAGTGCCGGGGCTGGGAAATTTTGTCGGCGAAATTTTGATCCTCTTTGGTACCTTCAGCGCCCATCCGCTGATTGCCGCCGTGGCCGCCACAACGATGGTCACCACCGCTGTCTACATGACCGGCCTGCTTAAGGCGGTGTTATGGGGTCCCCCGGCGGATGACGCGGTGTGGGCCGACCTGACCTGGCGCGAGGGGTGGGTGCTGGTTCCGCTGGCGCTGCTGATCGTCTGGGTCGGCGTCTACCCCGAACCGTTCCTGGCACCGTTGCGGGAGCCGGTACAATTTCTCCTGACGACGGTCGGGACGTTGAGCGGAGGGGCGCCATGAGCGGACCAGAGCTCTTTGCGCTGCTGCCGGTGTTGATCCTGGCGGGCGGTTCCATCGTCTGGCTGATGCTCGGCGCCTTCGGTCTCGGTTACCGGACCATCGTCATCGGTGGAGTGTTCAGTGCCGCAACGGTAGCGCTGTGCGCCGGACTGCTCCCCCCCGCCACCGTCGAAGTTACCGGCCTCTTCGGCACCGGCAGTTACGCCCGTTTTTTCACCATTCTCTGGGCCTTGGCCGCCGCGCTGACGCTGCTGCTGTCGCTGCGTTACGGGGCCAATCGCCACTTTGGCGGCGGCGAGTACACCGCCCTGACCCTGCTGGCCGCCACCGGAATGGCGCTGCTGTCGGGAGCAACCTCGCTGGTTGGCGTCTTCCTCGGGCTGGAGCTGCTGTCACTCGCCTTCTACGTGCTGATTGCCTTTAACCGCGACTCGGCACACAGCGCCGAAGCGTGCATCAAGTACCTCGTCCTCGGCTCCGTCGCCACCGCCTTCCTCGCCTTCGGCATTGCCCTGATCTATGCCGCCAGCGGGTCGTTTCATCTCCCCGAAGCGCTGGCCGGGGTGGTCAGCAACGGCGCGCTGCACCCGCTCGGTCTGTTCGGCTGGCTGCTGGTCACCGTCGCGGTCGGCTTCAAGACCTCCCTCGTTCCGTTCCACTTCTGGACCCCCGATGTCTATCAGGGCGCCCCCGCGCCGGTCTCCGGCTTCCTCGCCGCCGGCTCGAAAGGCGCTGTCCTCGCCGCCCTCGTTCCGCTGCTGGCCGGGTTCGGCCCCGACTGGGCACTGCTGCATCCGCTCGTCGTCGGCCTGACCGCCCTCACCCTGATCGTCGGCAGCCTCTGCGCCCTGGCCCAGACCAACCTCAAACGGATGCTCGCCTATTCCTCCATCGTCCAGGTCGGCTACCTCTTCATCGGCTTCCTCGCCGGGAATAGCGGCGGCTTCGAAGCGGTCGTTTTCTATCTCGTCGTCTACGCCGTCGTCACCCTCGGCACCTTCGGCGTAATCACCTCGCTAAGCGGCAGCCGCGCCGAAGTGCAGGATTACGATTCGTTGCGCGGGGTCGGCTTCCGCCACCCGTTCCGCGCCGCCACCCTCACCATCCTCCTCCTCTCCCTCGCCGGCATCCCCGCCACCGCCGGTTTCATCGCCAAGTTCGGCATCTTCCGCGCCGCCATCAAAGGGGACTTCATCGGTTTAACCCTCCTCGCGGTAATCGCATCGCTGGTCTCGCTCTACTATTATCTGCGACCGGTACTGGTCATGTTCACGGAGAACAACGCGGAGGGGAACACCCTCCATCCGGGGAACGAACTGGAGCATGCCGTCCTGGGGGTGTGTCTGCTGGCGACGCTGCTGCTCGGCCTCTATCCGGGGCCGTTGCTTGACCTGATTCACGGTTTGTTCTGAGCGGGCATTACTTGCTTGTGAGGTGGGCGGTGAAGAGAGTTGATGCGGATTTGTTTGCAAGACCCTGTCGAGATTTTCCGGAGAAAGAGAAAAAGTATAACGACTTCTTCGTGATCTTCGCGGTAAAAGAATAAAGGGTCCGCCAACGCGTTTGGATGGGAAATCTCCCCTGTACCTCCAGGAGATAAATATACCCCGAACGCCTTTCTTGCATTCAGGTCAAGGCAAAAGTATACTCTGCGCATTCAATCGATGGAGCCATGCCATGGTTAGAAACCGTAACGATATCATCCTCTTTTTGCAGACGCACAAAGACGAACTGGAGCAACGCTTCGGCGTGACGAGTATCGGTCTCTTCGGCAGTTATGCACGGGGAGATGAACGGGACGATTCCGATATCGACATCGCCATCGAATTACTTCCGGAGCACAAGTCGCTGAGCAGTTTTTTTGGCCTGCGGCGCTATCTG
>JARGFI010000025.1 GCA_029210745.1 Desulfuromonadales bacterium
CCTTTCCAGCACTGGATTTTTTGGTCGAAACCCATACTGCCCGATTTGAGGACGGGATGCTCTTATTTTTTCACTAATCGGGTAGCTGCTCAGGCCTCTATGTCCTGAAATCTACCCACAGATTCTGCGGAAGAACCAGATTTTGACCGACAGATCATCTTCAATCGGTCGTTGCTGCCTTGATCTGTCCGACAATGTGTCCCGGAATCACCAGGCCCAACTGAATCAGATAGCGGGTGCCGAGATCGACGGGAAAGGCATTCGCCAACGTTCCGCCGAGGTACGTCCCGTAAGCGGGATAAAGCGTGCGGTAGGCGGACTTTTCGTCAGCCAGTTGTTCCTTGTCGCGCAGGTAGCCGACAGCGTCGCCGGTGGCCTGCGCTTCATGCCAGAGGGCGACACCGGGGAGGGCGTAGATCGCTGAATAAAGCCCCTTGCGCGCCCGATTGAAAAGATCCTTGGCGTGCCCTCCTTCGTGGATGGCAATGACCGGGAGATCGGAATAGATGCTGATGGTGTTGGTATAGGGGTTATAGCTGTCCCCGCCGAAAACCCGCCCAGGGAAGATCGTGTACATCGATGTCGTCAGTACCCCGAGGGTGGCGCGCCAGAAGATATGCATCGAACGGTTTTTAAACAGCCGTCGCCATTCCGCGCCAGGGGCGTATTGATTGATGCGTACCTTGACGTTTTGTAAATCATTCTCCTGTAGATACGTTTCCAGTGCAGCTGCGGTTTCGGGCGCAATGTTGTGGTTGCCGACCCGCCAGTTGAAGAGAATCAACTTCGATGGCAATGAATAAATATTGCCGAGAACATCGAGCACAATATTTGGCCGACCGGTTTCAATCTGTGGTGTGTCGCGCCAGACCGGCAGGTTGCGTTCGGTCTGAAGCCCCCCGTACTGGTAGGGAACCTTGGCACAGCCGCCGAACAGCAGGGCGATGGTTGCCAGGAGGAACAGCGTAGAGCGCAGCCGGTTCGCGATGGGGGTGAAATGAATCATGGTGATCTCCTGTAACCGTTTGGCGTAATCGCAGTCACTATATCAGGGGGGGCACTGCGTCGGCAATAAATTTGCCAACATAAATTTGGGATCAGGTGTGACTTGAAATTCTGATCGCACGGGCTACATTTATGCAGGGAGCGATACAGACATTAATTGGATACACAAAAACGGGGAGTGTGGTGATGAAAAAAAATATCTGTCGATTTATCCTCTTTGGTCTCGTCATGCTGGTGGCCGTTCCGGTCGTTGCGGGTGAGATTGTCTACAATAAGTACAACCTGCACGTTTACGAGCATACTGATCGTAACGGCACTGTTTACAAGGCGAACTACAGCGGCTTTGTCGATCCTCCGGCGGCGGCGAATCATTTTATCGTTCCCCCCGGCACCGCCATGACAGTTGGTAAGTGGCGCCAGGGGTTCACCTTGACCCGAAAAAAAGACGGAATGTTGATTTACTATGAATTCAACTCGCGCAATATGAAGATACCGCTTGATGAATATATTTCGCTGGTGACTTCAGCAAAGCCCGAAACGCTCAAGGGATTGAACAAGACCGATCAGAAGGGGATCAAATCCGGCAAGGCGTTGCCTGGAATGACTCGCAACGGCGTGCTGACCGCCCTTGGTTATCCGGCAAAACACAAAACACCGTCACTTGATGAGAAAAAATGGACCTACTGGCAGGATCGCTGGCGAAAGCTGGTGGTTGAGTTCGGTGGTGACGGCAAGGTTGCAAGGGTGATTGAATAGTATTATGATCCTTCCGGCTCACACTATTTGCAACGGGAGGACATGATCCGATGGACGAAAACAAGATCGCTCTGGTGACCGGTGCCAGCAAAGGGATCGGCGCAGCGATAGCGATAGAACTGGCGAGTGAGGGGTACGATATCTGGCTTAATTATCGCAGTGACCATGGCGGAGCGGAACAGGTGGCTGACGAGATTGAAGCGCTGGGGTGCCAGTGTACGCTGGTGCCGTTCGATGTCGCTGACGGCAAGGCGGCGAAGACCGCGCTCGAACCGCTTCTGGACGAAGCGACACCGTTCGCTTTGATCAATAATGCTGGGTTCAACCAGGACATGCTGATGGTATGGATGGGGAACGCCGAATGGAACGGGGTCCTCGATGTCCATCTCGGCGGGTTTTTTAATGTGACCAAGCCGGTTTTAACGGAAATGCTCAAGAAAAAACGTGGCCGGATTATCAATATCGTCTCGACGTCGGGACAGACCGGCATGGCCGGGCAGGTCAATTATTCTGCGGCCAAGGCCGGGCTGATCGGTGCGACCCGTTCTTTGGCCGCCGAGGTTGCCAAACGCAAGGTGCTTGTCAATGCGGTGTCGCCCGGTTTTATAGAAACCGAGATGATCGCCAACCTGCCGAAAGACCAGATTATCCGCCATATTCCGCTCGGGCGCGTCGGCACTGCCGCCGAGGTCTCCGGAATGGTCGCCTTTCTCTGCTCTGATAAAGCCACCTACATTACCGGTCAGGTGATCTCGATTAATGGCGGAAGTTTTATGGGCTGAAGATCTTTTTGAGTGACGGGCTCTTTGTTGATCGCGCTTTTTCCTGCTGGTGGTATGCTGGTAGCAACCACCGTTTTCGACGCGCGCGAGTGGGGGCTGATTACTTCTGGCCAGGGATGGTTGACGCGTGAATTGAAAGGTTTCCAGCGATGGCATCAGTGAAGCGGTTCCTCATCTTTGCAGCTTTTGTCGGGTCGATCTGGTTTGTGCATTCAATCAACCCGACCTTCGACGATCATATGGACAGAATTCAACCGGAGGGCATGACTCAGCAGATAAATTGGGATGATTTGATCTACACAGATCTGTATTTTTTGTCGTTCACCAAGAGCTATCAGAAACAATCAATGGTGAGTTTTGGCTTATGCCGCTATGTGAACGTGGTGGATGATGAGTGGGCGCAGAGGAATGTATTGCCGGAAGAGGACCCATTTCGGTAAGCATAAAAGCTGCCATTTTTCTGGTCAGGATCTTTGTCTCTTCGCCGGTAGTTATTTTGATTTCAGGGTATAAACCCCGTCCCAATCCCCATCCGGGGGGCGGGAGATAAACGCCTCACAACGTAATTTGAAGATTTCGGCAGGACGGTCACCGTCGCTTGCGAGGCGGGTAAAGGATGCTCCGGCAGCGTTGAAGTCGCGAGCAAAGTAACGGTCGAGGGCCTGGTTGAAGTGGTCGGCGATCATCCGGTTTTCCACACAATCGGCCATCACCTCATAAATCTCCACCGGGATATTCTTCCCTTTGACCCGTACCCGATCAAGCATTCGCAGCACAAAATCCCCGGTCAGTTGTTCTTTGGTCGCTGCGCTGATCACCACGCGCGAGTGGTAGGTTTTGCATAATCCCTCCAGCCGTGATGCGAGGTTGACCGCGTCACCGATAGCGGTGTATTCAAATCGTGCTTTTGATCCCATATTGCCGACAATACATCTGCCGGTGTTGACTCCGACCCCGACATCAACCGGGGGGAAGCCCTGTTCCCTGAATCCGCGATTGATATCGGTCAGCGCGGCGACCAGTTCCAGTGCCGAGCGCACGGCCCGGTCAGCATGATCAGGAACATCCAGAGGGGCATTGAAAAGCGCCATCATCGCATCACCGATATATTTGTCGAGCAACCCCTTGTTCTGCATGATCACCTGTGTCATCGGATCGTGAATCTGGGTCAGCATCTTGACCAGTTCCGTCGGGGTGACCTGCTCCGACAAGGAGGTGAAGCCGCGAATATCGGAGAAAAGGATGGAAATTTCCCGTTCCTCACCGCCGAGTTCCAGCTTGTCCGGATGGTTGATGATTTCGCCGACGACCTCAGGGGAAACATACGAAGTGAACGCGCGTTTCAGTTCTCCGGCGCGCACTTCGGTGCGCACAAAGGCGCTGATTTCGAGGACGACAATCAGCAGCAGGGCGGGGAAAAGAGCGTAAAATTCGCGCTGCCACAGATTGCCGATCAACAGTGACAGGTTGGAGATGATCAGCACGGTGCCAAGGAGAGTCGTGTAGAGCGCCAGTCGCATGGCGAGGGAGCGGTGCAGACTAACAGCGAGGGAGAGCAACAGGGCGACAGCAATCAGTGCCGCGTCGAGTAGCGGCGAGTTATGCAGCATTTCGTTGAGCATCAGGTTTGACAGCGCCACATAGTGCAGCCAGACTCCCGGGGTCACCGGATCGACCGGGGTCGGGCGCATGTCGAAGACACCAATTTCAGTGACCCCGACCAGCACGATCTTGTTACGGAAGAACTCCGGTTTGACCGTACCGTTGTACACCTCCAGCGCCGGGATAAAAACACTCTGGTCAGGTCGGTAATAGTTGAGACGGAAATAGTTGTCGCGTTGCAAGGTGATATCACCGAGGCCGAACTCGGCGACGCCGTGTCGATCGAGCACAATGCGTGCGGCCTGATTGTGTTTAAAACGCAACAACTGCACTGCCAGAGGCGGGAAAACATATCCCTCGTGAATAAAAGCGAGGGGGTAGCGCCGGTAGAGTCCGTCCGGGTCCGGTTCGCTGTTGAAGTAGGCGGCGGTCAGAAAGGCATCGGAAATAACCGGAATGTTGATTTCTGCGTAGGGAAAATCCTTGATGCCGATGATGCTGTCATGTACTTCCGGTTCGAGGTAGGCGTAATCCTGTAGAATATCGAGATCCGCCGCGTCGGTTTGTTTGCTGGCTTCGTTGCGAAAGAAGAAACCACCGACGATATTTTCGTTCCCGGCAATCTTTTCCGCGAGATACCCGTCGTGCGCTGCGTCGGTTGGTTCGGAGAAGACGATATCGAGTCCGACCAGATCAGCTTCTTGCAGCCTGGCGAGCAGATCACCGATCACGCGCCGATCCCAGGGCCAACGACCGAGCTGGTTGACGCTGCGTTCATCGACGGTGACGATGACGATATCTTTGCTCCCCTCCGGTTCCTGCCCGATCATTCCCCGGACACCGAACTTGAGGTCTTCAAACTGGAGCGCGAATTTGTTGACACCGTCAAAATCGACAGTATAGAGCAGAAACGCCAGCAGGGCGACCACGACCAGACCCAGAACACGATAGTGGAAAAAGATGGTACGCATGACGCCTCCCGGACAGAACCCGATTTAAGGGATCAATCTTACCTGATCGATAACCGGTCGCCAAGGAAATCCTTTTCAAGTCGGAAGAAGGTGGGTAGAATAGCCCCGGCTACGCGTTGTCGATGGCAGATATTGCCTGTGATCTTGTAAGCTGTCATTCTTTTTGACCATGAAAAGAGGCCTGTGACTTTAGCAATGAAATACAATCTTTTCGATCTGGGGGCGGGGCTGCTGGTTGGGCTGTTGTTGCTGCTGGTTCTGAAAGGGGCATTTGAATTGCCGCCGCCCGAGCCGACGGGGCCACCGGCGCCGCCGCTGAGTGACGAACCGACTGCGGAACCGATTGCGGAACCGACTGCAGAGCCGGGACGTGTGCTCCCCCCCCCTGAAAAACCCTCGCCACTCATCAAAAACGCCCGGTTGCTGATCCGCAAGAAGGAGCGTCGTCTCGACCTCTTCGCCGGAGACGATTTGGTTAAAAGTTGTGCCATTGGCCTGGGGTTTGAGCCGACTGGCGATAAAAAGGAGCGCGGCGACGGTCGCACTCCGGAAGGGGTGTTTTACGTCTTCACGAAAAATCCCCAAAGTTCCTACTACCTGTCCCTGGGGATCAGTTATCCCGGCGGTGAAGATGCCGGGCGCGGGTTGGTGGCCGGTTTGATCGATTTCGATGAGTACGATGCCATTATCAAGGCGCAGCACGAACGCCGTCCACCACCGATGAACACCAGACTTGGCGGGGAGATCTATATCCACGGGCACGGCAGTGGCAGCGACTGGACGCTCGGTTGTATCGCCCTCAACGATGACGATGTGCGGGAGCTTTTCGAAAAAGTTCCGCTCGGCGCGGAAGTGGTGATCGAACCTTAATTCTGCCCGGCTCACCAGATGATTCGTCCGGTCACAGTGAAATTCCTGGCGCTCCTTCCAGAAACAAGTCAGGCAACAGCGGTTTTTCGGGATTGACCGCATAGCGCGCGAAATCAGTTGCCCCCTCCTCACGCAGAACCTCTTCATCGATAAAGAAATTGCCGCTGCACTTCAAGCCGGGGCGAGTCAGAATTGCCTGCGCCGCATCGGCAACGATTTCCGGAGTGCGACAGTTTTCCTTCTTGACCAGGTCACCGAGCATGGCCAGGGCCGCAGTTGCGATGACTGTGCGTGGCCACAACGCGTTGACGGCAATTCCGGATGGGCGAAATTCTTCGGCCATACCGAGGACACACATGCTCATGCCGTACTTGCTCATGGTGTAGGCACAGTGGTTTTGAAACCAGTGTGCCTCCATATTCAAGGGGGGCGACAGATTGAGGATGTGGGGATTGCGCCCGTGGCGCAAATGCGGCAGGCAGGCGCGGCTGCAAGCGAAGGTGCCGCGTACATTGACGTTGAACATCAGGTCAAATTTTTTCATCGCGGTTGCCGGTGTCGGGGTCAGGCTGATGGCACTGGCGTTATTGATCAGGATGTCGATTCCGCCGAAATGACGCACTGCCGCCGCTACTGCCGCTTCAATCCGGTCTTCATCACGAATATCCAGGGCCAACGGCAGGGCCTTTCCACCCAACGCTTCGATTTCCGCGGCTACACTGTGGATGTTTCCCGGCAACTGCGGGTTGTCATCAATCGATTTGGCGGCAACCACAATGCACGCTTTTTCCCGCGCCGCGCGCAGCGCGATAGCCCGCCCGATGCCGCGTGATGCGCCGGTAATAAAAAGGACTTTATCCTGCAGCGATTCAGCCATAGCAAGTCTCCCTCGGTTGATGTTTTTTCGAGTATAACAGAATGGCGCAAGGTTTCGGCTTCGTTTGTGATTCGCTGGTTTTTTTAGGGACCATGTTCATATTGTCAATGCAGTCAACATGGTCAATAAAGTCCCCAGACTCTTCGTTGTTCTATATCGCCTTCGTTCCCTTGCAGTCAGGGAAGGCGGAGCAGCCCCAGAAATCGCCTTTTGCCGACTTACGCTGTCGCATGGGCTTGCCGCACTGCGGGCACTTTGGTGATGGCCCGTTTTTTTGGTTTTCGCGCGCCGCTATGCGCTTGGTCATCAGCCGCTCGCTGAACCCGCCGGTTTCTTCAAAAGTTTTGCCTTGTGCTCCGATCTGACTCTTGAGCATGTTCAGTGCCCGTCCGATGATGATGAGCATGGCGTTGGCTACCACCACCGCGTCGTCGACATCGAGCCAGCGGGCGTATTTCCGGCGTTGTTCCAGAGCGTGCCGGGCCGATTCGTGGACCATGTTATCCTTGAAGGGCGCGTTATCGAGAGAGATGGCATTGATGGCTCTGGCCTCAGGATCATGAACCGACCACGGGAGCTGCCCGCGGTCGAGGATGAATATCTCGTAGTCGCCGCGCAACTCACTGAGACTCGCCCGGGCAACGTCGGTGAGCTTCATCTCGGTGTCCTTCGAGGTCGAGGAGCGTTCCGAACCTTCGATGATATTTTGTCGACCACTGCGCGCGGCCTGAGTCATCTGGTCGTACTGCCGCCCCCTGGGATCGTAGAACCTGGTGCCCGCCTTGCGGTAGTCGAAGGTCAGAAAACGGCGGCAGAAGCGCAGTGTGTCGAGCTGCACGATCGTCGCCAGCGTGAAGGTGTGCAGCCGACGGAATCCTCCGTGTTTGTCAAACAGTTCAGGCATGCCGTGCTCCTTGTGTTGGGGACCGCATAGACCTCACTGACACCATTGTCAATCCGGTCATTCGAGTCAATAAAATATCCTTCCCTCTCTCATCTCACAGCCCTCAAGACTGGTCAGTATAAAACGCTTATTTTCGGCCCAGTGCTGTATAAGACGCCGAAACAGATTTGACCGTGCCAAAACGCAAAACGCCGCACCGACTGTTTTCAACAGTGGCTGCGGCGTCGTCAAATTATCCTCCGATCATCAATCGGATCACATCCCCCCCCCTGTGCAGAATTTAATGGAGTTTAATCTACCGCGTCTGTTCATTCAAGCTGAAACCGCTCTGGCGACTGAATAATTGTTCGGGGGGGGTGTTTTTGTGACGAATTGAAAATCGCTCATAGCTGGAAAACAGCAGGAACTACAAGGATATGGAAATGGGGTCTTTGTTTAATCAAAAGTTGGGTCTAATTCCCCGCAGCTTGCTGCGCGAGTTAGCAAAGGTTGTAGGCTGTTGCTACCCCGTAGCTTGCTGCGGGGTAGTTCATTATGAGCTCTCTGGGGACGCGAAATTTGAAATCCAAAATCCTGCTTACCTTGCGGGACTTGGCCTGTTGAGCGCCGCGCAGGGAACCTTCGTCAACCAGGGGGGCTCCGGCAAGATTACGCTTCCCGCCAGCGCCGAACTCAGTGTCTATCAGCCGTTTAACGACCAATGGTCAGTCATGGCTAACGTGATGTGGACCGAGTGGAGCTGCTTCGATCAACTCAAGATGGAATTTGATGGCACTCTTGCCACCCGGCCCAGTGTCACCGAAGAAGACTGGGGAGATAACTGGCGTTATGCTATCGGCACAGTTTTTACGCCAAATGATTCCTGGGCTTTTTGAGCCGGTCTGGCTTATGACGAAACACCGATTCCCGATAATCGGCGGACGCCGCGCATCCCCGGTTCGAACCGGACCTGGGTTGCGTTCGGTAGTGGCTATAAAACGGGGAACTGGAGCTTTGACGCCGCCTATGCACCCCTCTTTGTCGACGATGCCCCGATTGAGCTGGTCGATGGCGGGACCGGTCGTGGAACCTGAACGGCGATTTTGATAATGTGGTTGACATCCTCAGCATTGAGGCAAGCCTGAAGTTTTGACAAAATATGACTACCAGATTTTTCTGCCCCCGACGGTTTCTGTCGGGGGCTTTTTTTCTTGGTGGGTGAGGTGGGGTGTGGTAAGAATCCGGTCGGAAAGGGATACCCATGGCTGATCATCAACCAACCATCGAACGGATTACCCTGCCGACCCCCTATCTGGTTGGCCCGGTGCATGTTTATCTCATCCGCAGCAAAGAGTTTGAAATCCTGATCGATACCGGGCCACCGACCGATGCAGCGTGGACTGCGCTGCACACGGCGATTGATCCCTCTCGACTCGACGCGTTGCTGCTGACTCACTGCCATCCCGATCATTATGGTCTGGCGGCGCGACTGGCGAATGACTACGCTATCCCGGTTTATTTGTCGCGTCGTGACGCTGCGTTTTTCGGTCGCGAAAATGAATATCTTGACGGCATGCTGGCGCAGGCGGCATTGTTGGGCGTGCCGTCTGACGAACAGGGGCGGGTACGCGATGCCCTCGGTTCGGCGCGGCGGGGTATCGCACCGCCGCTGAATTTTTGTTTCCTTGAAGAGGCGGGGGATGAGCTGGGGCGTTACGGGATCAGCGCGTTGCACTGCCCCGGACACTCGCAGGGGGATCATGTCTTTCTGGTCGGCAATCAGGCGATTGACGGGGACGTGCTGATAGCGGGTGCCTTGCCGGTGCCGCTGCTGGACGTACGGGCAGAGGATTTTGGCCGCCGTTTTGAAAATTACCCGGCCTGGTGCAAAGCCCTCGCGCGGCTCGGTCAACTTGGCGAGGTTACCTTACTTCCGGCACACGGCGACGCAATCAGTGCGATCGCTGCTGAAATCGGTGTCCTGGTAACCCGGTTGCTTGATCGTGCTGCAAGTCTGGCGCCGATGTTGAAAGGGCAAGATGATCTCTATGCACTCGGCTGTGCCTTGTATGCTCAGCGTTTTGAGCAGCCTTTTATGCAGTACCTGAAACTTTCTGAACTGGTTTTTATGCGTGATCTGCTGATCGCTCCAACGTTGTTGCTGGACGCGCTCGATTCTGCCCGACTTGCGAGCCCTTTTCGTCAGCGCTTTGTCTCTTTGCCGCAGTTATGACAGAGGACATTGAACTTTTTATGATGGTGTCAAAAAGAGGGTTTTTTCGAGTGTTAAAATATGTTACTGTCGCGCCATTAAATTATTTTCAAGGGAGAGCTTGAAATGACAAACATTGACTTGCAAGAGGCGATCAAAACGGCGATGCAGACCGAGAAAGACGCCATGGATTATTATCGACTCGCCGCCGAAAAGATGGCTGACGAGCGTTGCAGCAAAACATTCAAAAGTCTGGCCAGGGATGAAGCGCAACATGCGCGGTCTTTCTTCAACGTCTACTCCGGGGGAGATATCCCTTCTTTTGATGATTTTATTAACGGACCGGTGAATGAAGACTCCAGCTGGTTCAATGTATTGCGGCAGACCATGCTGGGTGATTTTGACGAGCGCAAAGCGCTGGAACTGGCTATTGAGCAGGAAGAGGCGCTGGAAAAAGAATTGCGTGCGATGGCGGAAAAGATCGATAACCCGATCATCAAGGAAGTTTATCGCGCCAACGCGCATTCGACCCATCATCATATGTTGGATATTGAAGAAGATTACAAGGATTTGTTCGGTATGTCCTGATAGCCCTTTTGCCGTACGCCATAAAAAAACGTCGCTGACAGTCTCAGCGGCGTTTTTTTATCCTCAAATGGAGAAAATCAGGAGATGGCGACAGAAATCAACTCCGGTTGCAACAGCTCGCACAGGGTGCGGGGATCGATTTCAATCAGCAAACCGCGTTTGCCGCCGTTGATGTAAATGCGATCCAGCTCAAGGATTGTTTTTTCCAGATAGACCGGCATATTTTTGCGGGTGGCAAAGGGGGAGGTGCCGCCGACCTGGTACCCGGAGTGGCGATCAGCGGTTTTCGGGTCGCACGGGCGGATCGATTTGACGCCGATCAAACGCGCCAACTCCTTGGTTGAAACCTCGCAATCACCGTGCATCAGGACAATCAGCGGTTGCCGGGCGTCATCTTCCATAATTAATGTTTTGATCACGTTGTGTTCAGCCACGCCGAGTTCCCGTGCCGAGACCGCGGTTCCGCCTTTTGCTTCGTAGCTGTAGGGGCGCGGAATAAAGTTGACCCGCTGTTGGCGCAGCAGGCGGAGCGCAGGAGTCGACGGGATTTTATCCTTGGCCATTGGCTGAACCTTTTCGGTAGAGGTTATCGGATCCACGTGAAAACGAGTAATGCCAGACTGATGACAATGATCAATGTTGCAATGGTGGCGAGAACCAGAAAGAACGGAGCATATTTACGTCGAGCATGATAACCGAGCGGGATCAGCGCACCGAAGCCGACTCCGACCAGGGCTCCACCGGCATGCCCGGCGTTGTCGGCGCCGACCACAAAGCCGAAAACAAAAGCGATAGCGGCCCATTTGAGCATCATGTCGCGGAGGGGATAACCACTTGGCCCGCTGCGATGATACCAGATTGCGGCACAGGCGATCAGTCCGAACAATGCCGCCGAGGCGCCGACCACCGGGACCTGTGGATGCCATAAAAAATCGGCGGCGGTTCCGCCGCAAGCAGCAAGCAGGTAGAGGACCAGATAGCGTGGCGGTCCGAGGTCGGCTTCGAGCAGTGGCCCGATCTGACGCAGCACCAGCATATTGAAGGCAAGGTGAATAATCCCGCCATGCGTGAATGCATAGGTAATGCAGCGCCACCACTCCTGCGCATTGATGACCAGCGGCCAATATTGCGCGCCACTGTGAAGCAGCAAATAGGGGTCGGGACTGAGGATGGGCGAGAACCCTTGCCCGGCAAGCACCCCCTGCAAGACCATTGCGGTGAAAAACAGCAGATTTAAAACCAGCAGGCTGTTGGTGACCAGCGGCGGATCTTCGGGGCGCAACGGCGCACCATGGAGCAGGCTGTCGCGCATTCGTTCGAAATTAAATACAGAACGACGGCGACGATTGAAGGTAAAGGGCATCAGGGCAGGTTTCCTTGATTAGAAAAGCAGTGCGGTGGGTTCGATTTCGACCAATTATTGCGCAAATTGCTCAATTCAGCAAGCATGACGTAAAAATTGCGGCATAATGGCTGATAGAACCAAAAAGAAGGTTAGGTTTTAAGCCTTACCATCAGATTAAATCAGATTGAATCCGCGGCAAAAAAAAAGATTTTCGGGCTTTGTTTAGCCGCTGATGAAAGTCCGATAACATCTGTTGTGGCTACTCAAAACTTGAAGTTTTTCTGAAGATTGGGCAAACTTGGTGCACTCGCAGTATTCTTTGCGTGTGCCCGGTAATTAAACTTTCCCGCGACGAGAAATGAGCTATCAGTGATGAATTTGTTAAATGAACAGCCGGTCAGACGTCTTATCTTTGGTACCCGTGGTTATCACTGGTTTGAAAGGGTGGTTATCGCCGTATTAACCGTGCTGGTTTCGGTTTCGGTCGTACTGACTCTGGCCCAGTCCGCTGTGGCGCTCTATCAGGTGGTCGTGTCGGACACGCACATGATCGATCATGACGCGTTCATTACAGTCTTCGGAACGTTTATGACCGTGCTGATTGCGCTGGAATTCAACCACACCGTACTCCCTGATATTACGTCGAAAGCACCGCTGGTCAAGGTTCGAGCAGTGTTGCTGGTTGCTTTGCTGGCGTTGGCGAGAAAGGTTGTTCTGGTCGATTTCAAGCAGGTTCCATACACTTCGATGATTGGGCTGGCCGTGCTGATTATCGCTGTCGGCGTGGCGTATTGGGCGTTGCAGCCCGAAGACCGGAACAAGGATTAGCTGAACGCGGCCAGTGTGTTCGTCGGCCATGGCAGTATCTGCGGGGAATGTTCTGCATGCGGTTTGTGCTGTTAGCGATAATCTGGATTACCGGTTTGTTGAATGCGATACCTTGCGGAGCAGCCCCACAGCATATTTCTTCGCCAGCGGATCAGATTGCTGTTGAGTTGCGTGCGTTGGTCGAGGAGCAATTATCGGGGCAGAAGCTGGTACTGAATCGACAACTGTTGCTTGACGATACCACGCTGCCTCAATTTTACTCCGGGTTTAACTATCAACCCGCCTGGATCGCGACCGACGGCCTCAATGTTTCAGGCCGCCTGCTCCTTGATACCATTCGAGATGCCGAGCTTGAGGGCCTGTGTCCCGAAGAGTATCGCCTCGCAACCCTTGAACTGCTGGTCCGTTTTGAGCATGATTTGCGGCGTGGTGGCGTTGCGACCGATCCACATTTTCTGGCCAGTCTCGATATTTTGTTGACTGACGCGTTTTTGTCTTTTGTCGGTGACCTGGTCGAGGGGCGGGTCAATCCTGCCGATGTCTATCCTGACTGGGATGTTCCACAACAAAAAGCGGACACTGCGTGGCTGCTTGCGCAAATGATTTCCGCCGAACGGGCCGCACAGGTTTTGCGACAGTTGATCCCGGCATCTGTAGACTATCGCGGTTTACGGCGTTATTTGCGCTATTATCGGGAATTATCCGTGCGTGGCGATTGGCCACAGATTGAGGAGGGGCCACTCCTTAAACCGGGGGAGAGTGACCGGCGTGTGCCGAAACTGCGTGCGCGTCTTCTGTTCAGCGGTGATCTGGAATTTGACAATACCCGCCCCGATGAATATTACGATGACGCGACCGTTGCTGCCCTGAAAAAATTTCAACGCCGTCACGGTCTCTTCCCGGATGGGGTGCTGGGCGACCAAACGCGAAAAGAACTGAACGTTCCACTCCGCCGAAGAATCGATCAATTGATGCTCAATATGGAACGCTGGCGGTGGCTGGCGCGGGATCTTGGCGAACGCTATCTGTTGGTCAATATTGCTGATTTCAGTTTGAGTGTGATTGATGGCGGAGAGTATGTCATGTCGATGCCGGTGGTTGTGGGGACGGCTTATCGTCGGACTCCGGTCTTTTCTGCCAAACTGAAATATGTTGTTCTGAACCCCTACTGGTATGTGCCGGAAACGATTTTTCGCGAAGATAAACTGCCGTTACTACGTGTCGATCATGACTATTTAGTGCAGCATGATTACGATCTGGTCGAATGGCAGGGGGGGCGGATCGTGAAGATAGATGCCGAGCAGATCGATTGGCGCGACGTCGATCCTGAACAGTTCAAGGGGATTTTACGTAAACGACCGGGTGAGGGGAATCCACTCGGAAAAATCAAGTTTCTTTTTCCGAATCCGTACGATATCTATTTGCATGATACGTCACAAAAGTATCTCTTTCGGAAGCAGACCCGCCTGTTCAGCTCCGGCTGTATTCGTATTGAACGACCCCTTGATCTGGCGCAATATCTGTTGCAGCGCGAAGGGTGGAGCCGTGAGCGGCTCCTGATGATTTTGACGCAACCGGAGGAATATCAAATCAAACTCACATCTAGCTGGCCGGTCCATCTGGTTTATCAGACCGCCTGGGTCGACAAAGCCGGTTTGGTACATTTCCGTCCCGATGTCTACTGGCAGGATTGGGACCTGGAGCGGGCGCTGCAAAAACGCCGCGCAAAGGCGGTCAGAACAGATCCTTGATCCAGCCGAAGGCAACAAAGGTGCCGATTGCCGAACCGAAAGAGGAAAAGAGAAAGACCAGCAGGACCCGCGTTGTGCGGTTGGTCCACCAGCCGCTCAATTTGACGATGTCCTCACTGACTTTTTCCAGATCACGCACTTTTGGTGCGGCAAAAAACGCCTGCGCCAGACCGGCTACCATGCCGGCGCCAATGGTCGGGTTGAGAGACGTTATCGGCGCAGCGATGAAGGCGGTGATAACCGTGAGCGGGTGCCCCATTGCCAGCAGGGCCCCCCCGGCCGAAAGCAGACCATTGGCCAGGATCCAGGCAAGTGCGGCATCGGCAAAGCGTTCTCGATCACCGAGAAAAAAACCACTGATAAAAAGCATGATGACGATTGCCGGAATCAGCCATGGGATTACTTTTGAAATAGCTGGCTTAGGCGGAATGACGGAGATCTCCGCCACTGTTGCTGCAGACGTTCCCTGGCGCAGATGGTGTTCGGTGCCGGGGAGGTGTGCGGCCCCGAGGACGGCGACAACCTTGTTTCCCGGCGCGGCGAGAATATGATGGGCCATGTAGTAGTCACGCTCATCCACCAGGATCGTCTTGACTGACGGCAGCACATCGCCCATTTCTTCGAGGAGGGCCGAAAGGGTGTCTGTTTCGCGCAGACGGGCGAGTTCCTCTTCATTTATGTCCTGTTTTTCAAAGAGACTGGCAAACAGGGTCGAAAGAAGTTGCATCTTCTTCCAGAGGCCGGTGTTGCGCCAGGAACGAAGCAGCGTGGTGCGCAGATCTCGATCGACAAGACACACGCCAAGACCATGCTCTTCAGCGGTTTCTGTTGCTGCTGCCAGTTCTGCCCCCGGTTTGACGCCGGTCTGTAGTCCCATGCGGCGCTGGAACGATGTCAGGGCGAGGTTTGCAAGCAGAAAAGGTGCCTGCTTTTTGCGAATGACTTGAAAGAGATTCAGTGATTCCCAGCGCTGCGGATTCTTCAGCGACTGATAGCGTTGCTCATCGAGCTCAACACAGACCGTGTCCGGTTGTTCAGCGGTGATCACTTCGCGTACTGTGTCGACCGAAGCCTGGGAAATATGCGCGGTTCCGATCAGGATGATTTCACGACCGTCAAGCAGCAGGCGGCGAATGTTGGATGGGGGAGGGGCTGTCGTTGAGATCGAGTCCATAATAAACCATATCCGCTATTTGTGATTGGCCCGGTTTCTGCGTGCCGGTGTTTTCAAAAGAAAAGCGTCGCGACGCGACGCTTGATTACTGAGGAGCTCTCCACACCTGTCGTGGACTGTTGGGTCTCACAGCGACTATCCCAACAAGGTGGCCCGGCTTGTTGATGCATCAGGCGTCCCGCTCCGCGGCGGGCTTGCACACAGCACCTCTGAAGCCGTTCCGAAACGAAAATTATACCGCGTGGACATTGGAGTCTCACGTGCAGGGCAGAGAGCCGATATATGTGCCCAGTATATGGAAAAACAATGTGTCTGGCAAGGGGAAATGCCACATTAAAAGCATTGACAGCTAACTGTCCAGCGTATTTAAATAATCGTTTGTATTAAATCTCTGCGCACCTTGCAATATAAGCATCGAATATTTTTATGGAGTTAATTATGCCGCAGTCCACAAGCTGGATCGGAACAATTCTTGAGAATTTGGGCCTGCTTCAGAATTATGCCACAGGTCCAAAATTCACTGAACGACAAGGTCGTGTGTTGCTGGTTTCGCGCATGCGCTGGTTGCTGCTGCTGATGACCGGTTCTTACTGCGTGGTTGCTGCGGGTTGTTATCTGTTCAGCAGTTATGGATTCTTCCTTGACACATCTCAGCTGGTTATTCTCCTTGTCGCCGTTGCCGCGGTAATTTTATACAATCTGATTTACCAGTTCGGCTACGATAAGATCGTGCATCTGCCCTGTATCGATCCCCTGCAGATCGTTCTGGATCTCCTTTTTACAACCATTTTGATTCATTACAGTGGTGGGTCTGCAAGTTGGTTTTGGCCAGTCTATCTGGTGGTCACGATTGAATCGGCGGTGGTCATCGAAAAACGCTCCGGTGTCTGGATTCTCGGGGCAGTTGGTGGTGCCATGTATGGGGCATTGTTGTTCGGGGAGGCGAGTGGCCTGCTGCGCAACCTGTCGATGCCGTTTGTTGATGCTACCCTGTACACCGATCATCTCTATCTGTTGCTGAAATGGTTTTGGGTCAGTCTGCTCAATGCTGCGGTGTCGATCGTAGCGGCGTTTCTCATGTCGATTATCCGTGAGGAAAATGCTGCCGCGATTCTCAACGAGAAACGACTTTTCGACTTCCTCGATCGGGCCAGTGATCTGATTTTTCACTTTTCACCCGAAGGTAAGGTGCTGTATGCCAATCGTGCCTGGAGAAAAGTGCTTGGATTCGAGGAGGAGATCTGCGACATCAATCTGCTTGACATCGTACATGATGATTCACGGGACAAGTGTTTGCTCCATGTCCGCAAGGCTGTTGAGGGGGACTCGTTAAATACACTGGAGGGACGTTTTGTGGCCAGAGACGGGCGTTTAATCGATGTGGAAGGCAACCTGACCCGTAGTGTTCATAATCATGAGACGTCACTGTGGAGTGTTTGTCGTGATATTACTTCGCGCAAGTTTGCAGAACAACGCCTTTTTCATATCGCTCATCACGATGCCTTGACAGGGCTGCCGAATCGTCTTTACTTTCTTGACCAGTTGCGACAGGCGCGTCTGGTTGCAAAACGCTTCAGTCACCAGATTGTCATTCTGTTTCTCGATCTTGATCGATTCAAGATTATCAATGACACCCTGGGTCATGGTGTCGGTGACCAGTTGCTTCAGGAGGTCGCTGCCAGGATCACGGCATCGGTGCGTGAGATCGATACGGTTGCGCGCCTCGGTGGTGATGAGTTTACCGTGATGTTAACCAACATTAAAGATGACGGTGATATTGAAAAGGTTGCGCGAAAGATTCTCCAGGCGGTAGGTAAGTCGGTGGTGATCGAGGGGAATGAACTTTTTATCACCACCAGTATCGGGGCCAGTGTCTATCCGCGAGATGGCGATGATCCAGCGACATTGGTCAAACATGCGGACATTGCGATGTATCAGGCCAAGCAGGACGGGCGGAACAATTGGGTCTATTTTGATCCGTCGATGAATCTTGATTCTGATCGGCGCCTGTCGTTGGAAACCGGAATGCGCAAGGCCCTTGAGCGTGATGAGTTTGAGCTCCACTATCAACCCACGGTTCATGCGGTGAGCGGAAAAATCACTGCCATAGAGGCGTTGGTGCGCTGGAACCATCCGTCGCTGGGGTTCCTTTATCCGCGTGAATTTATTGCCCTGGCGGAGGAAACCGGCCTGATTTTGCAAATTGGAGAATGGGTATTGCGGCGTGCCTGTGCACAGAATCGGGAGTGGCAGAACAAGGGGATTGCACCGGTGCGGATGGCGGTCAACTTGTCCGGGCATCAATTGCAACAGACGGATATCGTGGCGCGAGTGAAAAAAATTCTCGCCGAGACCGAACTTGATCCTGAATATCTTGAACTGGAAGTGACCGAGACGGTCATTATGCAAAATCCCGATTTTACGGTCAAGGTCCTGGGGCAGTTGAGCGATCTCGGTATCCATCTGGCGATCGACGATTTTGGGACAGGGTATTCATCGCTGGCTCATCTCAAGCGTTTCCAGGTAAATACGCTAAAAATGGACAAATCGTTTGTGCGCGATCTGGAAATCAATTCGACCGATGCCGCGATCGCCACGGCAATCATTTCGATGGGGGCAAGCCTCAATCTTCAGATCACTGCCGAAGGGGTTGAAACGGAGGGGCAGCTCTCGTTTCTCAAGGAACAGATGTGCGATGAAATTCAAGGATTCCTTTTCAGCGAAGCACTTTCGGCCAGTAGTGTTGAAAAGGTGTTGCGAGTCGGCAGGTTGGACACAAAACGTATCGTTGGTGATTAAACATGCCGGGCCGGGTGATGACTTTATCAAGAGACCGTCGCCGTGGTGGGCTCAGCCGCGCTTTATCGCGGTGTGCCGAGAATTCCTCCCTGGAGCATCTTGACATTGTTGCGACCGGCGGCCTTGACTTCGTACATCAGTGAATCAGCCAGTTTAATCATTTCTTCGGTACTGCTGACGTCGTCGGGAAATGCCGCAACACCAAAGCTCCCGGTCATCGTGAGCACGGTGTCGTTGACAAGAAACTCGAAATTGCGCAGTTTTTCACACAGTTTGGTGGCGACAATAAATGCATCGTGTTTACTGGTCGACGGCAGAACGACGATAAATTCGTCGCCGCCGTAGCGAATGGGGTGATCGGACAAGCGCAAGTTGTCTTTTAACAGCTGACCAATTTCGCTCAGCATGCGACTGCCGACCAGATGGCCGTAAGTGTCATTGACATTCTTGAAGTGGTCAAGATCGAAAAAGATCAGGGAGAGCTCGCCGCCGTAGCGTTCAGAGCGTTCAATTTCGTACTTAAGGATCCGATGCAGCTGGCGCGCGTTGAACAGTCCGGTCAGCTCGTCGGTGATCACCAGCTCGTTTATCTTTTCAAACAGGCGGGCGTTTTCGATAGCGATGGCGACGTAGTCGGCCACGGTGGTAATGATATTCAGATCGTTGTCGGAAAATCCCTCCTTATCAAGGGTGTTGATCATTTCGATGACCCCAAAAATTTGGTCGTGACTTTTAATCGGGACACAGATTATCGACGTGGTCCGGTGCTTGAAATCGCGGTCAATGCGTTCGCAAAAACGGGGTTCCTGAGCGACATCACTGATCAGCAACGGTTCGCCGTGTGCCACCACCCAGCCCGCGATCCCCTCTCCTTTCGACAGTCGTTCTCCCGGCGGGGGGGGCGTGCCCGGGCTGACCGCAATTTTAAAGATCAGATCGTCACTTCCCGCTTCCCTTAATAGCAGTGACCAGGTATCCGCTTTAAGCAGTTTTCCGGCCTCATTCAAAACGGTATTGAGGATTTCTTCCAGATCGAGCGATGAAGCCAGCGCCTTGCCGATATCAACCAGCAATCCCAATTCTTCATTGCGCCGACTGAGGGTTGAAACCAGACTGTTTTCGTCCGCTGTTTGTGTCAAGGCGAGTGCTCCGGTCTGCCGTGTGAGGAGAAGATGCTTGCCTCTTAAGGGCAATCATAGCGATAATAGCAATGCAAGTAAGTCTGAATTGGAGGTAGTATGGCAAAAATATGGTTGTCTGTAAATCCCCTGACGCGCTTTTCCAACGGTTTTTTTGCACCTTTTCGCGCCGGGAAGTTCCTCATCAGTCGCCCACGGCTCTATCCTTACATCATTATCCCGCTGATTATTAATGTCCTGGTGTTTTCGCTGACGGTTTATCTGGGCTTTAATTTTTTCAATGATACGGTCGTCGAGCTGATTCCGCGTGGAGATGCCTGGTACTGGGCAGCCCTCTCGTATTTTCTCTGGACGTGTGCGGTGCTGCTGACGGCGGTGCTGGTTTTCTTTTTGTTTAGCATCGTTGGCAATCTGATCGCCGCTCCTTTCAATGATATTCTTTCTGAAAAAACCGAAGCAGTGTTACGCGGCACAGGGTCTGATGATCCCTGGTCGTGGCGGGGGTTTGTTCATGACGTGCGCCGGACAGTCGGTGATGAGCTGAAAAAATTGGGTATTTTTATTGCGGCAATGGGGGTGATCCTGTTGCTCAACCTGATCCCGCTTGCCGGTTCTGTGCTCTATGCTGTCTTGTCGCTGTTGTTGACACTTTTTTTTCTGGCGCTCGAATACACCGGGTTTGTCTTCAGTCGCAAGCGGCTGGGCTTTGCGGTGCAACGTCAGTATCTATTATCACGCAAGGCCTTGATGGGAGGTTTCTCTGTCGGCGTACTGGTGTTACTGACTATCCCGCTCCTGCAATTCTTTTGTATCCCGGTTGCGGTGGTCGCTGCGACCCGACTCTATTGCGCCGAAGATCCGGAGATAACCGCGGGAGACGTTTTATGATGTTGATTCTGGTCCGCGGCCTGTGCCTTTTTTGTCTTCTGGCTGGTCTTCCGCTGGCGGGGATGGCGGTTGTGAAACACCCCGATGCTCCGGGGTTATTCCGGCTTGAAACCGCCGTCCGGGAACAGCCACAAAATATCGAACTACGCGAACAGTTGCGCGAAACGTTGCTTGTTGCGGGGACCGAACGGCTTAAGGAGCGAGATTATCGAGGAGCGCTGGCTCTTTTTGATAAAGGCACAGAGCTGGCGCCGGAGGATAGTCGTTTCTACCTCTACCGGGGCGTTTCCTGGTATCACCTTGGCCATCATGATAATGCGGAAGATGCGCTGAAGACGGCTCGAAGGTTGGGGGACAATTCTGTCCTGTCGCTGATCGTGCTCGGGGAGGTTTATTATGCCACGGGGCGACTTTATGAGGCACAACAGATTATGACCGAAGCTGTTGAGCAGAACCCCGCGGAGAACAATGCTCGGAAGTTGCTGGCTAAAGTGCAGCGCGACATCGATGCCGAGCAAAAAATGACGACCGATTACGGCGCACATTTTCTGATTACCTATGATGACGGAGTCCATGGAGTCGTTGGTGACAAGGTCCTTGACGTTCTGGAAGGGGCGTACGACACGCTTGGCTACGTGTTTGACTTTTACCCGGAAACGTCGGTAAACGTGTTGCTTTACAAGCGGCTGGATTTCTTTGATCTGACCGGTTCGCCGGATTGGTCAGGCGGCCTTTATGACGGGAAAATCCGTGTTCCGGTTGGCGGCGTTGACCAGATGACGCCGAAGATGCAGGGGGTGCTCTATCATGAATATTGTCATGTCGTGATCCGCTATCTGACTCGGGGGCGTTGTCCGACATGGCTGAACGAAGGGTTGGCTGTATGGGCGGAACGGCAGCGCTATAAACAGCCGTTGAGCACTTTGCAAAAGGCGGTTGAGAACGGAACGCTGTTGTCGTTTGAACAGTTGGAAAAACCTTTTACCACTTTACCAGAGGGGCAGATCCTGCTGGCTTACGAACAGAGTGGGTCGCTTGTCGATTTTTTATTGCGGCGGTTTGAGTGGTTTGAAATGCAGCGCTTGCTGAAAAAGGTGGGGGGCGGTGTCGATGGAGTGGCTGCGGTTACCGCCGTTTATGAGAAGTACGGACTCGACTTCGATACGTTGCTGCGTGAATGGCGGGCCGAGCTTGTGGCAGGGATTTTTTGACGGTTTACAGGCCATGGCCGAGGTTGTTTTTTTGTGGCGGATGGCGCGTTTAAAAAAACTTGTTTTTCACTATTTTTCATGGTATTTATTGCGACCCAAACTCAGGATGGAGATACAATCGGGGAGTAGCGCAGCCTGGTAGCGCACCTGCCTTGGGAGCAGGGGGTCGCAGGTTCAAATCCTGTCTCCCCGACCATACGCGCCAGTAGCTCAGCTGGATAGAGCAACGGCCTTCTAAGCCGTGGGCCGAGGGTTCAAGTCCTTCCTGGCGCGCCATTTTCACCTGTTTCAGTATGAAAGGTGCCGGGTGCGGTTTTACCGTTGACAATGTGGTGCCCTTTGGTTAGTATCCTGACTTCAATTTTGCGGTGAGTGTAGCTCAGTTGGCAGAGCCCCGGATTGTGGTTCCGGTTGTCGTGGGTTCGAGCCCCATCACTCACCCCAATTGATTCTTCTGGCCCGTCTTTCCCCGAGCGATTGTAGCGGCAATGCCGTGGATAAGTCGAAGGAAAGTCGGGCTTTGTTGTTTATTGAATTTTTGGCGTGATAAAATTTTACCGGTGTGTCTAATGCGAGAGTGGCGGAATTGGCAGACGCACTGGATTTAGGATCCAGCGGGTAACCGTGGGGGTTCGAGTCCCCCCTCTCGCACCAGCAAAATATTCCCGCGACCCCGGTGGCCGCGGTCTTTCATTTTGGGACGAACGCAGGATAATTGAAGAGAAAAGAGGTCATGCAACAATGAATGTTACGATTGAAGATATCAGCAGTGTCAAAAAGAAGTTGTCTTTTGAGGTGCCCACTGAGCAGGTTGATGCCGCAATTGAAAAAGCGTATCAGAAAATTGCCAAAAAAGCCAAAGTGAAAGGGTTTCGACCAGGGAAGGTGCCGCGCCGTGTGCTGGAAAATAACTATGCGGCGCAGGCTCAGTCGGATGCTTTTCAACAGTTGATAAATGAGTCTTATCCCCAGGCATTGGTTGACAAAGCGGTCTTTGCGGTGTCCGATCCGCAGATTACCGAAAGTTCAACAGTTGCGTCGGGCCAGGCGTTTACCTACGTTGCCGAGGTCGAGATCAAACCGGAAGTTGAAGCCAGGGACTATGTCGGCTTTGAGCTGGAAAAGGAAGTTTACGTTGGTGATGACCAGGCGGTTGACTCGCGTCTGGAGGAAATGCTCGAATCACGTGCAACGATGGAGCCAACAACCCGGAAGAAAGCACGCCAGGGTGATTTTGTGGTCATTGATTTCGCCGGGTCGATCGATGGTGCCCCTTTCGCTGGTGGCTCGGCAACCGGTCACCAGCTGGAACTTGGTTCGAATATCTTCATTCCCGGTTTTGAAGAGCAGATTGAGGGCATGAAGCGTGATGAAGAGCGTAATGTTGAGGTGACTTTTCCGGAAGAATACGGAAATAAAGAGCTGGCGGGTAAAGCTGCGATCTTTAAAGTGACTATGCAGGAGATTAATGAAAAGGTCGTGCCGAAACTTGACGATAAGTTTGCTCAAGGTTTCGGCATGGAGACGGTTGAAGCATTGCGGCAGCAGTTGACACAAATCTACTCAGCGCAAGAAGTTGATCGGATTAACAGTGAATTACGCGAGAGAATGATGGCGAAGCTGGTCGAGCGGAACAATATCGAAGTTCCTGCCGCGATGGTCGACTCGCAGCTGGACTACATGCTTGACAACACCCGCAATCGTATGAAACAGCAGGGCATGTCTCTGGAAATGCTTGGCATGAGCGACGCGTCGTTCCGCCAGATGTATCGTGACGCAGCAGTCAAGCAGGTGCAGGGCAGTTTGCTGTTGGAGGCCGTTGTTCGTCAGGAAAAAATCGAGGTCGTTGATGGCGATTTTGATGAAAAACTGGCAAAAGTCGCTGAAATGGCCGGTGCGCCGCTTGATGTGGTTAAAAAGCACTACGCAAGCGCCGAGGCGCGTCGTGGCCTGAGTGCGCAGATCGCTGAAGAAAAAGCCATTGAGCTGATTCTGGAAAAGGCGCACATCAAGGAAGTAACGAAGGACGAATTGGCCGCCAAGCAGGATGCCATTAAGGAGTAACACCATGCACCTGATCCCGATGGTTGTGGAGCAAACTGGCCGGGGCGAGCGGTCGTACGATATTTATTCGCGCCTGCTGAAAGACCGGATTGTTTTCTTAGGTGGCGCAATCGACGATTCCCTCTCCAATTTGATCATTGCCCAATTGCTCTTTCTTGAGTCAGAAGATACGGACAAGGATATTCACCTCTACATTAATTCCCCCGGAGGGATCGTTACTTCCGGGATGGCCATCTACGATACTATGCAGTATCTGCGGACGCCGGTATCGACGATCTGTGTCGGACAAGCGGCAAGCATGGGGGCGGTTCTGCTTGCCGCCGGAGCGGTCGGGAAACGTTTTGCCCTGCCGCACGCCCGGATCAT
Organism: Desulfuromonadales bacterium; assembly: GCA_029210745.1. GTDB lineage: Bacteria > Desulfobacterota > Desulfuromonadia > Desulfuromonadales > JAHYIW01 > JAHYIW01. Next base: position 24,112 of record JARGFI010000025.1, read on the forward strand.
GATCCACCAGCCGCTCGGCGGGTTTCAGGGGCAGGCGACGGATATCAGTATTCATGCTCAGGAAATATTACGGATGCGTGAAACGCTCAATGGCGTCCTCGCCGATCACACCGGGCAGCCGATCGAAAAAATTTCCGCTGACACGGAACGCGATTTTTTCATGAGTAGTGCCGCGGCAAGAGATTATGGTATCATTGACCAGATCGTTGCCAACAAAACATCTGCGAAAAAACAGGAGTAGAGTCGCGTGAGTCGTGATGAAAGTCGTTCGGATCAATTAACGTGTTCTTTTTGCGGGAAATCGCAGGAAGATGTCAAAAAACTGATAGCGGGACCTTCGGTCTATATCTGCGACGAGTGTATTGATCTGTGCAAAGATATTATCGCCGAGGAAAGCAAGCTCGACGAAAGTGCCACCGAAAAAGAGTCCCTGCCGAAACCTGTGGAAATCAGGGAGACGCTTGATGAGTATGTGATCGGACAGGACTGGGCGAAAAAGGTTCTTTCCGTTGCGGTTTATAATCATTATAAACGCATCAATTACTCTGCGAAAAGTGGTGACGTTGAAATTCAGAAGAGTAATATTCTGCTCCTCGGTCCGACCGGCAGCGGCAAAACATTGTTGGCGCAAACTTTGGCAAAAGTCCTTGATGTTCCGTTCGCAATTGCTGACGCGACCAATCTGACTGAAGCCGGGTATGTCGGGGAAGACGTTGAAAATATCATTCTCAATCTGCTTCAGGCCGCTGACTATGATCTGGAGCGGGCGCAACGCGGCATTATTTATATCGATGAGGTCGATAAGATTGCGCGCAAGACCGACTCGCCGTCGATCACCCGTGATGTATCTGGAGAAGGTGTTCAGCAGGCATTATTGAAGATTATTGAGGGCACGACCGCCAGCGTTCCGCCGAAAGGAGGGCGCAAGCATCCGCAACAGGAGTTTCTTAAAGTCGATACCACCAATATCCTCTTTATCTGCGGCGGCGCTTTCTCCGGCCTGGAGACGGTCATCTCGCAACGGACCGGCAACAAGAGTATGGGCTTCGGTGCCGAGGTCAAGTTGAGCGGTGATCGTCCGATTGGCGATGTTCTCAAGGAACTTGAACCCGCCGATCTTCTCAAGTATGGATTGATTCCGGAATTTATTGGCCGTCTGCCGGTGGTGGCGACCCTTGGTGAACTTGACGAAGAGTCTCTGATCGAAATTCTCAAAGAGCCGAAAAACGCTCTCGTCAAGCAATATCAACGCCTGTTTGAATTGGAAAAAGTGACTCTGAAATTCACTGACAGTGCTTTGGTCGCGGTTGCCAGGGAAGCTCTCAAGCGCAAAACCGGCGCGCGTGGTCTGCGTTCGATTCTGGAGAACGCCATGCTTGATATCATGTACGAAATCCCTTCTCAGGATCGAGTCAAGGAGGTCGTGATCAACGAGGAAGTGATCTTGCGTAAAGCTCGTCCGATCATCGTTCACGACTGCGCCGAATCAGCCTGATCCTGCGAAGCGGCGCACGCGCTCCGTTTCTCTGTAAGGAGTACACCGTATGACCTCCACATCGCTGTCTGAAACAGGGAGTTATCCGCTCCTTCCCCTGCGTGATATTGTCATTTTCCCCTACATGATTACTCCGCTTTTCGTCGGTCGACCACGTTCTGTTGCGGCCCTTGAAGTGGCAATGGAAAACGACAAACTGATTTTTCTGGCCACGCAGAAGGATCCGAAAATAGATGATCCGGTGGCGGATGATATCTATCCGGTGGGGGCCATCGGGCAGATTGTCCAGTTGTTAAAACTCCCTGATGGCACTGTCAAGGTCCTGGTCGAGGGGCAAAAACGGGGACGGATTACGGCGTTTGACGAGAGTGATGAAATTGTTCGTGTCACGGCTGAGTTGCACGCAGAAGTTGATGAAGATACCTCCGAATCTGAAGCACTCAAGCGGAGCGTTCTGGATGCTTTCGAACTTTATATTAATTTGAGTAAAAAAGCCCCGCCGGAAATCCTTGCATCGGTCAACGGGATTGATGAGCCGGGGCGTTTGGCTGATTCGGTTGCCGCCCACCTGAATATTCGTATCGCCGATAAACAAGAGCTGCTGGAGACGTTTGACGCGCACCACCGCCTGGAGGCTTTGCTGGCCGTGATGGAGCGTGAGATTGAGATCCTGCAGATTGAGAAGAAAATTCGCGGACGCGTTAAAAGTCAGATGGAGCGCAGTCAAAAAGAATATTACCTGAATGAACAGATGCGGGCTATCCAGAAGGAACTGGGCGAAAAGGATGAGTTCAAGCAGGAGCTGCGCGAATTTGAAGAAAAGATTGAAAAGAAACGGATGTCGAAGGAGGCGACCGAAAAGGCGCAGAGCGAACTCCGTAAACTGAAAATGATGTCGCCGATGTCTGCCGAGGCGACGGTGGTACGCAACTATATCGATTGGCTGGTCGCCCTGCCGTGGAAGAAGGGGAGCAAGGACCGGCACGATATCGAGATCGCGGAGCAGATTCTCGAAGCGGACCACTATGGTCTCGAAAAAGTTAAAGAACGCATTGTCGAGTATCTTGCGGTTCAGTCTCTGGTCGGCAAGATCAAGGGCCCGATTCTCTGTCTGGTGGGCCCTCCGGGGGTGGGTAAAACCTCGTTAGGGCGCTCTATCGCCAGTGCCATGACCCGCAAATTTGTTCGCATGTCTCTTGGTGGCGTTCGGGATGAAGCGGAGATTCGCGGTCATCGACGGACCTATATCGGCGCGATGCCCGGCAAGATTATGCAAGGGTTGCGTAAGGTCGGCGTAAAAAATCCGGTTTTTCTCCTCGATGAGATCGACAAAATGAGTACCGATTTTCGCGGTGACCCGTCGTCAGCGTTATTGGAAGTTCTCGATCCGGAGCAAAACCATGCTTTCGGCGATCACTTTCTGGATGTTGATTACGACCTGTCGAGCGTTATGTTCGTGGCCACCGCTAACTCGCTTCACGGGATCCCCGCGCCGTTACGTGATCGTATGGAGATTATTCATATCGAGGGGTACACCGAAGAGGAAAAACTGCACATTGCACGGCGCTATCTGATCGCCAAGCAGCTGGAGGTCCATGGCCTGTCACCTGACCAGGCGAGCTTTACTGACGGGGCACTCTACGAAATTATCCGTTACTATACCCGCGAAGCCGGTGTGCGCAATCTGGAGCGCGCACTTGCCACAGTCTGTCGCAAGTGCGCACGTGAAGTCGTGCGGCGAGCGAGTAAAGATCAAAATTTCACTGTCGGGACGCGTCAGGTTGCGAAGTATCTGGGGGTAAGGCGCTACTCTTATGGGGTCGCCGAAGAAGAAGAACGGGTCGGGATTGCCACCGGGCTGGCCTGGACAGAAGTGGGCGGCGATGTTCTGTTGATTGAAACAGCAGTCTTGTCGGGGCAGGGAAAATTGACCGTCACCGGGAAACTGGGGGAAATCATGCGTGAATCCGCTCAGGCGGCGATGAGTTATGTGCGTTCCCGTTGGCGTGAACTGTCGCTGGAGCAGGACTTTTACCAGAAAATCGATCTCCATATTCATGTGCCCGATGGCGCGACGCCAAAAGATGGACCATCTGCCGGGATTACAATGGCGACAGCTTTGACTTCGGCACTGATTGGACAAACAGTCGATCGCGAGCTGGCGATGACGGGCGAAATCACTTTGCGTGGTCGGGTCATGGCGATCGGCGGTTTAAAGGAAAAATTACTGGCGGCAAAACGCGCCGGGATGAAGCGCGTACTGATTCCAGAGGATAACAAGAAAAATTTGCTCGATGTTCCCGCGTCGATTCGTAATGCGCTGGAAATAATTCCTGTCGCCCACATGGACGAAGTGCTGGTGTACGCTTTTGGCGTTGCCGCGATTTCCGGCGGGGAAAATATTGAGCGCAAGGTCGTGGGGGCAGCGGCGACACAAATGCGTCATTAAGCCGCTTTTGTGTAAATATTTTCTTGCACTCGGATAGGGGTTCTGCTATATCTAACCTCGCTTCGAAACAGTCAGTTACTCTTATTTATGCACGGAGGTATGTTGTGACCAAGGCAGATATGATCAATGCAATGGCTGAAAAAACAGGTTTGACCAAGGCTGAAGCTGAGAAGTCGTTAAAGGCTTTTACTGACGTTGTGAGTGAAGCGTTGAAAGCTGGCGACAAGGTTTCTTTGGTTGGTTTCGGTACGTTCAGTGTCGGTGCACGTGCTGCACGGACTGGGCAGAATCCCCAGACCGGTGAAAAAATCAACATCCCGGCAGCCAAGTCGCCAAAATTCAAAGCGGGCAAAGCACTCAAGGACGCAGTAAACTAAATCCTTGCTTTCCGCAGGTTAAGAACGGTAACAGGAAACAGAAGCTGCAGTGCTTCGTCTTGAGGTAGCAGCTGGTTTCCTGTTTTCGTGTTTTGCGGGGCTGTAGTAGAGTCGGTTACAACGCCGGCCTGTCACGCCGGAGGTCGCGGGTTCAAGTCCCGTCAGCCCCGCCATTACTTTTAGGGCGAATAGCTCAGCTGGGAGAGCATCGGCCTTACAAGCCGAGGGTCACAGGTTCGAGCCCTGTTTCGCCCACCATTTAAAATCGCAGTGATGCCTTATCTTCACTCCGTCTGGGGCTGTAGTAGAGTCGGTTACAACGCCGGCCTGTCACGCCGGAGGTCGCGGGTTCGAGTCCCGTCAGCCCCGCCATTCAACTTTAAAAGGGCGGCTCGAACGAGCCGCCCTTTTTTTATATGTCGCCTGCAAATTTTTGGATGGCAAACTTTACGTCTCACCAGGAGAAACGGATGAAACTCATTCACGTTATTGTTGCATCGATTGTTTTCGCGTTTTTTACCTTTCCTGCTCTTGTTTGTGCCGCGCCATCTGCCGGGGTTGTTGCAAAAGTAGGTGGAATTCCGGTGACAATGTACGAATTGGACAGAGCGGTCCAGAAGATTGTTCCACTGCGCAGTTCGTTTCACTCTGGAATCTCTGCGGATAAAGTGAAAAAAATTCGCCAGGAAGCCCTTGATGACCTGATTGAGCGTGCTTATAAAGTTCGTGCTGCTCTGGATCTTGAGGTTTCGGTTGAAAATGAAGCTGTTCAGTCAAAAATGGCCGCTTTGCGCAATAAATTTTCTTCTGAAAAAGAATTTTCCACCGCCTTTGGTGAAGAAAAACCGGGGGGGTACAGGGCTTCTCTCTATCGACAGTTGCTGGCTGAAAAAGCAGAAAAAATCAATGTCGACGACAAAATAGAAATTGATGAGAGCGCCATTCGTAATGCCTATGAGAGTCGGAAGCATGCTTTTTTTCGCCCTCAGCAATTTCGCGCCAGTCATATTCTGATCAAAATTGATCCTGCTTCTAACAAGGAGGAGCGGGCTGCATTGCGGACCAGAGCCGAAGAGTTGCTGGCGCGTGCCAGGCAGGGGGAGGATTTTTATAATCTTGCCTATTACAATTCCGATGATCGCTCAAAGATGGTCGGCGGCGACATTGGTCTGTTCCACGAAGGTCAGACTGTTCAAGTTTTTGAAGATGCGGCCAAAAAACTCAAGGTCGGTGAAATTTCTGACATCGTTGAATCCCTTTACGGCTATCATATTATTAAATTGACAGAAAAGAACCCGCCTCGCCAGTTGGAATATGACGAAGTTAAAACCAGCATCATGATGCAAATGAAAAAAAAGCTTCGCGATCAACTTTATGCTGAGTGGATGAACTCTTTGAAGAAAAAATACACCGCCGAAGTTTTTCTTAAGTGACCTGCGCATAAATGCACCGTTTGTTTTTAGCCATATCAGCGACGGCACTGCTTCTTTTGTCGTCTTCTTGTGTTCTTCGCTCGGAACAGCCGGTTCGTTGGCGTGATGATTCTCCTGAACTGGTCTGGCCCGTCCCCCCCGCGCAACCGCGCATTAAATACCTGCGTTCATTGCACGGGTCGGTCGATTTCTCGGTTGAAAATGTTGGAATCACGTTTTTTCGCTGGTTAAGCGGGGAAAAAGACAAGAATTTCACACTTTCCGTGCCGTTCGGTGTGGCGGCCGACGGTGATGGAAGGGTTTGGGTCACCGACCCCCCGCAGCGAACTATTTTTTGTTTTGATTTGCGTCGCCAAAAAGTTTCTATCATAAAAGCCTTGTCCGGACGCTATCTGATGTCTCCGACCGGAATCAGCTACGATCCGGTTAAAGATATCTTGTCTGTCGCGGATTCTGCTCTGGATACCGTCTTTGTTTTTACCCCTGACGGCACACTCCTTGGCGAACGCGTTCCGCAAGGCGGTTACGGGCGACCGGGGGGGGTGGCGTTCGATGCAGATTCAAACCTTTATGTCGCCGATGTTACGCGCCATCAGGTGGTTAAATTCGCTGCTGATGGCAACTTTCTCGGGGTTATCAAGGGGCAGACGGCCCCTGAGTATGACTTCAATACTCCCGTCCACTTAGCAGTTGATACAGAGCAACAACTCTATGTTACAGATTCGATGAACTTTCGGGTTGAAAAGTTTGATGAAGTCGGCAAGTCTTTAAGTGTATTCGGAAAAATCGGTGATGTGCCGGGCAGCTTTGCGCGACCTCGCGGAGTTGCGATCGATAGTGAACGGCATCTCTATATCGCCGATGCGCTGCTGGATAATGTGCAGATCTTCAATCAGGAAGGGCAATTGTTGCTTGCGTTCGGTAAAACAGGCACCGAACGAGGCGAATTTTCGCTCCCCGCCGGACTTTTTATTGATCGACATAACCGGCTTTACGTTGTTGACAGTTACAATCGGCGCATACAGATTTTTACCTACCTAACGGACAAGGCAGCTCCATGAAGTGGCGCATTTTTTGCAAATAGAGTTTTCTGCATTTAATGTCGGTCTTAGTTTGTGGTGTGTTTTCCGGAAAGTTGCAGACAGCGTTATTCTTATTTATCAGGATCAGCCTACAGTGATTATTCGCTTTTTTATTCTACTTTTGTTTTGCGGGTTTTTTTCTGCTGCGGCATTTGCAGCTTCTGATCCCCTCTATCTGGGGGAAAATGATGGGGTGAACCCCAACCCGCACAACCTGTCAAATATGAGTCAAGCTGCGATTAAAGCAGCCGACACCGGTGATCCCAACGAAACACGCATCTGTGTGTTCTGCCATACCCCGCACGGCGCGACGCCAGACACACCGTTATGGGGGCGTCTCGATCCGCTCTTGATGGGGTCTTTCCCCGTCTATAACTCCGCATCAACGATTCAGATTCGCGATACTCCCGCGACCAGGGCCCTGGCCGATTATGATAATGGCGGCGAATACCCCAACGGTGCGAGCAAGCTGTGTCTGTCGTGTCACGACGGTGCCACTGCCATCGGTACCATGGCGAACGATGTGGTTATCGCCATGGCCTTGAATAGCGACTATATTACAGATGCACAAATGATTTTTGATGACGTTTCTTTAGGGGATACGCATCCGATCTCGTTTGTCTACAATTCGTCGGTGGTTACGGCGCTGGGGGCAGGATATAATTCCATTTCCCCTTATCTTGACGGTCGGCAGCGCATGCAGTGCACCACCTGCCACGATCCGCACTTCAATTCAGATCTCGCTGACGGGGCCCGCCGGGCACCCTACGGTGCCGGTGGCACATACGATTTGCCCTTCTGGCGCGGGGCGGGGACGAATGAAGCGACGGAATACGACGCGATTTGTCAAGCGTGTCACACCGCGACTCCCGGAACGACTCCTGGTGATCCACATGCGATATAATTCAGCGATAGAAATAAAATTTTTTCTTGCATTTCTTTCGGCGGTGCTTGTCCTTGTTTTGGCAGGTTCTGTTGATGTTTTTGCTGGGCAAAGCAAGCTGCAAGGGGTTCATGGAGATCGCTCCCTGATGTCGAAATCGTGTCGCGCCTGTCACCGGGGCATGACCATGGTTATCAGCGGGGAGGAAGGGGTTTGTCTCGATTGTCACGGTACTGCCGAGCGACGCGACATCATGGTCAAGCGCGGTTATCTGAAACAGCGCGCGGTTGGTTATCTTGCTGATATTGATGCCGAGGTGCGTAAACCCTATGCTCATCCGGTTCGGTTGGTGCGTGGTGCTCACCGCAGCAACGAACTTCTCCCCGAGGAAGAAGTCAACGCCCCCCGCCACGCGGAATGTGTCGATTGTCACGAATCACATTCGACTGATGTTGAAACGCCGTTCGGCGGGATCAAAGGGAAACGCGTTGGCAATCTGGTGTCACAAATTGAGCAGGAATTTGAGTTGTGTTACCTGTGTCATTCGTTCAGTGCGAATCTGCCCGCTTTTTCAACCGATAAGCATAATGAATTCAAAATGACGAACCCCTCCTTTCATCCGGTCGAGGGGGAAGGGAAGCGCGAATTCGTTGTCAGTCTTCTGCAACCTTACGCTGCGCGGAAGAACAAACCGGCTGATATTTCAACGATCAGTTGTTCCGACTGCCACGGCAGCGATGCGCCTGACGCTCCCGGCGGACCGCACGGTTCAATTTACCGTGGTTTGCTGAAACGGAACTACGAGACAGAAGATGGTTACCCGGAAAGCGCCTTTGCTTATGCCCTGTGTTACACCTGTCACGATCGCGGCAGTATCTTGTCCAATGAAAGTTTTTCTTTGCATCAACAGCACATTCAGGGGTTCAGTCCGGATCAACCCGGCACCAGCTGTTATACCTGTCATGATGCCCATGGCAGTACGATGAATCCTTACCTGTTGACTTTTAATCAAGCGGTGGTTGAACCGACCAAAGAAGGCAAGCTGGAATACAAAGCCGAAGGCGTTGCCGCCTTTCATGGCAGTTGCACCCTGGTCTGTCATGGTGTCGAACATAATCCAAAAACATACTGAATTTATTCATTCTTGTGTCTGCAAGGGTCGACGTTTTGCGTCGGCCCTTTTTAATTTAAATATGTTTTTCTCCATGCTACTATGCGCAATTATGCCAAGCTTTCGTTGTAAAATTGGAACTGCTGACGGACGGGTGGTCGAAAAAGATTTCAATGCCGCCGACCGCGAGATATTGCGTGAAAGCCTCGAAGAACAGGGGTTCTTTGTTTTCCGGATCAGCAACCGGTCACTGAATTTATTTTCACACGGATCACACGTCAGGGTGAGCGGACGACGCCTGTTGACGCTCAATCAGGAACTGATTGCCCTGTTGCGTTCCGGATTGCCGATTCTTCAGGCACTCGACACGTTGATTGAGCGCATGGAGGCGGGGGCGCTGCTTGAGGCCCTTCAGGATATTCGCGAAAGCATCAAGGGCGGAGCGTCCTTGTCAGAAGCTTTCGAAAAATATCCGCACATATTTTCCAACCTTTATATTGCCGCATTGCGGGCAGGAGAACGCACCGGCGATTTGCCGGTCATGCTGAAGCGCCACATCGAGTATCAGAAACGTGTCGAATCGCTCAAGGCCAAGGTGCGTAAAGAGAGTTTTTATCCGCTGTTGTTGATGGGGGCGGTTTGTGGCGTGGTCCTGTTCCTGATGCTTTACGTGATTCCGACCTTTTCACGGGTGTTCGCTGACGCCAACATGGAACTGCCGTTTTTGACGCGGGTGTTGATCACGGTGGCGCATGGTTTGGCTGGCAGCGTGATCTTCTGGCTGCCACTGCTACTTGCCGCGATCTGGGGTGGACGAATTTACTTCCGCAGCGTTAACGGCATGTTGCTGCGTGACAAAATAAAACTCAAATTGTTCTTTTTTGGTAAATTGTTCGCTGATTATGCGCTTTCCAATTTTTGTCGAACACTGGAAACGACATTGGCCAGCGGTGTTCCGCTTGTGCAGTCGATGCAGATGTCACGCGGCGCGTTGAATAACCGGATCCTCGAAGAAAAACTGAAGGCGGCGACCCGCCAGGTTGAGGAAGGCGGCGAGTTTTCCGTTGCGCTGGAACGGACCGGATTTGTTCCGTTGATTGCGCTACGCATGCTGGCGGTCGGTGAAGCCGGTGGTTCACTGGAGTTGATGCTGAGCGAAGTGGCCGATTATTATGAAGCGGAAGTCGAACAACGCCTCGATCGGCTGACAACGTTGATTGAACCGATCTTGATGTTGACGATGGGGGTGGTGGTGGGAGGAATTATTGTTGCCATGTATATTCCGATCTTCCAGCTTGCCGGAACCGCCGGATGATGAGTGAGGTAAGCAGGTGAGTTTTGAACGAAAAAAATTAGGAGAAATCCTCGTTGAGATGGGGACGTTGACGCCCTCCGAGGTTGATCTCCTGCTGGCCAAGAAAAAGATTTCCGGAACTAATTTCGGTCAAACCGGTGTCCTGGAAGGGCTGTTCAGCGATGAAACCCTGGCGCAGGCCATCGCCAGCCAATATGGGCTGGAATATATTGATCTGGAGTTTTTTTTGCCGGAGTCCGAACTCCTCGAATCGTTGCCCTCCGGAGCGCCACTACGATTCGGTTTCATGCCGATTGAACGCACCGATAAGGGGTTGGTCGTTGCTGTTGCAAATCCGACTGACGTTGAAAATCTCGACGATCTTGAACTCCTGTTGGGGGAGCCACTTATTCTCAAGGTCGGTTCCGCCAGCCGGATTCATCAGCTCCTTGAAAAGGGCGATACCTCCAATCGTGTGCTGCAGGAAGTTTCGGAAGATTTCAAACTGCAACTGGTCAAGGAAAGTGACAAGGGGGATGAAGTCCTTTCTCTGGAAAAACTCGCTGATGACGCCAGTCCGATAATTCGCCTGATCGATTCGACCCTTTACGATGCACTGAAAAAGCGCGTCAGTGATATTCATATCGAATCGACGCCGCAAGGCGTGGTGATCAAATACCGGATCGACGGGGTGCTCTATCGGGCGACCGAGACTCTCGACAGCCGCTTTCAGGGGCCGATTATTTCGCGGATCAAGGTGATGAGTGAACTTGACATCTCTGAGCGACGGATCCCCCAGGACGGGCGTTTCAAGGTTCGTCTGGGGAGTAAATCGATCGATTTCCGGGTGTCGATCATGCCCAGTGTTTTTGGTGAAGACGCCGTTATCCGGATCCTCGATAAAGAATCGATTGCCTCCGACCTGAAAGGGTTGACGCTGGAAGTGCTCGGATTTCCGGAGCGTGAACTGAAGCGTTTCCGCCGGCTGATCCGTGAGCCTTACGGCATGATTCTGGTCACCGGTCCGACGGGGAGCGGTAAAACCACCAGTCTCTATGCTGCGCTCAGTGAAATCAAGAGTGATCAGGAAAAGATTATCACCATTGAGGATCCGGTCGAATATCAGGTTGCCGGGGTGGTACAGATTCCGGTTAATGAAAAGAAAGGGTTGACCTTCGCGCGTGGCTTGCGTTCTATCTTGCGGCATGATCCGGACAAGATCATGGTCGGCGAGATCCGTGATCCGGAAACGGCACAAATTGCGGTCCAGTCAGCCTTGACAGGTCACCTGGTTTTTACTACGGTCCATGCGAACAATGTTTTTGATGTGCTGGGACGTTTCATGCATATGGGGATTGACCCGTATAATTTTGTCTCCTGTCTCAATTGTGTCATCGCGCAGCGGCTGGTACGCAAGTTGTGTCCCCACTGTCGAAAGCGGGTTGAGTATTCGCGTGAGCGCCTCGAAGAATCAGGTCTCGATTACACAACCTTTCGCGATCTGCCTCTCTATGAGGGGGAGGGGTGCAAGGACTGTAATGGAACCGGGTACCGGGGGCGCAGTGCGATTGTGGAACTGCTGGTGCTCGATGATCATTTGCGCGAGCTGATCATGACCCGCGAGCCGGTGGCGCGATTAAAACAGGTGGCGCGTGAATCAGGGGTCGTCTTCCTGCGCGATTCGGCGGTAGAAAAGCTGGTGGCCGGGATAACGTCGTTGCCGGAGATCGATCGGGTGACTTTTGTCGAGTAGGAATATGTTACGAAGAACTTATCTGGGGCTGGATGTGACTGGTTATGAGTTGCGTGCCGTCTCCTTGCGTCGTGCCGGCAAAAGTGTGGCACTGAGCGGCGGAAAATTTTTGTCATTGGCGCCGGGACGTTTGACAGTTTCTCCCCATAAACTCAACATTATTAATCGCTCCGGTCTGGTCAGTGATCTGCGGGATCTTTTTGATGGGTTGGCGGGAGGGGAGGAGCGGGTTGCGCTGTCCTTGCCGGATCTCGCCGGACGGCTGCTGTTGACCGAGATTGAAGCTGAATTTAAAAGTCATGCTGAAGGGCGGGAAATTCTGCGTTGGCAGATGAAAAAAAAACTGCCTGCGGAACTCGGCGAGTTGCAACTCGATTTTCAGACGTTGCGCAAAGAGGAAAGTGGTCGGTCCCGCGTTCTGGTCGGGCTGTTAAGCAAGGCGTTGGTCGAGCAATATGAGGAGGTGCTGGAGGATGCCGGTTTGCAGCCGGTACAGATTGAACTGCACGCCCTGGCGCTCTTTAACTATTATGTCCAGCGACGCTTTGACCTGGGGGAAGATTTTATTTTTATCGGGGTCGAAAATGACAATCTGATCATCAGTTACTTTCAGGAAAAGTGTCTGACCTTTTGCCGCGTCAAGTATCTGGCTGCACACCCCGATCGGGTATTTCAGGAAGTGAATCGCTCGATCGTTGGTTTGCGGGAGCAATTTCACACCTTGCGGCGGGCAACGGTTTTTGCCCACATTGAGCCGGTGGACGTTGATGATTATATCACCGGATTACAAGCGGTTTTTGAGCGTGATATCGTCCTCCTTGACCCCAGAATTGATCGCCTGGCGAATTTTGCAAGCAGTTTCGATAAAGACGACGCGTTGCGTTTGACGGCAGCTATCGGCGCGGCTGAAAGATTATTATAAACAATGAAGCTTGCTATTAATCTGGCCACTAAATCTTACCCGAACCGGCGTGCACTGACTGCCGGGGGGACGCTGTTGCTGGTTCTTCTGGGGGTTTTTCTGGTCAACAACCTGATCGGGCTGGCGGCCGAAAATAATCGCACCAGGCAACTGGTTGAGCGTTTTTCTGCGTTGGAAGAATCGCCGGGGCAGACAGTGGCACAGGCCCCGGTCGTGCCGCAGGTCAGCTATTCGGCAGAGGCACTTGAGCAGCAACGGCAGCGGATCATTGTGGCGAATCGTTTGCTGGAGGAAGATGCCTTTCGATGGACGGCCCTGCTTGACCGGTTGGAAGCGATTCTGCCTGAAGGAGTCAGCCTCAGTTCGATGGCACCGCACTTAAAGGACGGGGTTATCAACATCAGTGGTGAGTCGCGGGATGTCCCGACCCTTCAGCTTCTCCTCGACCGTTTACTTGGCAGTGAATTCTTCTTTGATGTGCGTTTGGCGAGTCAGTCACGGGTTAAAAGTCAAAGTGAAGCGACGCAAGTCCAGTTTAATCTCAGTCTGATCTGGAAAGAAATTTTATGATCGTGGCGGCGAGTTTTCAGTTGCTGTGGCGCACCCAGAAACCGCTGATAATAATGCTGTTGATCGCGGCACCATTGTTGGTCGGCATCCTCGGCTATCGTCATCTGGTAGCGATCCCCCGCCTGGCAACGCTCGAAAAAAACTATTTACAACGCCAGGCGCAAGTCCGTCTGGAACAGGCCGGGCGGGCCAGAAATCAGGGGCCGGCTGCCGAGTTTCAACGCAACCTGGAGGATTTCCGTCTCTTTGATGAAAAGCTTCCCCAAGAGCATGAATTTTCTGAATTGATCGGTGAACTGGACACCCTTGCCGCCGCGACTGGACTTAACCTTGCCTCGATCAACTATCAGACAGAAATTATCGAGGAAAGCGGGATTCTTGCCTATTCGCTGCAATTTTCATTGCAAGGTTCTTATGCCCAGGTGAAGCGTTTTCTGCATTCACTTGAAATGTCGCGACGCTTGATAACCATCGACAGCCTGGGCTTGAGTGGCGGTGCTGACGGTGACGGTGCTTTGCGCTTGAAGGTAACCACCTACTTCAAGGCGGAGGAATCATGACCCGTTCCCAGCGCCTGATGGTTATTGCCGTCATTATTTTTATACTGTCACTGGTGTATGCCTGGCTGGAGACCCCACGTCTTGAAAAAGCACCACCGGTGCTTGAAAAGAAAGTCGTCCGTGCTGAAAATAAATCGTCAGCAGAGGTCGCGCGTCTCTACGCAGGACGCCTGCGGGTCGATCTGTTGACGCATAAAACGGGCAAATATTCCGGAATCAAACGCGATCTTTTCACCGGCAAGGTTGCTGCCAGTGCTCCGCCACCCCCCCCGCCCCCTGAGCCGGAAGTTGTCGCCACGCCCGCACCTGAACCGGTGGCCGATGAAGTATCCGCCGCGCCGGTGGCCGAGGTGGTGCGAACACAGTTGGCACAATTTACCTTTCTCGGTTATCTTAAAAAAAAGTTTCAGCAATCGGTATTTTTGACCGCCGCCGGAGAAATTTTTATTGTCAAACAGGGGGATCGATTCGGTGATCAGTCACGCTTTGAAGTGCAGACCATCACTGTCGACAAAATGATAATTTCGGACCACGTCAGCGGGAGTTTTGTCAGTGTTTCGTTGGTTGAACAAGCGCCGCTGGTGCCGGATGAGATGCCTTCCGCAACGGCACCGCCGGGAGCATCAAGGTATCACCCCGCCGCTGTTTCGCCGCCAGTTTCGCAACCTGCCGTGGTGCCGTACCCGCATCCGACCGTGATTGAGCCAGCGCCGGACAGTGCGTCCCCGGTCGATGCGGAAGAGGTGCCGGTCGACTCAGAGGTTCCGGCGCATACCGACGTGCCGCCCATGTTGATCAACTTTCCCAAAGGGATTTCGCATGACTAACAGGACATTTACCTGGCTTCTTATTGTGCTGATTTTGTCGATGACAACCGGCTGTGCCGGGAAACGTGCCTTCAGTCGCGGTGAAGATGCATTGCTGCAACACGACTACGCCGCTGCCGTCAATGAATTCACTACCGCTGTTGAAGAAGATCCGGGCAAGCATGAATATCGTATCTCCCTGCTTACCGCCCGTGCCGAGGCGGCGCAACACCACCTGAAGCAGGCGCGGGGCTTGACCGACGAAGAAAAATATGCCGAAGCTGCAGGCGAGCTGGAACGGGCGATAAGCTATGACCCCGGACTTGATGTCGCTGTTTATGAACTGAACAAGATTCGCAAGCGGCTGGAGATGAAAAACCGCCTGGATGAGGCGCGGGCTTTTTATCGAGAGCGGCGTTTGCCGCAGGCGCAACGGGTCATCGACGAGATCCTCAGAGTCAACCCTGATCAGGCTGACGCGCTGGCCCTGAACGACCAGATCCGCAGCGAGGGGCGTACGTTGATCGACGGGGTCGAGCTGGAGGTTGCTTCCGATGAACCGATCACGCTCAAATTCAAGGATGCCGACCTGAAGGATGTATTCAATATTCTGTCGCAATTGTCGGGGATCAACTTTATTTTTGACGGCGAGATCCGTTCAGAAAAAATCTCCATTCTGCTTGAAAACGGCACCTTCGGCCAGGCGCTGGAACTGCTGCTGAACATGAACAAACTCGACAAGAAAATTCTCAATTCAAAATCGATCATTATCTACCCGCTCTCCAAAGAAAAAGCCAAGCAATATGAAGATCAGGTGATCCAGACCTTCTATCTGTCGAACATCGACGCCAAAAAAGCGGTCAACCTGCTGCGGACGATGCTCCAATTGCGTAAAGTTTATGTGCATGAAGAACTCAACGCACTGGTCATACGCGATACTCCGGAAGTGATCAAACTGGCCAAACAATTACTGGAGGCGGCGGATCGCCAGGATGCCGAAGTCATATTTGATCTGGAGCTGGTCGAAATCAGTCATGGGGACGGGTTGCAAATCGGTCCGAAGCTGCAAGGAGGCTACCAACTTCAGGCCGGGATTAAAGCCCCGCCTCTGAGTACAACGATACCTGAGTCAGGTGCTGCCGTCACGACCAGCGAGATTGTCCCCGTTGTGCTGGAATCGCTGCGTGATTTAAGAGGGATCGATTTTCTTTACGGCCTGCCCAGTGCGTCGTTTGACTTGGCGAAAACCAAAACTGACAGCGAAATCCTCGCCAATCCCCAAATCCGGGTCAGAAATAAGGAAAAGGCGAAGGTTCACGTCGGTACGCGTGAACCGGTGATCACCGTCACGACCTCCGGGGATAACGTTACAGAAAATATTCAGTATGTCGATGTCGGGGTCAAGCTGGATGTTGAACCGACCGTGCAGCTTGACAATACCGTCATTACCAAGATAACCCTTGAAGTGAGTAGTGT
>JARGFI010000026.1 GCA_029210745.1 Desulfuromonadales bacterium
CGGCCCCTTGCGAAAGGGACTGACTCGAATCGGACACCTGCGCACTTCCCGAGGCGATCTGCTCGGCAGCCACATGGACCTGACCGAGAATGCCATTGAGATCCTGCCCCAGTTTCTGCAATGCACCGCGCAGGCTGTCGCGCTCATCGCGGGGTGTAACCGAAAAGGTCAAGTCGCCGTCGGCGAGGCGTTGCAGGGGATGGATCACTTCGTTTTCAAGGCTGTCGGCAAAGGCGTCCATGGTGGCCCCCATCTGGCCGATTTCATCGGAGCGATTGAGGTTGAGACGGGTGCCGAGGCGACCGCGTTCCATTTCGCGGATCATGACGACCAGTTGCTGGACCGGACCTTGAATGCCGCGAGCGATAATCAGCGCGAGGAGGATGCCGAGGGGCAGGGCGACGAGGAGAATGATCAGCACGCCGACGCGTGTGGTTGAGGCTTCGGCAAGCATCTCTTCGTCGCTCATGATATTGGCGGTTGTTGTGGCAACAACTTCCTTGAGCAGTTTCTGGATTTCTACCAGACTCGGAGTGGTTTCGCTCGCATAAACCTGGCGGGCGGCAGTGACCCCGGCAATCAACTCGTCAGCGCGTTGCTGAAGCTGCTCAATCACCTGCCGGGTATTGTCGAGCGCGGGGAGCGTGCGGTCACGGAATAATTGTTGGGCACGTTCGTAATTGGTCCCTGCTTGCTCAATGGCGATTGCGGAGTCGTGGAGCTGCCGGTGGGGTTCTTTGATCTGTTCGAGCAGACTGGCGAGTTGTGCATCAGTATTGCTCAACTCTTTACCTTTTTCGCCGTAGATAAATTTCCCCAGACCACAAAGATGATCATCCGTCTGTATGCCGATGCGTGATTTTTTCAAGAGCAGGTAATCATAGATCTTATTGACCCAAATGAGGTGATCGACCTCTTTCTGGGCGAGAAAGGTACTGATTGTCGGGTCAATGGCGCGGTTGAGTTTTTCAATCTTGATTGCCGAAGCGTGCAACTGCCGATGCGGTTCTTCAATCCGCTCCAGCGTACCGCGCAATTCGGGGATTAATTGCTGCGCCCTGGTGCGCCCCTCGCCGTAATACCACTGGCCGAACCCGCATTTGTGCTCATCCGTTTCAATGTCCAGCTTGGTAACGTGTTCGTCGTTGAGAAAATCGCTGAGTTTTTTTAACCAGTTGAGATGGTCAACCTCACGCTGGGCAATCATCCCGCGTAGCTGATTGCCGGCAATCACCTGCCCGGCATCGTCAACAATATTGTTGACCCCAAAAAATGACCACGCGCCGATGGCACTCATCAATAGCAGCAGTGAACCGAAACCGGCGGTGAACTTTAGTCCCAGACGCAAATCTTTCCAGCGCATAAATGTCCTCCAGTGGCGGGTGTCCGCCTGTGGTTTGACTTAGGTTTGACTGTCTTAGCAAATAATGTGCCTTTGTAAAGAGCTTGTTTTAATTGAGCGGCTGTGGTCGCGGTTCTTCGATGAATATCAGGGACATTGGACTCATATTTGTGGCGGGGGGTCTATTTCATCATGATACGATGCAAGACGATTAACGTGGAAACTGTAAGTGGTATTAAATAGCCAATATGGTAATTACGGTCGTTGTCGTATCTGTTGCGTACGCAATAAAAGTTGTTAAAGCCAATTGAAATAAGGGTTTATTGCGCGGAGAGTGCATGTAATGCTTGTTCTCGGCGACGGAGAACGACTAATATCGTGACGGCGATGGAGGATAAACCATATTTGATATAAAGTTAATGAGTGTGACAGTGCGACACAGTATGTTGTGCCACTGTGCCAACGCATCATTACCGTAGAACTTTTGCCGGAAGAGAGGACGGGGGAGTGCCGATCGTTGAAAAAAGCGTTGTTGAAGAATAAATAAAAAGGACTTGCAGCATCGACCGCAAGTCCTTGATCGTTTTTGGTGGAGCTACGCGGGATCGAACCGCGGACCTCTTGAATGCCATTCAAGCGCTCTCCCAACTGAGCTACAGCCCCGAAACGGAGCCAACTTATATCAAAGCCCCTCTTGCCCTGTCAATAAAATTCTGCAACGCTAAGAAGCAATCCGCGCGGTGGTTCAGTGTTGAATGCTGTTCGATAGCGAAAAGACTGGAAAGCTTGGGGAAAATCAATTAAACTCCGATGTCGAATTTAATCTATGGAGGATCGGATGTCCAGACCAAGAGTCCTTATTTGCTTGTTGCTTGTCACCTGGTGCTTGCTGACTTCCGCTTGCAGCAGAAAAGATACAGGTGAGACGGTGATGTTTCGCGGCGATGCGAGCCGCAGCGGCATTACAAAGGCCACTGCCGTGAAGACCCTCAGCGGGGTGCAGTGGCAAGTGCCGACCGGGTATGTGGTTACAGCGTCACCGACGGTGGCGAACAATGTGGTGTATATCGGCAGCATGGATCGAACTTTTCGGGCGCTGGAGGCAGCAACTGGCAAAGAACTCTGGAAGTTTGACTCGCAGGGGAAAATTTTGTCGAGTGCGGCGGTTGCCGGAGATGTTGTCTGTTTCGGGACCGATAAAGGACGGTTCCTTGCGTTGAACCGCACGACCGGTGCGTTGCTGTGGGAAATCGACGTCAAGGATGGGGGAATCAACGCGTCTCCGGCGATAGTCGGCAAGCAGGTAGTTTTTGCCGACAGCAACGGTCGTTTACTGGCCGCGGAGCTGAAGACCGGCAAGCAGGTCTGGCAGTTTGAAGCGGGAGCAGCGATCGAATCGTCGCCGGCAGTCAACGATAAGCTGGTTTTTTTTGGAACGCGCAAGGGGCACCTGATCGCCGTCAATCTTGATGATGGCAAGGAAGTCTGGCGTTATCAGACAAAGCGCGCAATCGTGGCAACGCCTGCAGTTCAAGCGGGCATCCTGGTGGTCGGGAGCCTTGACCGTCGGCTTTATGCGTTTGATCCGGCCAGCGGCAAACTGCGTTGGCAACAACGGTTGGGGAATGAAATTACATCCTCTGCGGCACTGCTGGGGGAAACCCTTTATGTGGGCTGCGATGACAATAATCTTTATGCGCTGGAATTGGCTACGGGGAAATTGCGCTGGCGTTTTAAAACCGGCGGGATGGTCAATTCATCGCCGACCGTTGCCGACGGTGTGGTCTATTTTGGCAGTCGTGACAGTCATTTTTATGCGGTTGCGGCAGAGACCGGCAAGGAGCTCTGGAAATTCAAGGCCGGTGGGTGGGTGCGAACGACTCCTGCGGTGGTCAAGGGGACGGTTTATTTCGGCAGTGATGACCGCAACATCTATGCGTTGCACTGATCCCCTGTAAATGATGGAATTGGTCTGTTGAATAAACATGGCCCGATTCAAATGAGTCGGGTCATGTTGTGTGTCGATGCCTGAAATATTCCCGCCCGGAATCAATATTCTCCATATTTTTCCTTGAGCGCACTCCAGTCAGCTTCAATCTCTTTTTCCAAAGCAGGTTTGCGCCCCGCCAGGTTGATGGCGTTGAACAAGGTGCCGAAGGCCGCTGGAATCTGATCAAGACGCACGTAAGCAGTGGTGGCGTGCTGCAGGATACGCGCGGCAACTTCTTTGCTCGGTTGTGCCGCCAAGCCGCGATTAAAAAAACGCAGGGCGTCGCGCATATCGCCGTCCCGCGCCGTAAGCACACCCTGAATATCGTAGTACGCTGCGCTGTTTTCTGAAAGTTGCTGACTCAATTGTTTGGCGGTTTCGGGGTCATCCAGCTTGAACAATGCCAGGAGCGACAGGCGATAAATAAACTCGTTGCGCCGCGGGTGCTCGGGGGGGAGGTGCTCCAGTCCCTTCTGGTAGTGGGTGCGGGCATCCTGCCAGCGAGACAGAACTTCAAGAATTTCACCGTAGCGCAGGGCGTGGTCGGCGTCATCCGGGGCAAGCTTAATGGCCGCTGCCAGCTCAGCCGCTGCGGCAGAGAATTGTCTGTCGGTAATGTGCGATTCAGCGCTGAGACGTAAATCCTCCGCGCTGCGCTGCGGCGGGGCCGGTGTCCCGGCACAGCCGGACAGAATGAGCGCGACAAAAGTGGTCAGGAGCCAGATTGCGAACGCCGGTCGATTCATGTCCTTTGTTTTAGCCGGTCGATACATGTTCTTTGTTTCAACACGATTCACATCACAAGGTGATACCGGTTAGCAGCTTGAGTGCTTCACAATACTTTTCAGCGGTTTTGGTGACGATTTCTTCCGGCAGGGGGGGGGGCGGAGCGGTTTTCCCCCAGTCAAGGGTTTCAAGGTAGTCGCGTAGAAACTGCTTGTCAAAGCTCGGTTGCGGACCGCCGGGGCGGTAGCGGTCTTGCGGCCAGAAACGCGATGAGTCGGGGGTTAGTGCTTCATCAATCCAGATCAGCTGGCCGTTGCGCAAGCCGAATTCAAATTTGGTGTCGGCAATGATGATGCCCTTTTCGGCGGCGATTGAACGTGCCCGTTGGTAAATCTTCAGTGAGATTTCACTGACTTGCTCGGCGATATCTTTGCCGCACAATTCAATGGCTCGCGCCAGTGAGATGTTTTCGTCATGGTCGCCCAGCTCGGCCTTGGTCGAAGGCGTAAAGAGGTCTTCGGGAAGTTTGTCGCTTTCGACTAAACCTGGCGGCAGAGCAATGGAGCAGATGCTCCCCTGTTCACGGTACTCTTTCCAGCCCGAACCGGAGACGTAGCCGCGCACGATACACTCGATGGGGAGTGGCTCGGCCTTGACCACCAGCATCGAGCGCCCTTCCAGTTGCTCTCGATACTGGTGGGTCACGGCGGGAAAATCATCGACGTCGGTGGCGATGATATGGTGCGGAACAAGGTCTCCCATCTGTTCAAACCAGAATTTGGAGATTTGGGTCAGAACGACACCCTTTTGCGGTATCCCTTGATCCATAATCACGTCAAAAGCCGATATCCGGTCACTGGTGACGATCAGCAAATGCTCGCCAAGATCGTAAATGTCGCGGACCTTGCCGCGATTGACCAGCTTGAGCCCGGGAAAGTTTGTGTTCATCACTAATGGTGTCATGTTATTTCTCCTCCAAAAAGTTGCGCAGAATCGGAGTATAGGCGATGGTTGCGGCGTCTTTCAGCGCTTTGATGCGCGTATTAACGGCCTCATCTTCCTTGCGGGCCAGCAATGCCTTTTCAATCTCGGCACGCTCGCCGTCGAGTTGACTCATGTCTGCCGCAAGCTGTTCGGTGCGTTTGGCAAGCACATAATTACCGTCAACGGTGTAGACTTCGGGAAGAATCGACTGACCCGCCGGCAGTGCGAATGCGGCATCAACCAGTGCTGCGGCATTGCCGAGCCGAGGAACAAAATCACCGTAAGAGCGGCTGAATGGCTCTGTTTCCTCCAGCTCAACGTTGAATTTTTTGGCCAGTTCCCCCAGCCGTGCGCCATCCTGGGCTAATTTTAACGCTTGTTCCGCGGTATTTTTCGCCAATGTTACGCTCGCTGCGGAACGCAAGGCTTTTTCTACCTTGGCGCGGACTTCGCTCAATTTCGGAAGCCGACTGGGCTGTCGTTCCTTGACGGTCAACAGAATGACTCCCTGTCCGTCGATGGTGATTGGTCGTGCCAGCTTGCCGTCTTCGAGGCTGAACGCAGCGCTGCTGATTTCAGCGGAGACCCCGATGCCGTCGATCGCTTCATCACGCGCAAAAAAACCGGTTTCCTTGATGCCAAGATTATTGTCTTTGGCGGCGGCGTCGAGGTTCCCCGTTTTGCGATTGATATTAAAGGCATCCATGGCTTTTTCCATCGCTAACTCACGGGCCTTTTGCGTGCGTAAGGCGCTTTTGACGAGGTCGCTGACCTCGGCAAGCGGTTTGACTCCGGCGGCAATGTAGCCGGTTGTCTTGATGATATGCAGGCCGAACGATGTTTCGACAATATCGCTGACCGCGCCCGGTTGCAAAGCGAAAGCAGCCTTTTCAAAGGAGGCAACCATTGCGCCGCGACCGAAATAACCAAGGGAACCGCCCTGCTTGGCGGTTCCCTGATCATCAGAATATTTTTTCGCCAGCGCGGCAAAATCACCATCGTCGCGAACTTCAGCAAGAATTTTTTCGGCCAGTTCGCGCTTCGCCTGACGGGTGTCCTCATCGGCATTTTCGGCGATTTTGATCAGAATGTGTGAGGCTTCGACCTGTTCGGGGATGTCATATTCGACCAGATGACGGCGATAATAACGGTTGATTTCCTCATCGCTGAAGGTAATCTCATCTGCGTAACGCGCCGGTTCAAACTGCAAGTAACGCAACGAAAGCCGCTCCGGAAGGCGGAATTCCTCGCGTTTGTCAGCGAAAAAATCTTCCAGGGCACGCTCCGTTACCTTGACCTTGTTTTCAAAGAGCGCCGGAACCATGCGGATAAAAGCCAACGTGACCTTTTCGTTGCGTGCCTTAAATTCTGTTTCGATCTCCGCGTCGCTGACAGTAATCCCCGCTTTGAGCTGATTACGCACCTTTTCTGCCAGCAGTTCATTGGTTTGCAGCGCTTCAAATTCGTCACTTGTCATGCGCTGATAAGCCAGACTTTGCAGATAGCGTTCCTTGCTGAATACGCCGTTTTCCTGAAATGCCGGGATTTGCGCTATGCGTGCAACCAGCTCTGATTTGCTGACCGATAAACCGAGCTTTTTCGCTTCCTGTAGCAACAGGGTTTCCTCTACGATCATCTCCAGGGCCTGCTGGCGCAGCCCAAGTTGTTTCTCCAGTGCCGGGGAAAACTGTTCCCGGTAGACATTCTGGTAAAAACGATAGAGATTGCCGTAAGTCGTCTGGTAGGATTGGTAGCTGATCGGCTCGCCGTTGACCGTGGCGGCAAGCGTTGTGTCGTCGGTGCCGCTGCCGCCAGGGGCAGTCATCATCGCATAACCGATAACGAAGCTGAGAATGATTATGGCAAAGGCTACCTTGATCAAGACCGATTTTTGTTGTGAACGCATATGACCGAGCATGGGCGGTATAACTCCTTGTGAGTAATTTGTGGCACCATATAAACAGCGCCGCATGTTAGCCAATCAAGGGGTGTTTTGCAATAGCAAAGTTCCTTTTAGTTCTTGAAAATCCACTGTTTATTTGCTAGGTTGGTGCGGATTTAATGGTGTTTGACAGAATTCGCTTCGAACGGAGCAGTTAAAGGATACGGGGAGTTAACAGTGAATATCTTCAACTCAATCTGGGGTTTGTTCTCGAATGATCTCGCCATTGACCTGGGCACGGCGAATACGCTGGTGTACGTGAAAGGCAAAGGGGTGGTTGTGAGTGAGCCGTCAGTGGTGGCGATCCAGCGGGATGCGCTGGGACAAAAAAAGGTTCTCGCGGTTGGCACGGAGGCCAAGCTGATGTTGGGGCGGACCCCCGGCAGTATTATCGCGATCCGGCCGATGAAGGATGGGGTCATTGCCGATTTTGATGTCACCGAGGAGATGTTGCGCTATTTTATTCGCAAGGTACACAACCGCAAAACACTGGTGCGCCCCCGGATCGTCATCTGTGTGCCTTCGGGGATTACTCAGGTGGAAAAACGCGCGGTCAAGGAATCGGCTGAATCGGCCGGAGCGCGAGAAGTGTACCTGATCGAAGAGCCGATGGCAGCAGCGATCGGTGCGGGGATGCCGATCACCGAGGCGTCCGGCAACATGATTGTGGATATCGGTGGCGGGACGACCGAGGTTGCGGTGATCTCGCTGGCGGGGATCGTCTATGCCAAAAGTGTCCGCGTCGGGGGGGACAAGATCGACGAAGCGATCGTGCAGTATCTCAAACGTAAATACAATCTTCTCGTCGGTGACCGGACTGCCGAGCAGATCAAGATCGAAATCGGCAGTGCTTACCCTGATGCCGAAATCCACTGCATGGATGTCAAGGGGCGTGATCTGGTCAGTGGTATCCCCAAGACCCGCGAGATCGATTCGAATGAAATTCGCGAGGCAATCTCCGAACCGATCAATGCGATTGTCGAAGCGGTGCGGATTGCGTTGGAGCAGACTCCTCCCGAACTGGCATCGGATATTGTCGACAAGGGGATCGTCCTCGCCGGTGGCGGGGCTTATCTGCGCAATCTGGATGTCCTGCTCCGCGAAGAGACCGGTCTGCCCGTTGTTGTTGCCGAAGATCCGCTGACCTGTGTCGTCCTTGGTTCGGGCAAGGTCCTTGATCAACTTGATTTGTTGAAGCGTGTCACCGTTTCCTCCTGATCACGGCACATCAGGCTGCCGGCCGACGGTGGATGTCGTTCCGTATTGATTGAAGAGGGCCGTGGCCCTCTTTGCCTATTTTGAAACGCGGGACTGATGAATTTTTTCTCCCGGTATCGTCCGAAAATTCTTGCCCTGCTGCTGCTTCTGGCGGCACTGCTTTTCTATACGGTCGGTTTGCGCGTCACTGCTTCGAGCAGTCTTTTTGAACGCGCGGTGATCTCCCTCACTGCCCCGCTCCAGAATCTCATCACCTCCGCGTGTCAGCGTACTGCTGAACTCTGGACCCATTACCTGTGGTTGGTTGAAACCGCTTCCCGCAACGAACAGTTGCAGGACGAAAATCGCGACTTGCGTGGTCAGTTGGCGGCGGTTACAGAAGTCAGCCTTGAGAACGATCGTTTGCGCAAGTTGCTCAACTTCAAGCAGGAAATCAAGTTACGCACCTTGCCTGCCCGCGTAATCGCCGAGGACGCGACCAACTGGTTTCAGACGGTCGTTATCGACAAAGGTGCGAAACACGGGCTGCGTGAAGGGCTGCCGGTGGTTGTCGCGGAAGGCGTGGTAGGCCGAATCATTCGTGTTTCCGTGCGCGAGTCGCGGGTGCTGTTGATTACCGATGCGTCCTC
The DNA here is from genome assembly GCA_029210745.1 of Desulfuromonadales bacterium. Lineage (GTDB taxonomy): Bacteria > Desulfobacterota > Desulfuromonadia > Desulfuromonadales > JAHYIW01 > JAHYIW01. The sequence continues at coordinate 8,832 of JARGFI010000026.1, forward strand.
AGCGGTTGCGGCGATTATTCAGCATAGCCGGACCCGCGGTATCTGCCGCGGTCGGGGCACAAACCTCTCTTTTGAATTTGTTTTACGTCAGCAGCCGATTGCAGTAGGTGACCGGATTGTTACTGCCGGGACCGGCGGGGTCTTCCCCAAAGGTCTGCCGCTCGGGATTGCCAGCAAGGTTGACGTTGACGAGTATGGGCTTTTTCAGCAGGTTGAAATGGTGCCGCTGGCCGATTTTTCTCGCCTTGAGGACGTGCTGGTCTTGCTGCCGGAGGAATCATGAGGCTGATGGTTTATCTGTCGATAGGATTACTCGTTGTCCTGCTGCAAACAGCGTTCCTCGCGTTCTTCCCGCTCCGCCCGCTCAAACCGGAATTTTTATTAATTCTGACAGTTTATCTCGCGCTGCACGAATCACTCATCAAAGGCGGTCTGCTGGTTTATCTGCTCGGTTGCCTTTACGATGTCTTTGCCGGCCCCTTTTTGGGATTGCATGGTTTCACTTTTTTGCTCGTTTACTATTTTACGCGGGGGATTGCCAGTCGCATGAACACCGAAAGTTCCGCTTCGCTGATCGTTCTGGTGGCGAGTGGAACGGTCTTGCATGTCGTCGCTGTGTTTTTTTCACTGGCCTATTTTGCAGACATTGCTGGTGGTATCTGGCTGATTTTCGGGCAACTCTTTCCGCAGACGCTCCTTAATTTACTCGCGACCGGGCTGTTGATCATGTTTTTCAGTACACTTCAACGCCGTTTCCCCCGCCTGGATATTTCCGGTGTCCAGCGTCTGGATGATGTCTGATGAAACTGAAGCCGGGGTGGGCCGAACTACCAGTTTTCAGGCGACGTTTCATTTATCTGTCGATTTTCGCCGCAGTTGTTTTCCTCCTTTTGATCCTGCGTCTCTGGTATCTCCAGGGGGTGCGCAGTGAATATTATCAGCAACTGGCTGAAAAAAACCGCAGCCGTTTTCTTCCGGTTGAAGCGCCGCGCGGATATGTCTATGATCGCAACGGCAATCTGTTGCTCGACAACCGCCCGGCTTTCGACATTGTTGCCTTGCGTCAGGAAGTCGAGGATCCCGAGCGCCTGTTTGCGCAATTAGCGCCCCTGCTCGATGTGCCGGTCCCGTTATTGCGTGAACGGTGGGTGAGAGGGAAAAAACAGCCGCGTTATCAGCCGGTATTGCTGGCCGGGGATGTGAATCGCGACTGCGTTGATCGGGTGCAGGAAAATTCTGTGCATTTGCCGGGCGTGCTGGTCGAAGTCAAGCCATTGCGCGCCTACCCTTACGGGGAACTGGCGTCTCACCTGTTTGGCTACCTGGGAATGATTTCCGAACAGGAACTGCGCTCGGCGGCATTTGTCGGCTATCGTCCCGATGCATTGGTCGGGCGTGCCGGTCTGGAACGTGAGTTTGAATCGTATCTGCGCGGGATTGATGGCGAACGGCGGGTCGAGGTGGATGTCCGTGGCCGAGAGCTGCGGATTCTCAACCTGGTTACACCGGTACCGGGGAACAAGGTCTTTATGACCATTCGCCGCGATGTCCAGCAGGTGGCAGAAGACGCTTTTGGCGATCAGTCAGGGGCGATTGTCGCGCTTGATGTTCGTAATGGTGAAATTCTGGCGCTGGCCAGTCGTCCGCCCTACGGCCCCGCCTCCTTTGCGCGGGGGATCAATACCGAAGAGTGGCAGACGTTGCTCAACAACCCCCGTCATCCGATGCAGGACAAGGCTTTACGCGGCCAGTACCCGCCGGGATCGACCTTCAAACCGGTTACTGCGTTGGCCGCGTTGCAGTCAGGGAGTGTCAATGCAGACTTTAGCGTTGACTGCAAGGGCAGCTTTGAACTCGGACCGGCGGCCTATCGCTGCTGGAAGAAGGAGGGGCATGGCCCGACCGATCTGAAAAAAGCAATGCGCGAGAGTTGCGATGTCTGGTTTTATCAAGCTGGCGTTGCCACCGGGATCGACCAGCTTGCAAAGATGGCGTTCGCCCTCGGTCTGGGCAAAGAACTTGGATTTTCCCTGGACACCGAACGGTCAGGATTGATTCCCACTCAGCAGTGGAAAAAGCGGCGTTTTAATGATCGCTGGTACGATGGCGAGACGGTTATCGCCGCGATCGGTCAGGGGTATGTACTCACCACGCCGCTCCAGTTGGCGGTGATGACCGCCGCGATTGCCAACGGGGGGAAGGTTTGGCGACCCCGCGCGGTCAACCGGGTCGAATCGCTGGACGGAGAGACTCTGTTTGCGACCGAACCGGAAATGCTCATCGACACGGCTCTCGACCCACGGGCCTTGAAAGCAGTACAGCAGGGGATGGAGGCGGTTGTCAACGAGAGCGGCGGAACCGGGTGGGCCGCTCGTCTGGCGGGGATCAGGGTTGCCGGAAAGACCGGGACGGCACAAGTGGTGCGGCGTAAAAGCGATGAAGAAGAAGAACGGTCCCAAGGAGAGGAAATTCCCTACCAGTTCCGTGATCACGCGCTCTTTATTGCCTATGCCCCGGCACAAAATCCGGAAATTGCGGTTGCGGTAGTGGTAGAACACGGCGAACACGGCAGCAGCGCGGCCGCGCCCATTGTCAGAGCGGTCCTCGCCAGCTATTTCGACAGCGCAGACAGCAAACCGGAAAGAAAAAGATGAATACACGCCATGTTTGATCGACGGTTACTGACCAACTTTGACTGGGTTCTGGTTTTGATCGTGCTGTTGCTGGCAACCGCCGGGGTGGTCAACCTTTACAGTGCGACCTCCAGCGAAGCAGTCCATTCGCCGTTTTACCTGAAACAGCTGACCTGGATCGGGGTTGGGCTGGTGATTGCCCTGGGCGTCAGTCTGTTCGATTATCGTCACCTGCAATATGCCAGCTTTTACCTTTATGCCATAAATCTGCTGCTGCTGCTCTTTGTGCTTGTCGCGGGGGAAAACAGAATGGGGGCGACCCGCTGGATTCGTCTCGGCTTCATGAATATGCAACCGAGTGAATTGATGAAGATTGTGATCATCATCGCTCTGGCATATTACCTGAGTGAACGCAGTTCGTTGTTCGGTTTCAGTCTTCTTGAACTGACGATACCGCTGGCGTTGATCGGGGTTCCGGTGGTGATGATCATGAAACAACCCGACCTCGGCACGGCATTGATGGTGGTCTTCATTGGCGGAACGATGGGGATGTTCGCCGGAATCAAGAAACCCGCACTGATCTTTCTTGGTGGTTCGGGGGGGCTGCTGGCGGTGGGGGGGTGGTTTTTACTGCACGCTTATCAAAAGCGCCGGATCATGACTTTTCTCAATCCCGAGCTTGATCCGCTGGGTGCCGGTTACCACATCATTCAGTCAAAGATTGCGGTCGGCAGCGGCGGTTTCTGGGGGCGCGGGTATATGCATGGCACCCAGTCACAACTGTCCTTTCTCCCCGAACGTCACACCGACTTCGCTTTTTCCGTCTTTGCCGAGGAGTGGGGTTTTTCCGGCTCATTCCTCCTCCTTGTGCTCTACCTGCTGTTGATTTTATGGGGCATCTATATCGCGCGCGTCGCCGCCGATCCGTTCGGCATGTTCCTCGCCGTTGGCGTAACCGCCATGCTTTTCTGGCACATTGTCGTCAACCTCGCCATGGTCATCGGCCTGTTGCCGGTCGTCGGTGTGCCTCTGCCGCTCTTTTCCTACGGCGGGACCAGTATGGTGACCACGATGCTGGGGGTGGGGGTGCTGCTCAATGTCAGTATGCGCCGGTTTGTTTTTTAGCCGGAGCGATTACACAACAGTGACCTGCCGGTCATTAAACACCACCTGTTGCCCTGCTCTGATTTTGCAGCGTTTACGCAACTCCACCTGACCATCGACGGTGACCAGTCCGTCCGCGATCAACGCCTTCGCCAGTCCGCCGCTGGACACCAGCCCGGTGATTTTGAGCAGATTGTTGAGTTCAATGTAGGCACTGTCTTCAAGTTCAAAGGTGATCATGGCCAAAACAACTCCTCATTATTGCGGGCAAATTTAGCGCGCACTCACGCCACATCCGGGCGATCGCCGCGCGCGCGTTTGTAGTAGAACGAAAAGAGCGCCAGCCATACACCTACCCCGATGAAGACCGAACCGACCAGCGCCAGATACGCCCCCGGATCATAATTGGCGGTGAGGACGCTGTAGTAACGACCGAGCGGGTCGGTGGGGCGGAGGATCACCCCGTGGCGACGCAGCTCCTGCGGCAAGCCCTCGCGCAACAGATACCAGCCGCGCCAGAGCGGCTGACCGGCGCGACTCAGGACGAATTCAAAAGCCGGATTGTTCAGCTGGTCTCCCCGGTACACCACCTGACCAGCGCCGGAGCGGGCGGCATCGGGCCAGAAGTTCAGTACCTGAAGATCTAAACCGTTATCCGCCAGCGCCAGCTGCGCTCCCTGGCGCAGGTCGATTATCCCGTTGGCCGTGGCGAAGCGGAAGCCGTCGGCACGCTGGCCAAACGAGACCGGCACGACCACCAGCCCACCGTAAATCAGCGGAGTATTGGTCTTCACTTGCTCCTGTTTGAGCACCAGATCACCGCGCAACAATGAAAGGTCACTGAGCATGTCGAGGGGGCGACCACTGTCGCCGATCACCGGTTGGAAATGATCCAGGCGCAGATAGTGGCCGGGCAATTCCGGCAGGGGCAAGGTCTGGCCGACCTGAAGGACCTGTTCCGGCAGACGCCAACCGCCGAAACCACCCCAGCAGAAGGCGGTGACGATCAGGATGAAACCGCAGTGGATGCAGTATTCGCCGCTTTTTCGCCAGCGGGTTTTAACCTTGCCCAGCCAATCGATCAGGCAACACAGGGTATTGAGCGCGAGCAGAACCGAGCTGATCCCGGCCGCTGGCAGCCACCAGCTCAAGCGCAGATTGTCGGCCCCGCGCAGCTGCCACCAGTCGTTGAGGACCTGCATGTCCATGCCGCTGAAAACCCGTGGGTTGAAGTGCATCACCAGTGAGCCGCCCATGGTCAGCAGGGTGGCGAGGGAGGCGAGGACGATGGTCAACTTGAGTGAGCAGCACCAGCTCCAGAGCGATTGCGCAAATGTCTTGTCCGTGGCCATGGCGTCTTACTCCAGCGGATGGTTGCTTTCGAGCAGCAGCCCGATGCCGAGATAGGTAAACAGGACGACGCCGAATCCAGCGATCGACAGCCAGGCGTAGCCGCTCCCCTGCCAGCGGCGGATAAACTTGGCATGACACATCCCGGCGTAGAAGATCCACACCAACGTTGACCAGACACTCTTGATATTCCATGAAAAATAAGTCCCCCAGGCGATATACGCCCAGAGGCTGCCGGCGATCATGCACAGGGTAAAGAGGGCGAACCCGAGAAAAATCGCCTCTTCGTTCAGCTTGCGCAACTGACTCAATTCCGGCAACTGGTGCGCGCCGATATGGCGTTGAAACAAGTAGAGGACGCCGAGCGAAAACGCCATCGCAAAGAGGGCGTAACCGACGAACGAGAAGATGATATGCAAGGTAAAGAGTGGCGTGTCGAGACTCGGAATCAGCGGTGGCAACTGCGGGTCGCGAGGCAGGGCGCTGCCGAGCAGAAGCAGATTCATAAACATCACAAACAGGCCACTGGCGTGAATCCGGTAACGCAGTTCGAAGTAGAGATAGGTTGCGGCGAGCGCCCAGCTGAAGAAAAACTGGGTGGCAAAAAGATTGGTCACCGGCAGAAATCCGGCAGCATTCCAGCGCAGGCCAAGCTGGGTGGTCTGAATGACAAAACCGATCAGCACCAGGAGCAGGGCGACGGTTTGCAGGCTCCGGCGCTTCAGTCCGACATTGAGCAGGTAACAAAGAACGGATGCGGCATAGGCGGCGAAGGCAGAGTAGAGCATGATTTTGGTCATCATTGCAGTGTCTTTTTCTGTGGTCGTTGGAGGTGCCAAATCATTTCACCACCCGTTCACGTTGTTCACTGAAGGCACGAAGGTCACGAAGAAGCAACCCTGTGGTGTCTTGTTTGCTTCGTGTGCTTCGTGCTCTTCGTGGTGAAAGAAGGCTCTTTTCTAACATAAATCGGGATCACAACAAAGCGAAACCGGCTTTTATTTGATTGTCAACCATGGCTCACAGTTCAGTTGACAAGGCTGTTGCTGCATGATAATTTTCCGCCATGACACCCTGCGATAAAGATCTGCTCTACAGCATCCGCATGCGTGCCGAACGCGGCGGCAGTCACCTCTCCGGCGCGGAACGGATCGGCAGTGCGCTCGATGTCGAGAGGATGGCGGCTGCGTTGGCGCGCCGGGCGATGACCCATCCGCGCGGCTGCGCCGAATCGATCCGCATTACCGTCGAGGCACTGACCGGTGAACCGCAATGTGCGCGGCTGCCCGAGCTGACCACGCTGACGGTGAGCGATTACCGGCACGGCCGCGAACTGGCGGGGCGCTGTCTGGAACGCTGCGGCGTCGCGCCCCCGGTCGTTGCGCGCGCCATCGACCTGTTAAGCGCCGGGGCGGCTCCCGGTGGCGTCAGCATGCGCGGCGCGTTGCTCCTCGACGCCACGACCGGCGAACGGCTCGACCCCGATCCGGCGCGCGGCGTGCGCGTCAGCCGCATGGATCTCACCGCGCTGGCGGCGTCCGAACTGGCCCACCAGTTACGTACCGTCGGCCTTGATAATCCCCATGTGCGCGAGGCGCTGATTCTGGCCGGCAAGGTGCTGCTCACCCCCGGTATTATCGCCGAGCTCTGCTGGTCCGACGATCCGGACTATGTGGCTGGTTATGTCGCCGCCGCCGCGATCGGCTATGTGCGCTTCCCGCAGCTTAAACCGGCGGGAGAGGAGTGCGGCGGCCGGGTCTTTTTTGTCGACCGCGCACATTTCGAGCTTGCCGCTGCCATCGAGTTTTTGCAGCGCACCCCGGTGCTCTTCGATCGGGTCGGGCTGATTCGCTCGCCGCGCCTGTGGGAGGAATGGATATGAAGGCATGGCAGGCACATCTGGATGATCTCGCACAACGCAATATGTTGCGTTCGCTGCGCGATATCGACGGCATCCAGGGCCCCTGGGTGGAACTCAACGGGCGGCACGTCCTGCTGCTCTGTTCCAATAACTATCTCGGTCTGGCCGGACATCCGCGCCTGATCGAGGCCGCCTGTCAGGCGCTCACCGACTATGGAGTTGGCTCCGGTGCCAGCCGTCTGGTTTCCGGGTCGATGCGTGCGCACCACGCCCTGGAAGATGCGCTCGCCGCCTTCAAGGGGACTGAGGGTGCCTTGCTCTTCAATTCCGGCTACGCCGCCAATACCGGTATCCCGCAGGGGTTGTTCGGTCCCGACGACCTGATCTTTTCCGATGCCCTCAACCATGCCTCGATTATCGACGGGTGCCGTCTGGCGCAGGCGCGCACCGTTGTTTATCCGCACAACGACAGCGTTGCACTTGAACAACTGATGATCGCCGAGTTGCCACGACGCAAGGGGCGCTGGGTGATCATTACCGACGGGGTATTCAGCATGGACGGGGATCTGGCGCGTCTGCCCGAGCTGGTGGCGCTGAAGCGACGTTATGACACGCTGCTGATGGTCGACGATGCCCACGGCACCGGGGTCCTCGGTGCCACCGGTCGTGGTAGCGCCGAAGCCCTCGGCTGCCTTGCTGATGTCGATCTGCACATGGGCACCCTCGGCAAAGCACTGGGTTGCGCCGGCGCCTATCTGGCCGCCGAGCGTACGGTGATCGATATGTTGATCAACCATAGCCGCCCCTTCATCTTTTCCACCAGCCTGCCGCCGGCGGTGGCCGCCGCCGCCTGCGCAGCGCTGGCGATAATCGACAGTGATGAGGGACGACGGCGGCGCAACCAGCTGAGTGCCAATCGCGACTACTTTGCCGCACGACTGCACGCCGGTGGTGCCGATCTGCTGGGCAGTGAAACCCAGATTGTGCCGATCCTCACCGGCGAGCCCGCGCCGACCATGGCGGCGGCGGGGGCGTTGCTCGATCAGGATATCTTCCTTTCGGGGATTCGTCCGCCGACCGTTCCCGCCGGACAGTGTCGTCTGCGGGCGACGCTGATGGCCGACCATCAGCGCGTCGATCTGGAACGCGCGGCTGACGCGATTCTCAAACTTCTCGCCCCGGTGAAGAGGTGAAGTCGTTCATCCTCGCCGACGGTCGGCTGCTGTCTTACCGCGACCTTGGCAACGGTCCGCCGTTGATCATGCTCCACGGCTGGACGATGTCGTCGCTGGTCTTCAGTGAGGTGGCGCAGCAGCTGGCGGATGATTTTCGGGTCCTGATCCCTGATCTGCGCGGCCACGGCGCGTCAGCACCGGGAGACGGCTACGCGCTGGCCGATTTCGTCGCCGATCTGCGCCAATGGATTGCGGGCCTCGGCCTGGAACGCTGTTCGCTCCTCGGCTGGTCCCTCGGTGGCCAGGTGGCATGTGAACTTTGCTCCCTCCCGCAGGGGCCGGTCGAACGCCTGGTGCTGATTGCGACCACCCCCCGGTTTGCCAACGGTGACGGCTGGGAGGGGGGCTTGCCGACGGCTCAGGTAAAGGCGATGGGACGCAATATCCGTCGCGCCTACGCTAAAACGATGGAAGAGTTCTTTCATCTCCAGTTCGCCGGTGAGGCGCTGCCCCGCGAGCGGCTGCGTGCAATTGCGCAATTTGCCGTACGACCGGCAAAATTACCCGCCAGCGAAGTCGCCTTGGCGGCGCTGGAGACCCTCACCGGTGCCGATCAGCGCGCCCAGTTGGCGCAGATCAAGGTGCCGACCCTGATCGTTCACGGAAGCAGTGACCCGATCGTCCCGATCGCCGCCGGGCGTTATCTGGCGACGCAGTTGCCGCACGCCGACCTGGTCACCCTGCCCGGCATCGGCCATGCGCCGTTTCTCAGTCGCCCCGAAGAGATGCTCACCTTGTGGCGCGAGTTTCTGTCATGACTCCCACTGAAGTTGTCCCGCGCCAGGTCAGCCGCCACTTTTCCGCCCACGCCGTCGAGTACGACCGCTATGCGGTGGTGCAGAAACAGGTCGTCCGCCGACTGCTGACCCTGCTGCCGAGCGACGCCGCCGACCTCGGTCCGGTGCTCGACATCGGCTGCGGCACCGGCGAACTGGCACGGCAACTTTCCACTCGTTTTCCGCGCTTGCCGCTGGCGATCGCCGATATCGCCCACGGCATGACCTGCTGCGCCGCCACTCAGTTGGCCGGGGTGACGGCGTTCGATGCCGACGCGCAAGCGCTCCCGGTCGGCCCCACGCGCTTCGGCATGGTGGTGTCCTCATCAATGTACCAGTGGGTCAACGATCTGCCCGGCGCCTTCACCGAAAATCACCGGGTCCTGCGTCCGGGGGGGGCGTTTGTGTTTGCGCTCTTCGTCGCCGACACACTGAAAGAGCTGCGCGTCTCCTATCAGCAGGCGCTCGATGAACTCGGCAACCCCTACCCCTCACATATGCAGAAGTTTGTCGGCGTCGCCGAGGTGCGGCAGGCGCTGGCCAGCGCCGGATTTGAAGCGGTGCGGCTGGAGACGGCTTATGAGGTGGAACATCATCCGGATGTGGTGACGCTGCTGAAGAACATTAAGCATATCGGCGCCCAGAACGCCGCCAAAGAGCGTCCGGCGGGGCTGGGGTTGCGGCGGGTCACCCAGCGGATGATAGAGCTTTATACCGCGATCTACGCAACCGGCGGTACGGTCCCGGCGACGTATCAGGTGGTGTACGGGGTGGGGCGGAAGAAGGATTAGTTGACTGATTTTTATGGTTTTTGTATAAGGATGAAGTTCTGGTGTTTCAGGAGGATGAGATGGTGTTGATTCCCATCAAAAATGGTACAGAAGAGGCGAGATATTGTCAGTTTAAGAGTTGACAACCCCAGGGCAACAAACTAACGTGAGCCGCGTCATCACTTTCAGGCATATCTCACGAGGACATGAGCATGAAAAAATATCTTATCGGCGCCGCTACCGGCTTGTTACTGACCCTTGGGCTGACAACGATGGCTGCTGCTGCAGATTGGGTTGACGCTGTCGTGCAAGACTTCGCCCCTCGGCAAGCCGTGGTGGTGATGCAGGTTGGCGACGAATACCTGATCGATAAAGATGCCACCGCCGGGGTGCGGGTGGGTGATCTGTTCAGCAGTATTCGTCCGGGCAAAAGTGTCGTTCATCCGCTGACCGGCGAGATTCTTGGTTCCCTTGATGAATTGCTCGGCGTGGTGCGGGTGACGCGGATTAAACCAGGCTATTCCTACGTTCAGGCCGTTGGCATGCCCCAAACGTATGCGCCGGGTGATAATCTGCTGCGTTTTGCGCAGATTCCGGCAATGGTGACGGGAGGGACGGCGGAGGCGGTGCGGGCTCTCCAGGCGGCGTTGCCACAGTTTGAATGGCTGGAGGAGACAGAGCAGAGCAGCCCACGCTTGCAGGCGCCGGGATTGGAAAAGCCGCTGTTGGTTTTTGTCTTTGAAGGAGGGCAGTTGCTGGTCCGTGATGATCAGGGCACCCTGCGCGGAAGCTACCCGCTAGCGACTGTTGCGGCACCAAGCGTGTCGCCTGCGGCGCTGGCACCGGCAGCAGCGACCCTGCCGACAGGCCTGGTCCCGGTCGACACCGGCAGCTCGTTGTCAACTCAGGGGGTGGTGCACAGTCCGCCGCTGAAAGGGGCTCCGAACGGGGTGGCGGTGGCGGATTTCGATGGAGACAAACGTCAGGAAATCGCTGTCGGTTATCACGACAAGATCGTCATCATGCAACTTGCCGGGGGAGAATTCACGTCGCTTGGCGAAATTCCCGCGCCACGGCAGGTAAAAATATTGGCTGTTGATGCCATCGACCTCGATGGCGACGGACAATCCGAACTCTATGTCACCGCCACGCGCGATGGCATCATGCATTCGTTACGGGTGGTTCACCGTGCTGGTACATATCAAACCGATATCACCGCACTCCCGTGGATGTTCCGGGTCGTTACGACCGGCGGGCAGAAAAAACTGCTGGGGCAGCCATTGGGTGACACCGCCAATCCTTTCAGTGAAAAAGTTGTCGCTCTTGGCATTGGTACCGCTGGGCTGATCGCGGGGAGTGAAGACGCCGGGCTGGCAGCGGGGAGAAGTCTTTACGGCGCGCTGCCGATCCCCGGTGCCCCTCAGGTAACCGCCCTGCTCACGCCGAGCGATCAGCTCCGGGTGCTCGACGCTGCCGGTGAGGTGATGTGGGAAAGTGCTGCAAAGTTTGGCGGTACCGAGCGCAATATTATTCGCGAGAAGTTCATTGTCGGCGGTGTCGAATATCATCAGACCCCTCTGCAAGGGGCTATGGTGCAGTATGGCGATACGTTGCTGGTGCCGCAGAATGATGGTTCGAGAACGCTCAGTCACAGCATGGAGTTTGAATCGAGTCGGGTAGTGGCGATGAGCTGGGATGGTTACGCCTTGCAGGAGATCTGGTCAACCCAAAAAGAGGCCGGATATCTGTCCGATTTTGAAGTCGCCGATGCCGATCACGATGGTCGCGATGAAATTGTCATGGCGGTAGTTTACAGTCGTGCCGGATTTTTCTCCGCGAGTCGCGCCGCGCTGCTGGTTTATGCGTTGCCCTGACGGAAAAACTTAAACGTACCTGGCAATCACTTTGGCCAGATCGGCCAGCAAGGCCAACTCATTTTTGCCGAAATCGGGCCCGGCGCTGGGGCCGTCGGTACCTTTGCGGGAGAGCTGGATGGCGCCGACCTTTTCACCGTCGCGAAGCAGCGGAATACTCATGATCTTTTGAATGCGTTGCGGCGCTTCAGGCTGGTCTTTGTCGATTTTGACGGTCTCAAAAATAGTCGCGTGGCTGAGGGAGCCGAAGGAATTATTAACGAAGGCCTTGCCGTCACGGATGGTGCGTGCCACGAGCGCGGTGTTTGACGACAGCGGCAGGTTGCCGGTTGCCTTCAGCTTCGGTGGCCAGAGAAACCCGACCATCTCCCGTTTTTGATCGAGCGAAAAAATAGCCACCTCGTCCGCCCGGAGCTTAAAAAGCTGAGTTAATGCTTGCGCGGCCAGTTTCAGGCGAGGTTCCCCTGCGGCCAGGGCAGCCAGCTGAGTGTCGAGTTTTTGGCTGATTGCTTCCGCACTCATGACGTCCTCCTGATAATACACAATTATATAAAGAGGCAGAACCTTAGCACAGCTCTTCCGACAGGTCAAAGTAAAGTGTCGTCGGGTTGCCGCTAACGCACGTCGGGGTTGACAGCTACCAGCTCCTCGAAGGTGTGAAGCTGGCACATCCTTTATCCGACTCATCCCCCGCAATAGAGCCAGAAAATGAACCGAACCATGACGAACGACAATGACAATTCTCCCCGCTGGAATTTGACCGCACTTTATCGCAGTGACGATGATCCCGCCATTGATCGCGACCTGGATCTGGCGGCGCGGCGTGCGGAGTCGCTGCGTAAGGCGTATCGTTCGCGCATTGCCAGCGCACCGACAGCGGAGTTGATACGTCAGGCGCTTGCGGCGCAGCTGGAGGTGCAGCGACCGCTGCTCAAGGTCTACGGCTACGCTCAATTGCTCTTTAGCGCCGACGGCGCGCATGAAGGGCATAAACAGCTGCTGGCACGCGTGCGCGAAGCGTGGAGCGCGGTCAGTGAAATCATCCTCTTTCTGGAACTGGAAATTGTCCACATCGCTGATGAGACCTTCGACGAACTGATTCTCTCCCCGCGGCTCACCGATTATCGGCACTATTTGACTCGCCTGCGGGCCGAGAAACCTTACACTCTGGACGAGGCTGTCGAACAGGCGCTGAAGCGCAAGGATCTGTCGGGCAAGGAAGCCTTCTCGCAACTGTTTGATGAATTGACCGCGGCGCTGCGCTACACCTTTACCATGCCTGGCGAAAAGGTGCCGCGGCAGGTCAGCGGTGAGGAGATTTTGGCGCTCCTCTACCATCCAGATGCCCCGCTGCGGGAGGCGGCTTTTACCACCTATCTCGATGAGCATGCGCGACAGGGACTGGTGCTGACCAGCTGTTTTAATAATATCCTGCTTGATCACGGGCGCGAAGCGGAATTGCGCAATTACCCCGAGTTGATGACTCCGACCCATTTGAGCAGCGAAACCGAGCCGGAGATGGTGGCGCGAATGATGGCGGTGACCGAGGATAATTACGGTCTGGCGCAGGAGTACTTTCGTCTCAAAGCCGAACTGCTCGGGGTCGAACGACTGAAGAATACCGATCTTTATGCGCCGCTCGGAACCGCCGCCCGCAAAGTTTCGTACGCAGAGGCCCAGCAGCTGGTACTCGCCGCGTATGGTGGATTCTCGCCGCGCCTGGCGCAGCTCGTTACAGGTTTTTTTGATGCCGGGCGGATTGATCCTTTCCCGCGTGATGGCAAGAGCGGCGGGGCTTTTTGTCTGGGGGTGTTGCCGGAATATCCGCCGTATCTGCTGCTCAACCATACTGACAGTCTGCGCGATGTGACAACGCTGGCGCATGAGCTCGGGCACGGTGTTCATTTTGCCCTCTCTGGTCGGCAGAATCTCTATTATTATCATGCGCCGTTGCCGTTGGCTGAAACTGCGAGTGTTTTCGGTGAAATGCTCCTCACGCGCCATTTGCTCGATCATGAGGACGATCCGGCGCTCAAGGTGGAGCTGTTGTGCGCCAAACTGGAAGACATTATTGCCACCACCTTTCGGCAGAACGTGCTGACCCGTTTTGAACTCGCTGCCCACCGCTTACGTGGTGAACGGCTGCTGGCGGCGGAAGATTTTTGCGATCTGTGGTGGCAGGAAAACCGCAAACTGTTTGGCGATGCCGTGACGATGATCGAGGCGTATCGCTGGGGGTGGAGTTATATCAGCCATTTCATCCACGCCCGTTTCTACTGTTACTCGTACGTCTTTGGTGAATTGCTGACGTTGTCGTTGTATCGGCGTTATCAAAAGATGGGGGCGGAGTTCGTGCCCCTCTATGAAGAATTGCTGGCGGCGGGGGGGAGTCAGTCGCCGCAGGAATTATTGCGACCGTTCGGGATCGATCTGGATGCCGCAGATTTCTGGCAGCAGGGGTATGAGGTGGTCAGGGAGCTGTTGAGAGAATTGCGCGGTGCGTTGGCGGAGCTGAATTGACGGTTTTCCGGTACCGCTTTACGCGGCGAACAAAGACAACGTACAGCCCGGCACAATCCCTCGTTCCTCGGCCCGGCGGAATAACTCCGTCACCGCCAAAATCCCGGCACCCCCCAGATCAAAAGAAAAATCGTTCACGTAGAGCGCGATATGACTGTCGATCACCGCGTCTGACAGTTCCTGGGCGTGGCGCTTGATGTAGCTGCGGGGGGCATGAGGGTGGGCGTAGGCGTAACCGATGCTGGTGCGAATGGCGCGGTCAACCCGCTCAATCAGCGCGCCACCGAGGGAGCGTTTGGCCAGAATACCGCCGAGTGGCAACGGGAGCCCGGTGGTTTGCTCCCACCAGACGCCGAGATCCAGCGCGGCGACCAGGCCGTGCTCCTGGTAGGTAAAGCGCGATTCATGGATGATGACCCCGGCGTCAGCCTGGCCGCTGGTGACGGCGGCGATGATGCGATCAAAGGGGAGAATCAACAGTTGATCAAACCCTTCGCCGTACAGTTGCAGCAGCAGGTTGGCGGTGGTCAGTTGGCCGGGGATGGCGATCCGTTTGCCGCGCAGCTCGTCCATGGTCGTCGCACGGCGCGCGATGACCAGCGGGCCACAGCCACGGCCCAACGCTCCGCCGCTGCGCAGCAGGCAGTATTCTTCACGCAGGTGGCCGAACGCGTGGTAGGAAATTTTGGTCAGGTCAAGGGTGCCTGCAATGGCCAGACGATTGAGCGTCTCGACATCCTCCAGCCGCTCGCGAACATAAAAATCCCCGCTATCGACCAGCCCGTGGGTGAGGGCGTGAAAGATGAACGTGTCGTTCGGGCAGGGAGAATAGCCGAGAGTCAGTTCGCGCCTGGTGGTCATAGCAACGGGAGCAGGTCAATGACCGCCTGCTGGGCGAGTGTTGCCGCGCCGCGCAGATCCCAGCGGGTCAGGTCACGATCCTCGGTCAGGTTGGAGATGCCGCGAATTTCGAGGAGCGGAATGGTGTAACGGGTACAGACGCTGGCGATGGCGGCCCCTTCCATATTTTCACAGATGCCCCCGGTGCGTTGTGCAAGCTCTGCCCCCAGTGCCGCGCGACCGGAGCATGTGGACACCGTCACAAAGGGGCCGCTGACACAGCGGGCGCCGCACGCGGCGGCGGTAGCATCGAGGGTCGATTGCAGGTGTTCGACGCAGAGGGTGTTGACCGGAAACGTGTTGAAAAAGGTCTGGCTGATGGTTGTCAGCAACGGCAAATCGAGCGCCGCCATATCCTGAAAACCGGTCGGGGTTGACACCCCTTCATCGCCAAAAATCTCTGCTGTCGCGACGGCCAGATCGCCGACGCGCAGGCCACTGTCAGGATAAGCACCGCCGCAACCGCAGACGATAATGGCGCGAGGGGTGATCCGTTCAAGAAGTGCCGTGGCTGCACTGGCGGCGTTGACCTTGCCGACACCGGTATGCAGCAAGAGGGTGTCGCCCCCCCCGCTGAAGGCAGCGAACGGGCTTAGCCCGTCGCTCGGGGTCAACTCCAGCAGCTCGCGCAGGCGCAGGGTCTCCTGCGGTACCGCCGCGAGCACAACGACAGGAGAGCGCCCCCGGTGCGTGGCTTCAACCACGAAACCAGCCCTTGCGGATCAGATCGCGGCGCAACGTAACCCCCTGATTGCGCACCATGCCGTGATACCAGAATTGTTCGCCGACAACCGGAATATCGTCAGCCGGATCGAGTCGTTTGCGACAGTCGGTGAGGTTCTGGCGGAACATCTGGTCGGCTTCGCCGACAATCTCCTCGATTTTCGAACGCACTGCTTCCGGAACTCCTTCGACGACATACTGGATCAGGTCGCGCAACCGCAGACCGTAGCGATATTCTTCCAGCCCCCCCTCGAACGCCGCTTCACATTCACTGACAAAATCGTTCCAATCAAGGAGCAGGCCGCCGAAATCCTCTTCGGCAAAATTCTCGAAATCGGGATGATTGCGCAGGCGCAACTCGATTTCGTCCTGTTCGCGCTTGGACAGGAAGAAAGACATGCCCTCTTCAACCTTGTACATATCCAGATCATCGGCAAGATCGACACAAAATTTCATGTAATCGAGTTCGGTGTCGCTGTACTCGACCAATTCATCGGGCAGATCGCGGCGCTTGTGGCAGAGGAGAGACAGATGGTCATGCCCCCAGTCGGTCGGGAAAGCCAGCTCGACTGTGTGGGGGACCGCGTGTTGCCGCAGCAGGTTGGTGACCCTGATATGATTGTCGATGAAGCAGGTCAAAACCTTTTCTTCGGAATAAAAAATCTCCATCCCGGCACGATTGTTTGCCAGTCCAAACCCCACAAAACCGTCGTGGAGGATGCGCGGCAAATAACGTTCCAGGGTGTCCATCAGTTCTTCTGTCGGCAGGTAAGGGGAGTAATAGACCTCCGGCTCGCATTGCTCGGCATCCTTGTCGGTTTGTTCCTCGCGATAGAATTCAAGCAGCAAAAAGGCTTCGTCCGGCAGCAGCGTCACGAGGTCGCGCAGCAGGGGGAGCATTCTGGCCGCGCCGATCATGATGGTGAAACGGTACGTATCGGTGGCATCTTCAAGCAAGCCGAAAGTGTATCCCTCACAAAACGCAGGACGGCTGCGGAAGAGTTCGGAGCGCCAGGGGCGCAAGCCGAGGGGGAAGTCAAAATCTACATTCATGATTCGGTACTTAATAACTCAACGTTGAGGGGATGGCAAAGCGCCAGGAAATACACATAGGACATAATAAGGATAGAGACCTGCAAAAGTCAACCAGTGTCATTTTGAGACTTTTTAACAATGTCGCTGAAAAAATTTACACCGCTATTACCACTGAATTGTACGTGCAGGGCACTGAATTCATTAATAAAATTGCACTTTATTGTGAGTAAATCTTTTTATCATAAATAAATAATTTTATTGACAATGAGCGCCATTTTAGCTATATCCGGCGGGAATAAAACCATTTTCTATTTGTGAGCTCAAGTGCCTGGAACACACGCCGGTTAACGGTGTGCCCCGGAAAATCTCATTCGAATAATCAGCAAAAGGAAGCGAGACATGGCGAAAAAATCGATTGCACCAACGTTGAAAAATCCCTTCGATCCGCCCGAAAAGGTGGAGTTTACGATCCCCGGTGAGGTCGCTGGCGTCAGTGGTGGCTACGAAGAAGTTATGCGTGAAGGGTATGAGCTGATTCAACGCCCGATCAAATCGGTGGCAGTCAGTTCGATCGAGAAGCAGCATTTCAAAAAGCGGATGACGGTTTGGGAGCGGATCAAGGTTCTGTCCCAGGATGAGCCGAATGTCCTTTATCAGAACTGGGGCAAAAACCTTGATGGTGCCTCGCTGATGACCGGCATTCTCAACATCAAAGGACGTGACGTTGCGGTTTATGGCCATGATTTTACGGTGCGGGCCGGATCGATTGACGCCACCAACGGGAACAAACTGGCCCGCCTGTTTAATATGTGCGGTGAAAAAAAGATTCCGTTGATCGGCATGAACGACAGCGCCGGGGCATTTGTCCCCGCCGGGGTCGGCGGTCTTGATGGTTACGCCGAAGCATTTACTGCCCTGCGCAAGATCAGCGGCGTGGTGCCGTCAATCATGTGCATGTTCGGTTTTAATGCCGGTGGCGGGTCCTACTTGCCGCGTCAGGGCAGCTTTGTTATCCAGCCGAACGACACCTTCTTCGGGCTTACCGGACCGGGTGTCGTCAAGTCGGTCCTCGGTGAGGACGTGACTCCCGAGGAGCTTGGTGGTCCGAAGGTTCATGGCAACTCTGGAGTGGCCGACCTGACCGTGGCTGACGAAGTTGCTGCGCTGCGCACGGCGACGCGCCTGCTCAGCTACATCCCCGACAACAACAGCGTCATGGCGCCGTATCAGGAAACCAGTGACCCGCTTGATCGCAAGACCTGGGAGATCAATACGCTGCTGAAAAAAGCTTTCAACTCGCCAACCGGGTTTAATACCCCTTTTGACGTGTCGATCATTATTCAGCAGATCTGCGATCACGGAGACTATTTCGAGTTGCAACCGGAACGTGCTCGCGAGGTAGTGACCGCTTTCGGTCGCCTCGGCGGCAATGTTGTCGGTTTCTGCGCCAACAACTCGGCGGTTTCTTCGGGGCAGATCGACTGTGATTCTGCCGTGAAAATTGCCCGTTTTATTCGTTTCTGCAATATTTACAACATCCCGGTTATCTTCATGGAAGATACCACCGGCTTCCTGCCAGGGCGCGAGCAGGAAGCGCGCGGCATCGTTCAGGCCGGCCGGTCGATGCTTGACTCGATCGTCGATTTGCGCACCCCGCGGATCCTGCTGATCCTGCGTAACGCCTACGGCGGGGCCTACGCCTCATACAACAACTACCCGACCGGGGCCGATCTGGTGCTGGCGCTGCCGACCACCCGTCTTGCGGTCATGGGCCCGGCCGGCAAGGAGTTCGTCTACAAGAATGAGCTGCGCAAGTTGCGCGGAGCGATTGCGGGGCGTATCAAGCAGGGCATGCTGGAGCGGGTTACTGCCGGGATGGATGGTGATGCAGCCAAGAAAGACGCTGAGAATGAAGCGGCTGAATGGCTTAAAGCAGAAGAAGCGATGCTCAACACCCGTTATGAAAAAGAGTTGATGAACCCGAAAGAGGGGCTGGCGCTGGGCTCGATTTCCTCTATTGTCATGCCGACCGATCTGCGCAAAGTCCTCGGTGAAAACCTGAACTTCTTCCTGCGGCACTACACGCCGGGGCCGATGCAGTCGGTTCAGCGTGAGTTCCATTAGGCCGCTGGAGGGAGAGGTGACGATGAAAGCAAATCTAAGTTTTGACGTGGAGATAGAGCCAATGGCACAGACTACTGATTACTACCGAAACAATCCGCTGATTCATCGTGATCGCCGCTTGAGTCAATCTGCTTCCCCGTGGATCAGATCGTTCTCGTGTGAGGATCTCAAACCGTTGATCGTTTGTCGCGGCCCGATCCGCAAGGAGGCGATGGATGTATACAGCGAAATGGGGATCACCCATTTCGGCATCCTGCTGTCTGAAAAAGACTCGATCGTTTACCCGAACGCCTTGTCGCCGGAGTTGCGGCAACTCACCGATTCGACGCGTGTGCATCGCGTTCCCGATTATTCCGGTGCCAGCAAGGAAGAGCGGATCGAGCGCATCAACCAGATTATTCAAATCGCCAAGGATAACGGCTACGATTCGGTCTTTGCCGGTTATGGTTTCATGGCCGAAGATGACGAGTTCGTCGCCGCGATAGAGAACGCCGGTCTGAAATTTATCGGTCCGTGCGCGCACACCCAGGCGAGTGCCGGGAAGAAAGATGAAGCGAAGCGTACCGCTCTCAAGGTTGATGTTTCGGTCACCCCGGGAATCGATAATGTTACCGCGCGGACGCTCGTGGCGAAACATCCGAGCCGCGCGGCGCTGCTGGCAGTGGTCAAGGCCGAAGAGTTGGCGGTCGACAAGAAGATTCTTGCCGACAGCGAACTCTCGCTCGAAGATCTGGCCGACAAAATTCTTTTTGCTGCCTACGAAAAGGGGATTGATCTGTTCTCGATCAACGAACTTGGCAAGCAAACGGAAAAAGAGGTTGCGGCGATGTTCAAGGCGAACCCGAACGCCCGCATCCGCCTCAAGGCGATCGGCGGTGGTGGTGGCAAGGGACAACGCATTCTCGGTGCTTCACTGCTGACCAAGAAGAATGTCAGCGATGCTGATATTGCCAAAGCCGCTGCTGATACACCGGGGCTGGTGCTGGAAATCCTTAACGAAGTCAAGGCGAACGGCGTTGGCGACAACAAGAACGTGTTGGTCGAGCTCAACATCGAGCAAACGCGTCACAACGAAATTCAACTGCTTGGCAACGGCAAGTGGTGCGTTTCCCTGGGGGGGCGCGATTGCTCGTTGCAGATGCATGAGCAGAAGCTGCTCGAAATCTCCGTCACCCAGGAGGGGTTGGCGCTGGAGATTGAAAAAGCGAAAAAAGCCGGCAATAAAGTCGTTACCAAGGCGCTTGAAACCGATCTCAAGGTACTCAAGCGGATGGAAGATGAAGCGGCGCGATTCGGCGCGGCGGTCGGCCTCGATTCGGCGTCAACCTTTGAGTGTATCGTTGATCGTGATCGTCACTACTTCATGGAAGTCAATACCCGGATTCAGGTTGAACACCGGGTTTCTGAGCTTTGTTACAGCCTCAAGTTCACCAATCCCAAGGATCAGAACGATTTCTTTATCGTTGAATCACTGGTCGAGGCCATGGCGCTGCTCGCCGAACACAAAGAGCGCCTGCCGAAGCCGGAGCGGATTGTCCGCTTTGCTGCCGCCGCCGAAGCGCGCCTCAACGCGACCGATAGCTCGCTGACACCGAGTGCCGGGGGGATGATCCGTTACTGGAGCAAACCGCTGGAAGGCGAAATTCGTGACGATCAGGGGATCTGTCTGCCGAACCCCGATACCGGCCTCTTCATGCGCTACAAGGTTGCCGGCGCTTACGATTCAAACATTGCCCTGCTGCTGACCAAAGGGGTTGATCGTCTCGACAGCTATCAGGCGCTGTCACGCGTTATCTGTAACACCAAGATTCGCGGTACCGATCTGGCGACCAACCTGGAATTTCACTACGGGCTGGTCAACTGGTTTATCGGGCGCAACGTCATGGCCAAGCCGACCACGCGTTTTGTCGTCCCCTATCTGACGCTGGTGGGAACACTGAAGGAGGAAGCGAGCAAGCTCGATCCGGTTTTCGCTTTCCTGGCGATGAAAAAGGCTTACGCCCAGCGGGTTGCCGAGCAGTACGCCGATGACCCCACAACCCTGGCGGAGCAGAAAGCCAATATTTCGGAACTCCTTGACCGTAAGGGAACGCTGATCACCCGTCCGATGGAACAATTGCTGGCCGATCCGCACCTTCTTTCCGGCTGGTTGAGTCTCAATCAGAAGAACTTCCAGGTTGCTGGCGGCAAAGCGACCTGGCTGCGTAACCCGATGGTTGTGCTGGACGAAACTTACGTTTATCTGAATATGGCTTATCGTCCGCACGAACCGGCCGCTGAAGTGATCTGGGATCACGACAAGGCATTGCTCGACAGCGCCTTGCGTTTTTATGCCGAGCTGCGGACAACGTTGAAGCTGGAAAAGGACGATTTCGCCAAACTTAACGAGTTACTGGGGAAAGACAAGCCGCAGGGTGGTTATGATCAGGCGATGTGGACGCAGGTTCAGTCTGCCCACGCCGGTTATCAAGCGGGAACCGAACTGCTCGCGATCATTTTTCTGATCGCCGACAACACCCGTTTCTGGGATCTGAAGGTGGAAGAAGATCTGGAGATCACCATTCCGGAGTATCTCGCCGACCCCGACCTGCAAGCGCGAATGAAAAAGATCCTGGTTCCGCCGCCGTCGACCAAGGCCGACGAGATTGTCACGCCGGGTGGCGGGATGTACTATGCTCAGGAAGCACCGGGGATGCCGCCGTTCGTGACCGAAGGGATGCATTTCGAGAAGGGGCAGCCGTTGTTTATCATCGAGGTCATGAAGATGTTCAACAAGATCCCGGCGCCGTTTTCCGGCACTATCGACAGGATTCTGATCGAAGGCAAGGAAGGGGTCATCGTGTCGAAAGGGCAGCCGCTCTTCAAGGTGACTCCGGACGAGAAGTTTGTCGAGGTTGATCCGAAGGCCATTGAGCGCGAGCGGCGCGAGACGACCAGCGCCTATCTGCAAGCGGTGCTCTAAACACAGGTGCCAGCAACCGATAAGAAGGCCCCGGACTCATCCTCCGGGGCCTTCTTTATAGATAAAGTTTGGTAATTTCTCTAGGCGCCGACGTAGTTGTAGTCATCCGCTTCGACGCACTCGGTCTGGGCTTGTAAAAACGAAGCAACCTGCGTATCGTTGACAATCTCGACCGTACCGTGATTGACCGACCAGGTCGTTCCGCAAAGATCGCAGGAAATGATCGATTCATCAAAGCCGTTGACGTGCATGTTCATCTCAATATGTTGTTTACGGGTTTTGCAAACCGGGCACTGCATAATAAACTCCTTGGATGTGCTGTGATTGAAATTATCATCAATGTTCTGTCTTAAATATAGGTACAAAATTTCTTATTGCAAGCGAAAAGTTCAAAAAAGTCCTTATAAAACAGCATGTTACAGATTTTTTTGTTTTGTCTGCCAAAGTGTTTTTTGATATCCACCCGGTTGACATGCCAACCCGGTCTGAATAAAATCGCCTAGACGACTGATTTTAATGAGTTTTTTTGCAAACAACCAGTATTTTGAAAAATATCGGCAGCGCGCTTTCAATCGCTTTGCATAATCAATTTATTTCACGGTTAAAACGCATATGGATCGACAACAACTGCATTCTATCGATCTTGACCAGCCTGATCTGCCCGGATTTCGTCAGTTTATCAGTGCGTGGGTGTATCACACCCCAAACGGGACATTGTTGATTGACCCCGGACCGAGTTCATCGATTCCCTCTCTGCTACGGGAGCTGAGACGGATCGGGGTCGAGCGGCTCGACTATATCTTGCTGACGCACATCCATATCGATCATGCCGGTGGCACCGGCACTTTGCTGCAAACATTTCCCGACGCACAAGTGATCTGTCACCCGGATGGTGTTGCACACCTGGTGGCTCCGGAGAAACTGTGGCAGGGATCACTCAAGGTCCTTGGCAAAACAGCCGACATTTATGGCGAGATTCTGCCGGTGCCCGCGCAGCAGACCGGTTTTTGTGAAACAATCGGCTCACTCGGGGTACGGGCCTACAAAACCCCTGGTCATGCACCGCACCATCTGTGTTATCTGCTCGATGATTTGCTCTTTGCAGGGGAGGTTGCCGGAGTGCGCTGCGAGCTTGCCGGACAAATTTACATGCGTCCGGCCACCCCGCCGCGCTTTTTGCTGCCGGTTGCTTTAGCCTCCCTTGACAGGATGATTGCCTTGCAGCCGCAAACGATGGTGTTTGCTCATTATGGTTGGGTCGATGATGCCCTGACCCATCTGCGGATCGCACGGGCGCAGCTGCTGTTATGGGTGGAGGGGGTGAAGGCGCTTGCCGTGCTGCCGGAAGCGACACGGGAAGAGGCGTTCTTTTGCTGGTTGCAGGAGCGTGATGCGCATTATCGCCTGATCGATCAATTACCTGGGGATATTCGTGAGCGCGAGAGGATGTTCCTGCGCAATACCCTGCAAGGGATGGCGGCGTATGTCAAGGGTCTCCCGTGATCCGTGGCACAGGTCTCGCCGTGCCCCTTAGTGTTAATGCTGCGCTGACTTGAGCTGGTCAATAATCTCCCGCAACGCCTCACGTTCCTCCCTCGTCAACAGTCGATCGCGATAAAACGCCCCGCCATAGATGTCAGCGAAGCGCTGACAGCGCGGATCATTCACCGCTTCAGCCAGCTCTGTCAGACCGCAACGGGGCGGCAGCACGGCAGCAGGGTAACGGCGAGCTACGCAGCGCAGGTAGGCGCGCAGTAGCGGATGAGCGCGGTGGCGGGTACGTCGCCAGTAGCCGCTGACGACGATCATGCCCAGCCCGCCGAGTACCATCAGCACGGTTGTGGTGGCCGGTTTTTTGAGCTGCGGGCGCAGGGCGCGCAGGTTGCGACCGGTGGCAAAGAGCAAGGTCATCTGCCGATCAAAGTCATAGACGATAACCGCGCGCTGCCAGAAATAATCAGCGGCATCGGTCAGCCGTTGTGCCAACGAAAGCGCAGCGTCGCTCCGTTGCAGTTCCTCCGCGGCATTGACCGCCAGCGTACTTGGGTCAAAACGCCGCCACCCTTCGCCCTCAAACAGCACCTCGACCCAGACGTGTGCCTGATCCTCGCTGACCAGATAGTAGCCGCCAAGGTCATTATAATCCCCTCCATAGTAGCCGCCGACCAGCCGGGCCGGGATATCGCTCAAGCGTGCCAAAAGGGCGAAAGACGACGCGAAAAATTCACAGTAGCCGGCTTTGCGCTCGAATAAAAATTCATCGACGGGGTCGCTGCTGCGGGGTAGATCGCGGTGGGAATATGAAAACTTTGCCGTGCGAAAATAGTTTACCAGCGCGGCAAACCGTTGATCATCTGTTGCCCCGGCGGCACGCAGTTGTTGCGCCAGATTGACAATGCGTGGTGAAATATTTTCCGGTACCTGGAGCCAGCGATCTGCTCGCACTGGTGCCTTAAGGGTTGCCCCGAGGTGCGAGACAATTTCATAGAAAAAGCGTTTACGCGGTGTCCGGTGCAGCGTCAGTACCCCTTCAGCATCGCGCGCGGCCCTGATACCGCTGATTTGTCCCGGCACATCGAGAGCAAAAAGGTAACGGCGCTCATTCAGCTCGGGGTAAACCGTTACGGCAACGGCACGCCCTCCTCTGATATCTGGCGTGGTGCCGGGGACTTCCGGCAAGCGTTTCCAGTTGTTCCCCTCCAGTTGACTGAGAACAATGCCGCGCCAGTAGAGATCTTCCTTCGGCAGCTCCATAGTTTTTGCGCGGAAAACCGGAGTTTTGGTTTCCGCCAGATTCGAAACCGTGCCGGGGCGCACCTCTTCACTGAACCCGACCTTGCTGGTGCCGCCAGGATTGAGAAAGTTCCACAGCGGGTATTGGGTGCGCGGCAAGATGACAAAGAAGGCGAGCATCAACAGCAGTGCAATCCCCGGCATCAGCAGGGCGACGGTGATGATCTTGCGAAATTCAGCAGCGCTCAAGCGCATCTTTTCATCGCTCTCGACATAGGTCAAAAGTACCAGTGAGACAGCGATGGCGAAGACCATCAGGATCAGGTAGCTGAGGAAGCTGGCATCGAGTTTCAAAAGCGCCGAGGCGGCCAGACTGAAGAGCGCCAGGGTGTAGTTTTGCAACAGGTGCCGACCGCTCTTGGCACCAAGCAGCCGAATCGCGATCAGCAGGGCGAGGATGTTCATCACCGGATCGATCAGATTAACAAAGCTGACCTGCCAGCCATAAAAGATGAAAAAGATGAGCGAAGCGAGCGTTGCCCCCCGGTCGGGGATCACGGTGCGCTGCTGTCGATCAGCGCCGATACCGCCGAGCAGCGCCAGTGGCAGAGCGATCTGGGCTGGCAGCGCGAGAGCGGAGTAGACCGGGGCAACGCCGAGCAGGCAGATCACGTAGTGGAGCCAGTTAAGCGGGGTGCGAAGGTTGACCATAGAGCGCAAGTTCAGTAAGGAGTTGATGTTTATGGGGCAGACCGACCTGCGCCGGGACGGTGACGTGCGGAAGTTTGAGACCGACAGGACGCCCGTTGCGCTGGCTGCGGTCGATGAGGAACACCGCCTGACGCAGTTGCTCTTCAATCGTCCGACCGGGAAGTTTAAGCAGATCAATCACTAACGGTTCCCGCTGGGTGGCGGACAGTTCCCGCACTTTGAGACTGCCGTGTTTGGCGCTCAGACGCCAGTGAATCAGTTTGACCGGTTCGCCGCCGCGATAATCGCTGATCTGGCGCAGTTCTCCGGTGCTCCCGCGATTGGCGGTGGAAATGCCTTCTCGCGGGCGTGATCGGCCCTGTTCATCATCCGCTACGCAGTGCAGTGGAGCGGGGAAAACCAGCAGTTGACGATCCGCGATGATGGTGCGCGCGCGGACAAAGAAATTGACCGGAAAGGGGGAGCTGATGGTGACTGCCGGGGCGGCGTGGTAGCCGCGACCGTCAAGACACAAGCGGACGGTGGCGTGGGTGTCGCGTTGCCGTGACAGATAGGGGACCACGGTCTGGTTGTTGCCGACGCTGAGGCAAAGCAGAAAACCGGGGAGAAAACGGCGTTGATTGCGAAGCCTGATCGTCAGCAGGGTGGTGACCCCGGCATAAATCTCGCTTGGGGGAAGAATCGTGACCTGCAACCGGTCGAGATTGCCTTTGCCCAGCACACCGGTGATCGACATGAAGCCGAGCAGCGCCGAAACGATCAGATAGATCAGGTTGTTGCCGGTATTGACGGCGGCGAAACCGAGGAGCAAGGTGATGGCGATATAAAATCCGCCCGCCTTGGTCAGCTTCAGGCCAAAGGAACCGGTCGGGCGGCGACGATCGATTGCAGCACCTCTCTCTTGCCGAGGGTTTCATGTTCGGCGCGCGGAATCAGCCGGTGGGCACCGACCGGGAGGATCATCTCGCGCACATCTTCGGGGATGACGTAAGCGCGGCCGCGCAGGTAGGCGGCGGCACGGGCGGCATCGGCGATGGCGATCCCGCCGCGGGTCGAGATGCCGGAGAGGAGCATCTCATGGTCGCGGGTGGCAACGATCAGAGTGTGAATGTAATCGAGCACCCGGTCGCCAAGCTGGATTTCCTCGTGGATGAAACGGCGCGCGGTGAGAATGTCGTCAAGGGTCAGCAACGCGTGCATGGCGCGGATTTCCTCGCGGATACTCCCCGCGCGGATAATCTCTTTTTCGATCGCCGGCGGAGGATAACCGACGCCGGTAGTGATCAGAAAACGATCCATCTGCGATTCAGGCAACGGGTAGGTGCCGACCTGTTCGAGCGGATTCTGGGTGGCGATCACCAGAAAAGGATCGGGCAGATTGTGGGTCGTCCCCTCAATCGTCACCCGGCGTTCCTCCATCGCTTCGAGCAGGGCACTCTGGGTTTTCGGCGTGGCGCGATTGATTTCGTCGACCAGCAGCAGATTGTTGAAGATCGGGCCGGGCATGAATTTGAATGCGTTCTTTTCCCGGTCGAAGATCGACAGCCCGGTGATGTCGGACGGCAGCAGATCGCTGGTACATTGCACCCGCCCGAAACTGAGCCCGAGAGCACCCGAAAGAGCCAACGCCAAAGTGGTTTTGCCGAGGCCGGGGATATCTTCAAGGAGCAGATGCCCTCCTGCCAGCAGCGCGGTCATGGCCAGGCGCAGCGCTTCAATCTTTCCTTGCAAAAAATCGGCAACAAGGATGTCGATCGTTTTGGTTATCAGTGCGTGGCGGGGCAGACTCATGAAATGTCCTTCCGGGAGGATTGATGTCAACACGAGTGTAGGATTACATTATTGCAGGTTTAGGAGAAAAGACGCAAGAGAGGTGAGATTTATTTCTTTTGGATGCAGAGTTTTGATGGTGGAAATTTAAAATGATCGTTATTGAAGCGCCCCCGCAGGGATCAGCGAGGGCGCTGGATCGTTTTTCTAATAGCGAAATTAATGCGTTTATTTACGCAATCTGACAAAATCTACATATAGATTCCATTCTGGAAGAGAGGTGGTGTCATATCCCAACGATTGCAGTTTATTTAGCGTATATGAACTCCAGGTTCGTTTGATTGTCAGAGGCGTAACCGTGTATGGATATAATGGGAGCAAACTACCAATTTTATCATTGTACTCTCTCCAGCTTTCGCCTGCACCATAGCGTATTTCTTCGCCATAACGGTATTCCTTATAAAGGTACTCCCCCCCATTGTACTCATAATAACCAAGATCCTTCCAAGGACTCTGGAAGGGCGTAATGTTTTCTAGACCGTAGTTTGCGGGCAGCTGCACGCACATGTGTGAATACCTCGTATGGTTTCTGAAATTGGAATAAATTCTGCGGCTATACTCATTGCACTCATACGCCTCAAATGCAACCTCAGTGTAAACTTGACTGAAAGCAATGAAAACTGGTTCGGAATAGTATTGTAAAGCACCATTTTTATCTTTTGTCGTAACTGTAAGGTACGGAGAAAAGGGGGCACCCTTGACGTTCGCATAAATTGACCCTTTATTTTTCTGTTTATTGATATATTCAATTTTTCCATTTGAGCTTGGTGTGAGTGATACAATGATCTTATTTGTACATTCCCATCTAGAAGGGTAGCTGGCAATTTCGATGGAGACTATTTCGGCAGGTTTGCCAAGCCACTCAAACTCCCACTCAATGAAATTAATGCCAGTAGAAAAGTTGATAAACTTAGAAATTTTTTCACCACCAAATTCACTGGACCCTTCGTGAAAGAAAGCTTCAGAGGAGGTTTCCTGAGATATTTGCTTGATGATTAGATACGACCAGCTGTTGTCCTTAATTTCTACCACCCGTCCAACCACCGCGCCAGTCTCATTCCCCAGCGCCCCCTGAAACACCAACACAAATTGCCCGTCGGGATCGGCATCTTCGGGGACCTTTACTGTGAGTGGGCTGCTGGTTACTCCGGCGGCGAGGGTGCGTGTCCAT
>JARGFI010000027.1 GCA_029210745.1 Desulfuromonadales bacterium
GTCCGAATAAGGTGACGATATCGCAAATGGTGCCAAATAATCAGGAAAGGTAAGTCCGAATAATGTGGGAATCAACAACGGCGAGTTGGCTAACAACATCGCAAGGACAGTTGCAATCATCAGGAGGATACCGGTCGACGATTCTTTCGCAAGGAACTTTTTCAAAAAAAACAACATGCTGAAGATTCTTTCTTCCGAAGCTGGTCGAGCAGCTCCGGGAATGGTTATTGAGTTGCCGCAGTTTCGCACCGGGAATAGACATCAAAGAGTACAAGATAGTTGACGCGAGACACCGGGGACAATAATAGCGGGAATAGGAGCTAACGAAAATTAAATTTTATCATTTTTCCAGGGAAAAAAGGGAACATTCTATATTGACATTTACCCATTATCGGTTCTACTCCCAACATGCCAAGACGCGCACGTATAGACATTCCGGGGCTGTTACAACACGTAATCGTTCGTGGTATTGAACGATCAGACATCTTTCTGGGTGACGAAGATCAAAATTATTTTTTTCATCGTCTTGATCAGCTGTTGCAGGAGACAGCCATCACCAGAATTTGACTTCTCAAGCGCTGAAGTTTATACTCTGAAATATAAACAATCGGATCGGGGGTACATCATGAAAGCGACAGCTAAAGATTTAAGATTTCACTCCAAAGAATTAATAGAAACCGTAAACAGAGGAGAGGAGGTCGTCATCACTTTCCGGGGGAAACCTTGCGCCAGGCTGGTTCCTTTTGAGGAGAAAAATACAAAAATTTCACAACATAAATTGTTTGGCATGTGGAAAGACCATGACCACTCTCAAAACGTCGATGAATATGTCAGAAATTTAAGAAAAGGACGTTTTTCATGATAATGGTCGATACTGACGTACTTGTCTGGTATCTGCGTGGCAATGAAAAGGCATTTAAGACCATAGAAAATCTGGAAAGTTTTTCTCTTTCCGTTATCACTTACATGGAACTTGTCCAGGGAATGAGAAATAAAAACGAACTGAACAGTCTGCGCCAGGCTCTTCACGCATGGAACGCGTCAATCCTGTATATAACGGAAGAAATTTCGGCCAAAGCCATGTTTGCCGTTGAGCAACATTTCTTGAGTTACTCTATGCAACTTGCCGATGCCCTGATTGGTTCAACTGCTGTCGCCTACGGCCTTCCGCTGCTCACTGGCAACGACAAACATTACAAAATGATGAAAGACGTCCAAATCAAAAAATTTCGCCCCTGAGTGCCCGCCTCAGTCGTGGGTGATCAAGTCAGAAATCCCAGCGTTGCACAACAGCTATGCGATCCACTACCGTCAGCGCACCGAGATATCCTCGTGCCGGGGTAAATAATCTGCTCCGCGCTTTGCTGTCTGTTGCGGATAAAGGTGCGGAAAATCCGCATCCCTGATATTTCAATCCCGCTTCCTTGCGGGTCCAGAGCCGAAAGAAGAAGCGGCGCTGACGCGGGGCGGGACAACGCTGCATGGCACTTTCCTCTGCTGCTGAAAAATAACGCGCCACGACCTGCTCAAAATCCAGCCGCGGGTCAATCTGTTCGATATCAACGCCGACCTCGGAGCCCGCAGCAACCAGCAGGACCCCCCACTCACCGGCATGAGCGAGATTGAAGGAAAGTCCTTTGCACGCGGTCAGGTGTGGTTTGCCCTGCGCGGTGCTGGAAAACTCGATAACAGTGGGAGGACAGTCGAGGTAGCGCGCCAGAATCTGGCGCAGGCGGCCCCGGCCGACGATAAAGTGAGCGCCTTTTGCCGGGTCGCGCAGCCGCGTGGCGCGATGTTGTTCTTCGGCGCTGAGCAGATGCGTCAAGGTGCCAATCTCCGCCGCAGAAAGGTCGAGACGAAAACGCCAGAGGTGGGCGGTTTGTCTGTCGAGATCAAGCCGGGTTGGCGACGGCTGCCAGCAGGTGAGTTGGACAGAAGACATGCCGGTCTCCTGCTCAGGTTTTTGCCAGCCACTGGCGCAGCCGTTCAATCCCTTCGGCAAACGACACCTGTGATTGATAACCAAAATCCCGCCGTGCCGCGCCAAGATCGAACCAGTGTGCGGTCGAGAGTTCGCGGGCAACAAAACGGGTCATCGGCGGTTCGCCCGGCAAATGCAACAGCGGATAAATCTTTTCCAGTACGGCACCGATGCAGTAGGCCACTGCCGGGGAGGTGCTGCGGGTGACTGGTGGCAGTCCACCAGCGTCAAGGATGTGATTGACGACGTCCCACAGTGGCAGCGGTTCCCCCTGGGAGAGAAAATAAGCTTTGCCCGATACCACCGATCCGATGTCGAGTCGATTGGCCGCTTGCAGGTGAGCAAGGGCGGCGTTGTCGATATAGATCGTATCGACCAGGCAGGGGCGGGTGCCGATCCGGCGCAAGCATCCCGTCGCGCCGCGCGCGAGAATCCGGGGGACGAGATGATTGTCTTCCGGTCCCCAGATCAGGTGGGGGCGCAGGGCGACCGTCGCCAGTGTCGCGTCGGCGGCGCGCAACACCAGCTGTTCCGCTTCCGCCTTGGTTTGCGGGTAAAAGGCCTCAAAATGTTGCGGGTAAGGGGCCGATTCATCGATCCCTTCCATGTCGGTGCCGTTAAAAACCACACTCGGGGAGCTGGTGTAGACCAGACGCCGAACCCCCTCCGCGCGGCAAGCGGCGATGACATGTGCGGTACCGAGCACATTCGTCGCGTAAAACTCCTGATACGGACCCCATATTCCCGCCTTGGCAGCGACGTGAAAGACCAGCTCGCATCCTTGCACCGCATTTCTGACCGCCTCACCATCGTTCAGCGTTCCCTGCCGATGCTCTACCCCCAGCGCTGTCAGCGCCGGGTGGGCGTTGCGCGAGAACGAACGGACTGCGTCCCCGCGCTCGATCAGCAGTTTGCAGATCGCCTTGCCGAGGAATCCCCCGCCGCCGGTGACCAGCACTCTCATGACAAACGCTCCGCCGCCCAG
Source organism: Desulfuromonadales bacterium (assembly GCA_029210745.1). Taxonomy (GTDB): domain Bacteria; phylum Desulfobacterota; class Desulfuromonadia; order Desulfuromonadales; family JAHYIW01; genus JAHYIW01. The sequence goes on from JARGFI010000027.1 coordinate 2,967, forward strand.
AGGGCCAGTTTTTCACGGAAAATTTTGGCGTTGTGACGAATATCGACCGGAAAGGCCGGGTGGATTAACAAGTCGTCAATCGGACGGGTGATTGGATGTTCGCTACCGATGACGCGGAGTTCTGCAAGGATGCGGATCTGAGCTGAACGCTGCGTTCCCGGTGCCAGCTCGATGCAGAGCACCGGTTGCTGCCGACCAGGCGTGCCGATGCCGACCAGCGCGGTGCGAAAAACCTGCGGGTGGGTGTTGAAAATTGCTTCGCAGGGGATGGTGAACAGGGTCCCTGCGGCGGTCACCACCCGGTGTGCCTTGCGCCCGCAGAACCAGATGCGCCCCTGCTCATCGCGATAACCGAGATCGCCCATACGATGGAAAAAACTGTCCTCTTCCGGGATCGGGATTTTTGCCAGCGCGGTCGATTGCGGGCGATTGAAATAACTTTGCGTTACCTGCGGCCCGCGCACCACAATCTCGCCGATCTCATCGGTGCCCAGCTTGAGCGTGTCATCCCAGCAGGGCAGAAGTTCATCGGTGATCGGGATTATTTCCGCGATAATCGACGCTACCGGCGGCCCGACACAAACGCCGCGCCCTTGCGTGGTTGCCAGACGGGTACTGGCGAGAATTTCGGTGCTGCCGATTGAGCAGACCGGCAGCGCTTCGGTGGCGCCGTAAGGGGTGTAGACTTCGACGCCAGGGGTAAGCAGGGTCGTGAAGCGTTCCAGCACCTCAGCCGCGACCGGCGCTCCGGCGGAGATGACCCGTTTGAGGCTCGGCAACGTGACGTTATGGGTGACACCGTAATGACTGAGGCGGTTGATCAGTGCCGGGGAACCGAACATGGTCGTAATCTGAAAGGTTTCAATCGCGGCAAAAATTTTGACCGGATCGACAGCGGCGGGGCGGGTAAAATCCATCTCCGGGATAACCGATGTCATCCCCAGCGCCGGGGCAAAGAGCGCGAAAAGGGGGAAGGTCGGCAGATCGATCTCCCCCGGACGAATAGCGTAGAGCTCGCGTAACGCCTCGACCTGGGCGGTGAAGTTGCCGTGACTGTAAAGGGCACCTTTCGGCACGCCGGTGCTGCCGCTGGTGAAGAGAATCGCAGCGGTTTCGTCGCGGGTGGTGTGCGCGGCGGGGTATGACTGATCGGCCGGAATCGTCGCCAATGCTTGCTCCAGAGTTGTCCCTCCCCAACCGAGTCGGCGGCCAACCGTAAGCAGGATTTTGATCGTGGGCTTGCTCCAACCGAAGAGCAGCCGGGCAAGGTGCGCTTTGGGAACACCGATAAAGGCCTGTGGCGCGGCCTCGGCGAGGCAGGTTTTAAGGTTCTTGAGCCCCATCCCCGGATCGACCAGAACCGGCACCGCGCCGATCTTGAAGAGTGCGAAGGTCAGCGCGAAGAAGTCGAAACCGGGAGGGACCATCAGGACCGTACGTACGCCGCGTTTGATGCCGAGCGCGTCGAGCGCCGCCGCCATGCAATTCGTGGCCTGATCCAGTTGGGCGAAGGAGTAGTGATCGTAAGGTTGACCGAAACCTTTACGCGGGATGTGAATCGCTGGCGTTTCCGGCTGGAGTTGCGCCATCTTGGGCAGATGCGCGGCAACATTGGTGGAGACGGTTTGATTCACGGGGTCTTTCCGTTGATCGGGTGCGCGGCCAGAAACTGTGTGATCAGCGGAATGACCTCGTCTTTGGCATCTTCCAGAATATAGTGACCGCAATCGGCAAAAGCATGAACTTCGGCATGCGGGAAACGGCGTTGCCATTCGTTGAGAAAATGGACGTCGAAGACGAAATCTTTCAGCCCCCAGCAGATCATCATCGGCAGGGTGGCAAAGCGTTCCAGTCCGCTCTCAATCTCGCTGATCAGTGCGTAGCCGGGATCTTCCGGTTTGAGCGGGATATCCTGGACAAAGCGCAGGGTGGCGATACGGTTGGCAGGGGTGTCGTAAGGGGCGCAGTAGGCACCGCGAATTGCGGGGGACAGCGGGTGACGCTTGCAGCCGACCCGGGCCGCCAGCAAGGCAAACATATTCAGCTGCTGCACCAGGAAGGCACCGAAGGCGGTATTGCGGCAGATTTTCAGTGCCAGGGGGAAAGCCTTCCTGGCGGGGAGATGAAAAGCAGCAGTATTGAGAATCACCAGCCGCGCGATCCGTTCCGGGTGACGGCTGGCGTAGGCCATCCCGATCATGCCGCCCCAGTCGTGAACCACCAGCGTGATGCGTGAACGCACCTCCAGCTGGTCAAGCAACGACTCAAGATCATCGACCCGTTGCTTGAGGGTATAGCTGTAAGCGTCGTCCCCCGGTTTGTCTGAAAGGCCGCAGCCGATATGGTCGGGAACGATAACGCGGTAGTGCTCGCGTAACGATTTGGCCAGATCGCGGTAGTAGAATGACCAGCTCGGGTTGCCGTGCACCATCACGACCGGATTGCCGTTGCCCTCGTCAAGGTAGTGATATTGCAGGCCGTTCAGATCAAGAAAATTATTTTTAAAGGGATAAAGATCGGTCATCAGTAGAGGCACTCGTGCAAAAGGTCAATGACGCTGAGGCAATAACGCCGCCGGACGGAACTTTTGCGGTGTTATTTACCATTGAATACCGAGCATCAGGCAGTTGAGGCCACTGCCGATGCCAAGAAAACCGACCATGTCGCCGGGGAGGAGGAAATCACGTTCTTTGGCGATGGCGGCGGTGACCGGCAGTGACACCGTTCCCATATTGCCGAGAAACTCATAGGTGGAGAAATCTTTCTCCGCAGCCACACCGATCGTTTGCAGGATCAGCTTCTGGTGAGCTTCACCAACCTGATGACAAATGACCTTGTCGAAGCGCTCGGTGGTCAGATCAAGTTCCTTGACGAACGCGTCCCAGGTGCGTTTGCCGAGTTCCACGCCGTGTTTCATGACCGCGACAGCATCGGTCTGCATATAGGGGACATGATGTTCCGGGGCGTCCGATCTGATTCCCCAGCGACAGAGTTTGTGATGCTGGGGCTCGGCCAGATTGATCCCGCCGAGCAGCCGCGGACGCCGCGCCGGGGTGAACGAACCGTCGGTCAAAAGGACGGCTGCGGCACCCGATCCGCCGGTCAATGTGGCCAGTGACGTGGTAAAACTTTCCATCGTCGGTTGGTCCAGCATCTGCTGGATCATCGTCTCATTGATCTCGCGGGAACTTTCACAGGCGACCACCAGACCGGCGCGGATCTGCCCGAGTTCGATGCGGTTGGCAATATCGAGGACGCCGTTGAGTACCCCGAGGCAGGCGTTGGAGGTGTCATAAATCGCCGCCTCGCCATGCACCCCGAGCGCCGCCGCCACCTGACAGGCGGTTGCCGGTTCGTAATGTTCGCGACACACCCCGGCGTAGACCACCGCCCCGATATCGGTCGGTGAAATGTTGCGTTCGCGCAATGCTTTCTGCGCGGCGGCAATGGCTCCTTCCGAGACCGGCGTGTGCGGTTTCCACCAACGGCGTTCACGGATCCCGGTCAACGCTTCGAGTTGCCCCGGTGCGATATGCAGGGCATCGTACATTGGTCGCAGGCGCTGTTCCAGCTCTGTCGAGGTGACCACGATCGGTGCCAGTTCGTAGCCGACCGATTCAATATAAACGCGTGAGTATCTCATCCGTACCACCATCTCAAGATCATAATTTTTCGCTACGCAAACCGGGCTATAATACCTGCTGTACAGTCGACAATCAAGCAGGGTTTTCAAACGACGGCTGTATACGAAGCTTGAAATCGTTCATCTGATAGATGATTTTACCGTCGACTGACAGGTAGCCGTTCGCGGTGAGCTGCTGTCGCGCATCATCGACCGCCGTCACCACCGCCTCGACCAGGACCAGATTGTTCTGCGGAACAATCTGGCCACGATAGTTCCAGCGATGTTTTTCCCCGCAGACCGGGGCGGTGAAGATGCTTGCAGCGGTGACGTTCCAGCGTTTTGCGGCCACCACCTTGAGCAGCTGCAAAAACGATTCGAGCCCCAGCGAACCGGGGCAGACCGGATCCTGATAAAAATGGGCCTTGAAAAACCATTCATTCGCATCGACCCGCTTGCTGCCGCGAATAAAACCGAGTCCGTGCGGCCCGCCGTCAGCAATGAACTGTTCAACGCGATCGATCATTCGCAGTTGCGTTTCCGGGAAGGGGGCCGCGCGCGGATAGTCAAATTGTTCGGCACGGTCTGCTTCCGCTGCCGCGGGTGCATACGGTTGGGCATCACGCACCCCGACCTGCTGGGCCAGGGATTCCGCCGAGAAGAAACCGAACACCGTATCACCGGTGTAGATCGGTCCGTGCTGATCGCTGATTGTGAAATCGTAATTCTGGATAATCATCCCGCCGCTGCTGGCGATACGCGTTATCTTCACCTGAGTCGTCAGCGTCCCGGTCTGGGGCGTGACCGGACGCTGCTGGATGGCGTTGCCGTCGAGATTGCGAAACTTGAGATCGGTCTGACTGGTCAGCGCCGAACCGAGATAAGCCGCCAGCCAGCCGCACGGTTGCAGGCCGGTTTCGAGCAGAATGCTGAACGGCATTTCCGGTTGCCGTCCGGCGTTGAAATACCAGGCGTTGTGCGGTACATCGTACTCTGCGGTACAGGTCGCTCCGGCGACCAGTTTAAACGCTTCGCCGCTGACGGCGGTGATGCGATCGAGAAACTGGAAGGGCGGACCCGGCAGGCGGGCAATCTTGCGCTGCTGATCGAAGATGCGGTACGGTTCGCCGAACGCCTCCGACGGCTTGCCGATGGCGTAGGCAAGAATTTTATCGTAATCGTAAAGTACCTGTTTGGCAGATGTTTCCGGAGTTTCGGGGGTATTCTGTACCCACAAACGTTCAACCTTTTCACGGGTCAGCCCTGCCAGTCGCAGTGACATGTTCGGAATCTCGACAATCGGCTTGCCGTCGGCAAACATCAATGCATCGCCAATCGCAAACGGTTCCGGAGCGTAGCCGAGTTCCTTGATACTCACCTGATACGTCACGGTCCGCGTGGTTTCAACCACCTGTCCGCGACATTTCAGTCCGCTGTTGACGCCGGGAAGCGGTTCGCACCAGGTGCTGCCCGCTGCGCCGACCCACCCCATACGCAGCAGATAAATCCGCAAGGTGTGCATGCAGCACTCATACATCAGGGTGCCGGGCATGACATGGTCGTCGCAGAAATGACTGGTGAGGAACCAGTCGTCGGGGTGGATATCCATTTCAGCACGGATCAGGCCGAGGCCGTAGCGACCGCCTTGCGGATCGAGCTCAATAACCCGATCAACCAGCTTGAGATAACCGCCCGGCAAGGTGTAGGGCCTGGTCAACGGTAACGTGCTGAAGAGGGCACCGAAGGCCGTTGCGAGGTCACCGGCGTAAATGGCGGCAACCTGGTCTTCGTTGTAGGCCTCCGCTGCCAGTGGTACCAGTTCGCGCCAGTCCGCGGGCCGGGTGCCGGGTTGCGGCAACCGATCGAGTTTGGTATGGACAATCCCCTGCCCGGCGGCCAGCTCCTGCGCGGTGAAGAAACCGGCAACCCCGTTACGCATCGACAGCAGCGGTTCGCCGTTGACCGTGCCTTCAAAATTGAAACGGAACAGATAGGTCTGATCCTGACGGAAAAATTCATCGATCCTGATATCATAACGGATCACGTCGCCCGGAACCGGCAGGGTGCGATGGAAAGTGACCACCGCATCGAGCAACCGGTAGACCGCCTGCCCCTTGCTGATAAAGTCGATCCCCAGGTAGCCGGAAAGAAAAAGGTCCGCCTGCCCCGCCTCGACGGCGATACAGGTTGGCATACGGCCACCGTCAAGATACCAGCGGTCGGCGGTGACATCATGTTCGGTGATCACCCGACCACGCGTCATCGAACGGGGTTTCCCCTCGACCGCCATGATGCGGTCGACCAGCATCAGCGGTTCGTCCGGCAGGCGGACGCGTGTCGGATAGTTGTCAACCTCGGCGAACTCCGGACCGAGCACCGCGGCGCAGGAGCCGATCGCTAATTCCATACATTGGGCGCGGTTAAAGAGTGGCGGTTGTGCAGCGGGGAGCGGAACCGGTGTGTTGCGTGGTGCCAGCGGGGTGAAAACCGGCGCTTGCGGCGTGATCCCGGGCGCGGTGAAATCAAGCGACTCCAGCTGCGGCAGCGTTGCGCCGTTGGCTGCCAGCTGCTGGAACAGTGACAGCTGCCGATGAATATTCGCGGTCAGTGTCTGTTCCATGGTGGCGGCGAAGTTCAGGTAGGCACCATGGGTTTGTGCGTTGAGGGCACCCGATGCTGCCAGCTGTGCCACCAGTGGCGTGGCGCTTGGGGCTGACGCCGGGTCCGGCACATCAATGGTGGCCGACAAATTTTCAGGCGTTGCAAAGTGCTCCGTCGCCGTTGCCAGGGGGAGGGGCGGTTGCGGCGGCGGCGCGGGGGTAAAGGGGGCGCCGCCGATGGTCGTCTCGATGTACGGTCCGGCGGGCGGGGCGATACTTTTGACCGACTCGGGGTAAAGTGCCGCCAGATTCACCGGCACGCGTTCCGCCAGACAGTTGGCTAACAGGCGCAGTATCAACGACGTCGGCGGCGGGCCGGGATAACAGGCAGCGCGGGCCAGGTGCGGCTGCCCTTCGAGAATACTGCTGATCATGCGGCTACCGGAATTGCCGGGACCCATTTCGAGAAAAATGCGCACGCCGTCGGCGTAAGCGCGCTTGATCACGCGGGTGTAATCAACCGTCGTCAGTGCCTGTTCAAGGATCACATCGGCGGCATTATCGGTGGTGGGCGGATAACGTTCACCCCGTGCGCAGCTGTAAAAATCGATCCCCGGTGGTGCGCTAACCGGAAAGAGATGCAGCTCGCGGTACCCTTTTGCCACCGGTGCGACGACTTCACAATGAACCGTGGTGACCCCCCGCAACGGAAAAAAGTGGCCGTTGACCTCGCGTGCCAGCGCTTCAACCTGACGGCGATCACCACCAATAACGCACTCCCTATGCGTATTGACGATCAACAGATAAGCGCGGTTTTTGTTGATCAGTGCCTGCCGCACCCGGTCGGCGGGAACATCGACAATACCGAGCACCCAGTCGACGGACTCATCGCGATGCAGGTTCCAGACTTTGCGGGCCGCTGTGCAGCGACCGGCCAGCTCCTCGGTAAAGAGCGGGGATTCTGCAAGTCGCCGCGCCATGCCGTCACGATCTTCCCAGGCCTGGAGGGAGAAGAGCCCCGCTGATTCGCCGAGGCTGTAGCCGCTCACCGCCTGCGGCTCAATACCGAAACTGCGTACCAGATCGCTGATTGCGGTGCCGACGGCAACCTGACCGATCACCAGGGCGTTATGGTTGTCGTGTACCGCTTCGGCGAGCACCGCCTTCCAGAAGTGCTCGGGCAAAAACTGACGGGCCAGAAACTCGCTGGCACTGTCCTGGCGGCGATAGATTGCCGGCCAGCGGGCGGAGAGTTCGCACCCCATTCCGGCAAAATGATTGCCGGAGCCGGGGAAGACAAAGGCTACCTTCCCCTCGGGTGCCAGCGGTCGGGGGGTGTAAAAAAGCCGATCACGGGTCGCGGCAAGAGCGGGGGGCGCGCTTCCACCCAGCGCCCCGCCCGGGTTGTCGCGCAGTGCCAGCGCCGCCTGCTCAAGGTGTTCAAATAACTCCGTGCGGTCAGTGACCACCAGTGCCACACATAACGGGTGGTGGTGAGCGAGCCCGACTTCGTGATACCACTGTGCTGCCAGCTGGTCGATAGTCCCCTCGGGAGCCAGTGCCGCGAACTGCTGAAGGCGACTGATCAGGGCCAGCAGCCCGGCAACATCATCTGCTGCCAGCGCGAAAAGACCTTCATCAAGGGCACCGAGCGGACGCGCGACAGGGAGCGATCGCACCCTGCTGGAGGTGTCATCGATCCCTTCGAGGATCACCTGTGAGCAGCTGCCGTCACTGCCGAGGCCACTGACCAGCGCCCGCCGTGGTCCCTCGGCCCGATTGCGCAGCCAGAAGCGGGCGGATTCGGGAGCAACAAAGTTGCGTTTCCCCCGTACCCAGTTGTAGCGCAATGTCTGTACGTTGCGCAGCGGCGGAAGGATTTTCTGGTCGAGACACAGCGCTGCTTTTATGAGTGACACCAACCCTGCCGCCGCCCCGGCGTGGCCGACATCCCCCTTGGCGCTGCCGATATAGCAGGGATTCGCGTTCTGCGTCGTCCCGAAAAAAGCGCCGAGAGCGTTGGCTTCGAGTTCGTCATGGCGCGCCAGGCCGCTGCCGTCGGTTTCGAGGTAACTCACACTTTCCGGGCGGATGCCCGCCTCGTTAACGGCGCGTTCAATGGCGCGGGTATAGGCTTGTTGCTCCGGGCTGGTTGATTCCGCCCCCCCGCCAATAGCGCTGCCGACCCCCCCGATGACGGCGTAGATCCGGTCACCGTCTTGGCGGGCATCGTCAAGGCGCTTGAGGATGACAGCTGCCGCTCCCTCTCCGACCACCGTGCCGTCAGCGTCTTTATCGAAGGGGCGTACCGTTCCGCTGCGCGAAAAGGGCCAGGCGGCATGTTGGCCAAGCACGGCACGCAGATCACCGGCCATATCGACGGCTCCGACAATGGCCCGGTTGATAGAACCTTCCTGAAGTGCCCGAACGCCGACCTCAAGCGCTCGTAATCCGGAATTTTCTTCATTCGAAATGGTGAAGCTGGGACCACCGACTTTGAATTCCTTGGCGACCCGGCTGGCCACAACGCTGCCCAGAGCGCCCATCACCCGGTTGGCGCTCAAGGGGGGGGCGGCTGACTCCCGCAGGGCGTCAACCCATGCCGCCATCTCGGCAGCAGACAGATCAAGCTGTAATTCGTTTGCCCACTGTTGCGCCAGTTTCTGGATCGACCAGCGGAAGCTGAAATTGGTGGCGTTCAGATCGAGTCCGGTGCCGATGAAGACGCCGGTGAAGAGCAGTTCCTCGTTCTTTATGCCGGCATCTTGCAGGGCTTCGTCCGCGACTTTGAGCATCAACAGCTGGCGCGGCAGCATGTCTTCAATCTCTTTGGGCGGGATGCGGAAGGTCCCCGCCTTGACCTGTACTTTGCTGGTAAAAAAACCTTTGAAATCGGCCTTTTTCAAGCCTGCGTCGGCAAACCAGCCACTTTGATCGGCCCCCCACCAGCGGGCTGGCGAGGTTGGTTCGACCACGGCGCTGCTACCGAGCAGGCGACTGCGCAAGGTGGCGAGGGAATCCCACGCACCAACATGCGCACCGAGGCCGACAATGGCGATCGGTTGCTGTTTTTTTTGCGATGATGGCAGGTAGGCGACGGAACTTTTTTCCGGTCGATGTGGAATCCATTCTTCGATCAGCAGATGGGCGTTGATGCCGCCGAAGCCAAAGGCACTGACCGCTGCCCGGCGGGGTTGCCCTTTCTTGCGCGCTTTCCAGTCCTGGGTTTGTGACAGAATCTTAAACGGACTTGTATCCAGATCGATTCCTTTGGCCGGATGGGTAAAATTGGCGGTCGGTGGCAGGGTGCGTTCCTTGATCGCCAACAGGGCCTTCATCAATGCGGCGGAACCGGCGGCGGTGAGCAGATGTCCAATATTCGATTTGACCGAGCCGATGACACACTGCCCCGCTTTCCAGCCGGAATCTCCCCAGAGGCTTTTCAGGCTGGCAAATTCAACGACATCGCCGACCGGGGTTCCGGTCGCATGACACTCGATCAGATCAACATCGGCGGGGGACCAGCCAGCCTGCTTGTAGGCGGCGCGCATCGCCCGCAACTGCCCTTCGGAAGCCGGGGCGAGCAGGGTGCCGCCGAGATCGTTGGAGAGACCGATGCCGCGAATGACGGCGTAGATGTGGTCACCGTCGCGTACCGCGTCGGCGGTCCGCTTGAGTAAAAACATGCCGCTCCCTTCCCCGACCACCAGACCGTCACCGTTACGATCGAAAGGGGAACAGGTGCCGGAGGGGGAGAGCGCGTGCAGCTGGGAAAAACCCATTTGCGTATACAGGGAGTCCGGCCGCGACAGCCCGCCGGTGAGCATGGCATCGGCGCGCCCTGACAGCAGTTCGTCCATCGCCAGTTTGACGGCGTAGAGCGATGAGGCGCAGGCCGCGTCGAGGGTATAGCAGGTGCCGCCGAGATTGAGCGCCTTGGCGAGGATGCCGGCAGGGAGGCCGGCAACGTAACGATTCAGCGGGTTAACGCCTGGCAGTCGGGGGTGAGCGCCGATGCCCGGCAGCTGTTCTGCAAAGGTGCCGCCCAGATAGTCGCGCGCCAGGGTCGAGGAATATTCACTCGGCAGGGCGAGGTTGCCGATGATAACACCGACCCGCTGACGGTCGAGGTGATCGGTGCGGGAATCACTGAACGCCTGGTGACCGGTGCGCAGCAACAAATGGAAGAGTGGATCAAGCCCGGACAGAAAATCGGCGTCGATCGTGAGACCGGCGCTTGCGATCGGCCCGTCCTCGTCGTCAATAAAGCACCCTTTTTTAGAGTAGATCTTGTCCGGTGCACCGACCGTCGGAGCAAAGATTTCATCGGCGTCGAGCAGCCAGCGCCCTTGCGGCGGTTGGCGCGAGGTACTGATATTGGCGGTGATTGTCTCCCAGAAACGACCCAGGGTCGGCGCCATGGGAAAAATGCCGCCGACCCCGACAATTGCAACAGATTTTCCGTGCTTCATGCTCAGGCGGCTCCCCGCAATTTGTTCCGCTGGAAGCTTGCATTCAACGACGCATCGATCACACATTCATATTCTTCGATACGCGCGATCAAGGTACTGTCGGCGGGATCGACAAAGTCAATTTGCGCCCCCGCCTTGTCGGCACTCTGATGGGTGACCGTGATCCGGACTTCAACCCCGGTGGTCGGAAATTTATCCTGGTATTGGCGATAACGTCCGGCAAAGACCGGCAGGGAGGCCGCCTGGTAACGTTCGAAGCTCCAGAGGATCATCAACTGAAAGCTGCTGTCAAGCGCGAGAGGATCAGCCAGCCAGGTGTTGCGCAACGGCTGATTGATCCATTCGGACGGCAGGGGCGCCGGGCGAACCAGAGAAGCAATGCCCTCAGCGGAACAGCCGATAACTTCACGAATACTGTGAAAAGCCGGACCATGAAAAAGGCGATCCATGTGGTAGATTTCGCTTACCGGGCGGGTATAAACGGCCAGTTCCTCGTGACGCTCGGCAGCGACTTTGGCTTCCGGGAGTTTGGCTGCCAGCACCATGCGGGCGCGGGAGTGGATAAAGTGCTGACCGGCCGCCGTAACCCCGGAGAGTTCGACCGGCACGACATGCACGCCGCCGCTCTTGAACGCCTTGCCGGTGGTGACCTGAAGGGTATGGCTCTGTCCGTCTTCGAGCGTCACTCCTTTGAGGATGCGCAGATCGTTGAAGCCGTGAAAACGCAATCCCGGATTATTGTGAATGGCACCGTGGGCCATCCATTCGATAATCATTGCCATCGGCAAAACCGCTTTTCCGTCGATCACATGGGACGCCAGGAACGGAAAGTTCGCGATGGAGATTTCCAGATCGAAAGCCTTGGAGACATAAATATTTTCGTGGGTTGACACCTTGTTTGTGTCACTGGCTGCCTGGCGACCGCCGAGGATGACCAGCTCAACCGGGCCACCGGGCGGGGTGGAAATTTCCTCGACCAGATAGTGTGCTCCGGCCTGCAAGTCGATCACCGCGATCCCCTCTTCGGCAAAGATCTTTTTCAGTGCGGGGGTCACCATCCCACCATCCCACGGGCCCCAGTTCAACGACAGTACGCGGCAGTCAGTGTGCCGGGCGGCCTGTTGCTGAGCCATCTTGTTAAGCACCTCGTTGGCGACGGCGTAGTCAACCTGACCGGTCCGCCCGAAACGACCGGTGGATGACGAGAACATCACCATAAAGCGCAGCTCATCCCCGGTCAATGCCGCCAGCAGATTTTCAAGTCCCGCCACCTTGGTCGCGACCACCTGGCTGAACTGTTCGCTGGTCTTGTCCTTGATCAGCCGGTCCGCCAGCACACCGGCCCCATGGATCAGCCCTTTGATCGGGCCGTATTCTTCGCGGATAGCGTTGATCACCAGGGCGACGGCAGCAGCGTCACGCAGATCGACGCAACGATAGATCGGCTGACCGCCCGCTTCCTTGATGCGGCGCAAGGTATTGCGGATTTCGCGCTGGTCGAGAACCTGCTGATATTGCTGGCCGACTTCTTTGGGCTTAAGTGGTCCGTGACTGTTGGCGATAAGCGCTTTTTTAATGTCGCCTTCGCTGTTCAGACCGTCGAGCCAGACCGGTTCATCGTGCGCTGCGGCGCTGCGTCCCAACAGGAGCAAGGTGGCGTGGCTTGCAGCGGCTAAAGCCACCGCGACTTCGGCGGTTACCCCGCGTGCGCCGCCACTGATGACGACGACATCACCGTAGCTGACCGGTGAATCGTGTGTTTCTCCGGCGAGTGACTCTTCGGTCAGACTGAGGGTGATCCGTCCATCAGGGGTGAAGCCGACTTCCTGCGGACCCTCGACCAGCAGTTCGGCGAGCAGTGCGTGCGCCGTTTGCTCGACATCTTCCAGATCGGTCGCCAGGTCGAAAGCTCTGCAACTGACTGTCGGCCACTCGTGTCCGGCGGTTTTGGCAAGTCCGGCCAGTCCCCCCGAGACGGGGTCACTGATCGGCCCGCCACCGGGCAGGGCAAAGTGGCCGTTCAGCCGTGAAACCGTGGCCAGAATCGCTCCCCCCTGGTCGGCGCAAAGCTTGAGTCCCGGCTCCGCCAGTTGCAGCAGTTGAAATGCCTGCTGCAGAAACGCTGCACTGGCACCGGACTGTGGAGTCAGGATAATCAGCCCGGACAGTTGCTCCGCCGGAGGGAGGCTGGAGAGCTGATCGATGCTGATTTTTTGTGCGTTCAACTGCCGGGCGCTCAGTTGCTGACAGATCGCGGTGGTTAGCGCACTACCATCATCACTGACCCAGACGACGCTTTTCTGCGGCAGTTTTATCGCCTCGCGATTCCCGGTGGCGCGCAACGGAACAGCTTTAAGGATCTTACGCTCAATACCACTCTCCACTGAGGGGAGCTCAAAAGGCGCTTCCGGTTTCGGTGCCGGTTCGGCAGCCCCGGAAACGCTGGCCAGAAAATCGACGATCTGGGCGACCGTCTGCAAGGTGCCGAGGTGTTCGGGCTTGATAGCGGGTGCTCCCGGCAACTGATCCTGTAAGGCAGAAAGGATTTCGACGCGTTTGATCGAATCGATCCCCAGATCGGTATCGAGCGCCATCTCCAGTTCCAGCATCTCCAGCGGATAACCGGTTTTTTCGGCAATAACGTTAAGTAGTGCGGCGGCAACAACCTCCCGGTTGAGCGGGCCGGTCGCGCTCGCGACCGGTTGCGGCGCCGAGCTTCTCCCGCTTGCTTCGCTCAAGTGGGCGACAATCTGACCGAGGGTTTGCAGCACGCCGAGGTTTTCGGGTTTGACTGCCGGAGCATCGGGCAGTTGTTCCTGCAAGGCGGACAAGATTTCTACCCGCTTGATTGAATCGATCCCCAGATCGGTGTCGAGCGCCATCTCCAGCTCCAGCATCTCCAGCGGATAACCGGTCTTTTCGGCAATGACGCTGAGCAGGACGGTTGCGACCCGGTTACTGTCGAGCACCTGCGGGATGGTCTGCGGCGTTGCCGCAGTGTCCACTGTTCCAGCCCCCAGATGGGCGACGATCTGACCAAGCGTCTGCAAGACACCGAGATCTTCCGGTTTGACCGACGGAGCATCAGGGAGTTTTTCCTGAAGGGCGGAAAGGATTTCCACCCGTTTGATCGAATCGATCCCGAGGTCGGTATCGAGGGTCATCTCCAGGTCGAGCATCTCCTCCGGATAGCCGGTTTTCTCTGCAATCACCGCGAGCAGCGTGGCGGCAATCTCCGTGCAATCAAGCGCAACCGGGGGATGTTGGGCGACGGAAGAAACGGCAGTGGTGTCAGCGGTGGCCGCTGCCGCAAGCGTAGCTGCGGGGGGTGCCTGGTGCGGTGGCGTTGTTGGCACGCTCGGCGCGGTCGAGCTGAGCGGAGGCTGTTGCCCGTGCAACAACTGACTCTGTTGCTCAACCAGTTGGAGAAAGGAGCGCGCCGCCGATTCCTGCCCGGACAAAAACTGCTGATGGAGGCGCGCGGTCTGCTCTTGCAGCGTTTGCAATGCCTGGAAGCTCTGTTGGGTCAGTTGCAGGGCGGTATGCAGCGAAGCGTTATCGGCAATGGTTGCTGACTGGTCGGGTGCCGCAATGGTAGCTTTAACCCGGGGGGCCGTGTCTGCCCCGGACGCCGGCGCGGGCGCACCGGTGTTGGTTGCCGATTGTGGCAGCGCCGGTCGTTTGGGCGGTGCCTTGAAATAGTTGGCACCAGTCAACGGGACGGTTATGCCACGTTTCTGTTCCGGGCGCGATTGGCGCAGGGTGGCATAGCCCTCATCCCAGCGGTTCAGATCGACCGGGTGACCGAGTATCGCCAGTTGTGCCAGCGCGCGACCCAGATCGCAGATTCCCGAACGCTTGCCGTTGGAGGCATCGAGAGCGAAAGCCTGATGGGGGCGTTCAGCGAGGATGGCCCTGACCATCGCGGTCAGGCGGGCACCGGGGCCGACCTCCAGGAAGATGCGCGTACCGGCGGCGTACATGGCCTCGATCTCGGCGACGAAATCGACCGGGCAGGCCAACTGCCGAGCCAGCAGCTGCCGTACTTCGTCGGGATTTTGCGCGTAGGGCGCGCCGGTGGTGTTGGCATAAACCGGGGTGGCCGGTCGACTGAATGTAATCGCGTTCAAGCGCGTGCCGAACGGTTCTGCGGCGGCGGCCACCAGTTCACTGTGGAAGGCAGCCGCAACCGCGAGGCGCTTGTAGCTGATGCCCTGGGCGTCAAGGAGTGCTGCCGCTTGCTCGATATCTTTTGTCGTGCCGGAAAGAACGCCCTGTTCAGGGGTGTTGCGGTTGGCCACAACCAGCGACAATCCGGAGTCGGCAAGGAACTGTTCAAGCTGTGCAAGGGGAGCGGAAACCGCCAGCATTGAACCGCGATCGCCTTCACCGCTGGCCATTAATGCACCGCGCAGATGGGACAGATCGTGCAAGGTGGCGCTGTCAAAATAACCGCCGCAGCAGAGTGCCGTCAGTTCGCCGTAGCTGTGTCCGGCATAAGCGTCGGGCACCACGCCGAAAGTGGTCAGCACATTGCGTGCAGCGAGGCTGACCGCACCGAGGGCAGGTTGCGCAACCTGCGTTGCCTGAAGTTTTGCATGATTCCGCTCAGCGCCAGCCTGATCAAAGCTGGTGCGCGGATAGACCAGCTCTGTCAGTCGACCGTGCTTTCCGTCGCTGCTGGTCGTGAAGGCCCGCTCGGCAGCGGTGAATGTGTCAAGAAATTCGGGAAATTGCAGCGCCATATCTTTCAGCATTCCCGGATATTGCGCTCCTTGACCAGGGAAGAGTATCGCCAGCTGGTCGCCGATTTCGCTCCGGGCAAAAAAGCTGCCGTCCGGCGTGTGCCACGCGTCGTGCCCGCAATTGGTGCGCAACATGGTCAGGGCTCCCTGAATCTGCGCGGCGGGTTGTGCCTGGTCCTGTTCCAGAACCAGAATCAGACGACAGGTCTGACGTGAATCGAATTGACGGCGACTGTGGGCCGCCGCCAGGCGCAGGTCGCTCCATGCCCCGCTGGCCGGAAACGCTTCCAGCGCCTTTTCCAGGGTGGCCTCATCGGGACCACTGAAGGCGACGAGCTGGACGTCGCCCTGCCAGTCAGCCGCAGTCTTGAGGGCGTGATGCTCTTCGAGCAGGCAGTGGAAGTTACTACCGCCAAAACCGAGCGCACTGACTCCGGCGCGGCGCGGATAATCGCCCAGCGGAATCCACGGACGCGCTGCGGTGTTGATGTAGAATGGCGAATGTGCGGCGCTGATGATGTCCTGGGGGCGGGTCACCTTGATCGTTGGTGGCAGCGTTTTGTGGTAGAGCGCCAGGGCTGCCTTGATCAGTCCGGCGGAACCGGCTGCGGCCTTGGTGTGACCGATCTGTGATTTGATCGAACCGATCGCACACCAGGGGAAATCCGCCGTGCCGAAAACCTCTTTCAAGGCGGAGACTTCGACGGCATCACCGACCTTGGTGCCGGTGCCGTGGGCTTCGATCAGTTCGATGGTGCGCGGGTCGACACCGCTCTGCTCATAGGCGCGCCGGAGGGCTTTCTGTTGCCCTTCAGCACTTGGCTCATAGATGGCAACCCCGCGCCCGTCACTGGATGAACCGATCCCCTTGATGAGGGCGTAGATTTTGTCGCCGTCACGTTCGGCATCGGCCAGTCGCTTGATAACGACGATTCCCAACCCTTCCCCCAGGGTGGTGCCATCGGCCTCGGCGGCGAAGGGGCGAGCATGCCCGGAGGGGGAGAGCGCCGGGGTCTTGCTGAAACAGGTGTACATGAAGATGTCATTGAAGGTGTCGATCCCGCCGGTGATCACCATGTCCGTCTTGCCCGCAGCGAGTTCGAGAGCGGCAAGGTTAAGTGCGCCCAGAGAACTGCCGCACGCCGCATCAACGACACAGTTGGTGCCGCCGAAGTCAAAATGTTTGCTGATCCGTCCGGCGACCACATTGCCCAGCAGTCCGGGGAAGGAATTTTCCTGCCAGGGGACATATGAATCACTGATGCGTTGCATGACATCGGCCGCGATGGCATCGGCAATTCCGGCATCTTTAAGCGCTTCACGCCAGCGTGGATGACCGAGACGCGCACCGAGCGGCACGACCAGCTCCAGGGTGCCGGTGACGCCGAGAATCACACTGACACGTTCGCGATCGAAGTCTTTGTCGCGGGTGTAGCCGGCATCCTGCAACGCCTGATCGACGGCGACCAGACCGAGCAGCTGCGAGGTGTCGATCGCTTCCAGCGCGTTTGGCAGCACACCGTATTCCAGCGGATTGAAGTCGACCGGGGAGAGGAACCCGCCGCATCTGGCGTAGACCTTGTCCGGGGCTTTGGGGTTCGGATCGAAATAATCGTCCGAACGCCAGTGGGTTGCGGGAACCTCGGTGATGGCATCGGCACCGTTTTTGATATTGGTCCAGAATGTCCCCTGGTCTCCTGCCTGGGGAAAGATGCTCCCGATCCCGACAATGGCCAGCGGCGCTGTTGCTGCCGACTGAATGTTTTGTTCTCCGCTGTTATCCTTCAACTGAGAAACTCCTTGATGTGGTCGATTTCAAGGGGAGCTACGCGTGTTGCCTCAGCGTCGAGACGAACCCCTTGAAGTTTAAGTTGATTGGCGCGGATCAAAACCGCCGCCCCAAAAAGAATATTCCATGCCACCGTAGCGACCCGGCGCTGCGCGGGAGGATCGAGTAACGACCCCTTGACCCATTCGTTGAAAGCGCCCATCGCCGGACCGCACCAGATCTGGTAATCGAGTTTCCGCGTCGTTTCGCCGCGATTGGCCCACACCGGTGATTGCCCCAAATACCAGCGAAAGACCAGCGCCAGTTTGTATTTCGGATCGCGCTCGGCCTTGGCCAGCTGGCGGGGGTCGCGATGGTCAAAGAAACTGCGGGTTTCTTCCCAGACCTGATCGAGATCCTTGCGAAAGATCGTTTTTTCCAGCTTCAGCCGTTCTTCAGCGGGCAGCTCCTCAATACTGTTATAGCTGCGGTAAAGTTCATACAACTTGGCAGCGCGCATCGAAAACATCGTGCCGCGTTTGATGACCTGTACCTTGACCCCCATTTCAAACATATCCCCGGACGGGGCCATGGTGACATCGGCCTGACGGGTTTCGGCCAGCATCTGGCGCACTTCGTCGCACGTTCCTGACTCGATGCAGGCCTGATTCACCGTGCCGGTGACCAGATAGTCTGCTCCCAGCGCAAATGCGGCGGCAGCGGCAGCGGGCGTGGCGATACCGCCGCCCAGCCCAAGGCGCAACGGTTGCGGATAATTATAGCTCTTTTGACAGCCGTTTTTTTGTGCCTGAATGGTCGGGAACAATGCCAGTGCCGGACGGTTGTCGGTATGCCCGCCGGAGTCGGCTTCGACAGTCACATCCTGCGCCATCGGAATCTGTGTTGCCCACTGTGCCTGTTCGGCTGTCAACTGACGTGTTGCGACCAGCTCATGCAAAAAACGCTCCGGTGGCGGGGCAAAGAACCTGGCGGCGACCTCTTCGCGAGAAATTTTAGCAATGATCCGGTTCGGGGTGATGATGCAACCGCTGGCATCGCGGTAAATGCCGTGCGTACGGTAGCGAACCAGGGGCAAGGTCAGATCGAGAAACGCCGAGGCTTCGATCAGTGTCACCCCGCGCCGCAAATAAAGGTCAGTCAGCGCATTTTCCAGTTCCGGTTCATTGGGACTGTGGATCAGGTTGAATCCGTAGCCCCCCAATGTGACCCGGCTTTGCAGTTGATTGATGGCTTCTTCAACCGCCTCCGGCAACAGCCCGGCGGCGCCGAAGAAACCGAGCATCCCCGCCTCGGCCAACGCCTCGACCATTGCGACCGAACTGATCCCTTTGGCCATCGACCCGCCTACGTAGGCATAGCGCAGGCGGTGATCGCGGCAAAAATCGCGGTTACCAAGATGCTCAAGCGGGCAGGGGAGGACCATGCCGGTAAAGGGGTGATCGGCAGCGTGCGCATCGACTGTGCCGGAGACAACCTCAATGTCACAATCGTGTGCCAGCAGGTAGAGGGGTCGGTTGATATGGCGCAACGCCTGGGGTAGAGCCTCTCCCCCCGGTTCGGGAAGGAAGAATCCCAGCGTCGAATGGTGCTTTGGCACGTTAATATTCAACAATTATGCTCCTGTAGAGAGGTTAACACCCGCTCGATTTCATTGACAATTTCTTTTGGCGTCGAGGCGCCGGCGGTCAAGCCGATACGTGCATAGTGGCGCAGCTTGTCAAGTGGCAGTTCGGCGGCGCTTTCGATATGCAGGGCTTCCGTCCCGTGAGCCCTGACCACCTGCACCAGACGCCGGGTGTTGCTGCTTTCGTAGCCCCCCGCGACAATCACAAAATCGACCTTGTCCGCCAGCAGAATCGCCTCTTCCTGACGCTGGCGCGTTGCGTCGCAGATGGTGTGCAAAATCGTCACGTCCAGTTCCTTGCGTTGTTGCAGGCAGTCGATGATCGATTGCAGAATGTCTTTGTCCTGGGTGGTCTGGGCGGCCAGACAATATTGTTTGGCCGGGTCAAGATTCAGTTGCTCACACCCCTGACAGGAATCGAAGACCAGTGCTTCACCGGCGGCATAGCTCAGCAGGCACTGTACTTCGGGGTGCGTTGCCTCACCGTAAAGGAGCAAGGCGCGCCCGTTTGCCGTGTGTTTTTTTATCTGCATGCAGGCGGCGGTCACTTTTGGACAGGTCGCATCGACAATCCGGATGCCCCGCTGCTCCAGTGTCTCGCGAATCTCCCTGGCGATGCCGTGAGCGCGAATCACCACCGTCGATCCGGCCGGAATCTCATCCGGCGAATTGACGGTGATGACCCCTTTTGCGGCATATTCCCTGACCACCTGGGGATTGTGAATGATCGACCCGAGGATGAAGATCGTGTTGCGTTGTTCAGCCTGCTGAATAAGTGCGTTCAGCTTGCAGAGCGCCAGATCGACGCCCATGCAAAAACCGGCTCGTTGTGCTTTGAGAATTTCCATCAATCATCCCCAGGGTTTTTACCCGTCGGTAGCCGTTTTATCCGTCAGCCGCGAACAGCCAACCCCATCACCACCAGCGCAATCAGCGGCAACGGGATATCGCCGTGAAATTCCCAGCCACTACTGTGGCTTTTGCCGTGGGGTGAGCAACCATTGCTGGAGACAACCCACGCCTCATCGAGTGACTTGCCGAACGGCTTGATGATATTGCCCTCAACCTTGAACCCGGCAAACATCGTCTTGCCGTAAGGCTTCAGCACGTTGCCATCCCATTGATAGCCGCGCGTAATCGAACCATCACACGGACGCACAAACTTGCCGTCGAATTCCCATCCCAGTTCTTTCGATTTGCCGATCGGCTTGAGGATACGACCGTTCCATTCAAAGCCGGTCATAATCGATTGCCCGTAGCGTTTGATTGTAGCAAGGCCCATAGCAAACCAGCTGTCCAGAAAGGTTAACGTGCGGCACCGGATAAGACCAGCAAAGATAACGAAAAATTGAGGTGAATGCAAGTTTTATGCTGTCGGGTGGCACAATCTGGCTTGTGTTCAGGGAACCGGTTTTACTGCGCCATCACTAATCTTTTGATTTTTTTACGCGCATCCCTTAGACTGCCCAAATCTATCCTTGCAATGTGACACTTCATTGATCAGGAGGAACTCTATGTCTCCCCGCGAAAAAATGCGAAAAAATTCTTGCTTCCGCCCGGCAACACACCGAAAATGGCAACCTTGCCGAAGCCATCGCTGATTATCACACGCCAATTCGGCAGATAGTCTGTGTAGTAGGAATTGACCTGATTTATGAGGGGATTACGACAGATATGTTGTGAGGATGGTTTTGTCGCCAAAAGTCCTCCAGGAACCGGTAAGTCCGCCTACGTCCGCTATCTGGCAGAAAGACTCGGCATGCCGGTACTGTTCAAGCGCGCTTCGGACTTGATCTCAAAATGGGTGGGGGAAAGTGAGCAAAACATTGCCCTGGCCTTTGAAGAAGCGATAGCGGCCAGTTGCCTTTGGGGTCTTTGCACTATTGTTGGTTCTCTTTCAGATCGTGTGGGTGCCTCATCTTGAAAAAGTCATAGGAATAGCGATAGATGCGCCGAAATTTACGAAAAGAAATTCTCAAGATCTTATTCTGCTCCCTTGCAAGGACTGGCCGGACGATATTAGCCGGCAGTACGAGGAGAACAATAAACTATTCGGCTTTTTAGAACATGAATCCCTCCGATACCAAAAGATGAAGATAACGGAGTTCCCTGCCCTGAGTCTGAAGGCAAGAAACGAAAAGTCGATAAAAATGAGAAATGCCCATGCGGGTCTGGGTTGAAATTTAAGAAGTGCTGTGGACGTTAATTGGAGATAATTGAATGTTTGGGGGAAGGAATGAAAACTCAAAAATACTCTGTCAACCAACACCTCATAGAGACAATCCTAGCTTGGGTAAATTCGGGCGAAATTGCCATCCCTGAAATCCAGCGACCTTTTGTCTGGGACGCTACCAAAGTTCGTGACCTTATGGATTCACTTTATCAGGGCTACCCAATTGGATATCTCATAGCGTGGCGCAACCCCAATGTCAAACTGAAGGACGGCACGACCTCGGAGGGTAAAAAGGTGTTGATCGATGGTCAGCAACGCGTGACTGCACTCACGGCCGCCGTGTTGGGCCAATACATTATCGACCAGGATTACCGGCGCCGCAAAATCCGGATTGCCTTCCACCCGGACGAGGAGAGGTTTGAGGTCACCAACCCGGCCATTGAGAAGGACAAACGCTGGATCGCGGACATCGCCCCTCTGCTTAATGACGAGGTGAGCTTGTTTGATTGCGTCAATGAGTATTGTGAAAAGAACCCGGAGATAGAAACCAAGAAGATCCAGACGACCGTCACCAACCTGTCGCAAATCACCAAAAAACAGATTGGCCTGATTGAGCTGGCATCCGACCTGGACATCGAAACGGTCACGGAGGTGTTCATCCGCATCAACTCGAAAGGGGTGGTACTCAGTCAAGCTGACTTCGCCATGTCGAAAATAGCCAGCAACGAAACCTATGGCGGTTCGACACTTCGAAAAGCCATCGACTACTTCTGCCACCTGGCCGTTGCGCCGGAGTTTTATCCGACAATCGTCGATGTCGACAAAGATTTCACCAGTACGGATTACTTCCAGAAGATGTCCTGGCTGAAGAATGAGAATGAAGACCTTTACGATCCTGACTACACCGACTTGTTGCGGGTTGCCTTTGTTCCGCAGTTCAACCGTGGCAAGTTCTCCGACCTGGTCAGCCTGTTGTCGGGCCGTAATTTCGAAACCAAGCAGTTTGAGGATGAAATCGCTAAAGAGTCGTTCGCGAAACTCAAGGCCGGCATTTTCGATGCGATCAACGAAACCCATTTCAAGCGTTTTCTGATGATTATACGGTCCGCCGGGTTCCTTGACTCCGGCATGATTCGGTCGCAGAACGCCTTGAACTTTGCGTACATCGTATATTTGAAGTTACGCAACCAAGGGGTGCCGCCGCATGATATCGAAAAGTACGTGCGGCGCTGGTATGTCATGTCTGTTCTCACCGGTCGATACTCTTCCTCGCCTGAGTCGAGTATGGATTTTGATATCCGCCAGATAGCCAGCAGGTCTTTCGATGAATTTTTACAGTCCGTTGAAGACGCGGAACTTTCCGAGGCCTTCTGGGATGCCGGTCTTGTGCAGAGCTTGAATAGCTCAGTGAGCAGCAGTCCGTATTTGAACGTGTTCTGGGCGGCTCAAATCAAAGCCAATGACAAGGGGTTCCTCTCAAAAGACATCACCGTAAACGATCTGGTAAGCCATAAAGGGGACATTCACCACATTTTCCCGAGAGACTACCTGAAGAGGAATGGTTTCAAGCGTGGAATGTACAACCAGGTAGCCAACTATGTTTACATGCAATCAGAAATAAACATTAAGGTTGGCAACAAAGCACCTGTGACGTATTTTGACGAGCTCCACCAGCAGTGTAATGGCAATGGATTGGTGTACGGCGCCATTTGCGAAATGGATGCACTCAAGAAGAACCTGGCGATGAATTGCATTCCCGAAAGCATCTTTGGGATGGACTTGGATCAATATGAAGAGTTCTTACGGCAGCGTCGTGCTTTGATGGCAAGGAAAATGAGAGATTACTACTTCTCATTGTAAGGGAATGATGGCAGGGTTTAAGGTCGGAGATAAAGTTAAACATCCGAAAATGCCCGATTGGGGTATTGGAAAAGTTCTGGAAACGATGCCTGACGACAAGGTGAGAGTCTTTTTCATCAATGCCGGTGAGAAGTTGCTCGGGTTGAAATATGTCGCCCTGGAAAAGGTGGAAGGTGAAGATGCTTCCCATTCGATCTTGGACAACCCAAAATTTACAGAGCTTGCCGCCAAAGGGAAAAAGCAAAGAAGTTTCGGGGATATTTATCTTTCCACACATAGCCGGGCCCCAAGATGAAGATAGCTGGGGCGAGAAGTACTTGAAAGCCAAAATGATGGCAAGGCGCAGGTTATGGACGCAATAGCAAAATAACAATCAGCGTCCTTGTCTCATAGATTCTATCCCCAATCGGTCACTCGAAAATTGTGGACACCCTCGCCAGAACTTCATTCATGATTGCCTCCGGCACACCCTCCAGCTTATGGGCACTGCGCGAAGCTAAGTCGAGGGCACGAGGCTGGTCACATCTGATTACACCCGTTGTTTTCGTTCCTGCCCCAATCAGCGATACTGCAAAGCCAGCCGTACGTGCAAAGTTGCCCCCGCTGGTAATTGTCAGTACGACTGGCGTTTTTGTCAGGCGGTTGAAGGACGACGGAGACACAACCAAAACGGGTCTTGTCCCCTGCTGTTCATGGCCTGAAGTCGGGTCAAGTGACACAAGGTAAATATCGCCGCGCTCCATTACAGTAGCTCACTGCCGACAGGCTTGTTTTCGAGCCAATCGCGATCTTCTGCACTGACCTCGGCAGATGCGTCGCATTGCGCCAACAGTTCGTCCAGGCTGTATCTCGGACGTAAAGTTGGCTCCACCACCAGGCGGCCGTGATCGACGGCCAGACCAACCGTTGCGCCAGCGTGCAAATGCAGAATATCGAGGATGGCCGGTGGTACCGCCAGCATGATCGAACCGCCTACTTTACGAAGGTTTGTTGTGTGCATAGTTTACGTCTCCTTTGAGTTATACTTTAATATAACTTTCTGAAGTCGAAATTGCAAGGTGCATTAAAAGTGTACAGTCGGGTCCTCCCAACCAGCGAACTGACAAGAATGCCGCCGCGCTCCAGAATTTCAAGCTGACGCTGGAGAGGAGTCAAACTACAGGCGAAGAATCGCGCCATGTCACGCGCATGCCCCTGATTTCGCGCATAGATGAAAAAAAGGACCCGTTCTTTGTTAATCGAACCGAAAAGGGATTCAAGCATAACGACCTCACAAAGATGTCAAATGATTTCCAATTAAGGTCATGATGTCATTTCCTGTTCAGAGCGCAATCATTTATATTCATTATTTTTTGATTCGCGCCTCTAAAGATACGAGCCTCGCCGGTTTATGTCTCAATCTTCAACTGAAAAGTCAATCGACCCCCGATGATTCTTTCGACCCGCAACCCAGGGCACCCGCGAGGGGTGCCCCTACGATGAACGACCAACCGGACGCGAATTAGTTTAGTAGGGATGCCCCTTGCGGGTATCCGGGGTTTTGACCGGCGGCACCGAAACCCGCTTGCGGATATCCGGCAGTTCATGGAGGAGTTCTGGGTATATCTATTTTTTATCCTCACGCACCCTTATGCCATTCTCACATCAGCCTGTGTGTCGCCAGCGTCAATATCGCGACCATCACATATCTGGCCAGCTTTCCAGTGGTCACCAGCACGGCAAACTGCCAAAACTTGACCCGCAACAAACCGCCCACCAGACAAAGCGGATCACCAATCACCGGCAACCAGGACAACAACAGGGACCAGCAGCCGTAGCGTTGATAAAATCGTGAGGCGCGGTCCCGCGAGCAATCATCGATCCGCAATACCCGCGTAATCAGCCACGGCCCACCGTACCAACCGATCACCCAGGTGGTCAACGCTCCGAGGGAATTTCCGGCGGTCGCGACCACGACGGTTACCAGCGGGTCGGAGTCGCGCAGCAGCAGTGACACCAACAACCATTCAGACCCGAGCGGGATCAGGGTCGCGGCAAGAAAACCGAGCAGAAAGAGGGCAAGGAGCCCGTGATGATTCAGAAATAGATCCATTGACGCAGGTTGCCGGAGTTGAGCCGTAATGTCAATTGCGGCAATTTATTTCGGGTAAAGCTCCGCAATCCCGTTGGACTCAATCTTTTTACGTGACGGTTTTGGCTCTGAATTAAACTGAGATAAAGCCTTCATCAGCGCCTCACTTCGCCAGTTGATGCTGTTATGGCCGTAAATATGCTCCTGCAATTCGCGGATCCTGTCCTTCAGCGGAGCGGGGCAGGTGTCTGCGATACGCCCGAGACTGGCGTGCGCAGCGAGCTCGAAATGAGCCCGACCCCAGGCGATCAGCGCATCTCTGACCCGGAGTGGGTCGTTGCTGGCAGCGACACTGAGGAGTTGTCTGAACAGTTTTTCCTCGCTCTGCAAGTTTTTCCGGGGGGCTTCGACGGGCCATTCCTTTTCAGGATTCCGGCGACGGAAGAGCAGCACCAGCGCAATAATCAATCCGGCAACCAGCCCTGCACATAACAGCGACCACCAGGGCCAGGGAATAAAACGATCTTCGATCCCGTCAAAGGTTTCGTTGCTGGAACCCGTAGCCGGGATGGCGGTGGCCGGTGACACGGGCGGCTTCTCAGCCGCAGCGACGGGGGCGGCGACGAGCAGGTCACGACCGGGCAGGTGTGCGCTACGCGATTGTCCGGTCGTTGTGTCCCACCACACAACTTCCATTGGCGGTAACCCCAGGCGACCGCTGCGGGTCGGCACCAGAGCATATTTTTCGGTGCGCAGAGCGACCATTCCCTGGGGACTGACGGTATCGGTCAGGGCCGGTTGATCGGGGTAAATCTTGAGGTTGGCGACATCCGGAAGGGGCAATGACGGGAGTTGTGCGGAGCTCTGGCCGACGGCACGCAGGATGATGGTGCGGGTGACCGGTTCGCCGATTTTCAGTTTGAGCGGATCGGTCGACCACTCTTCCTGTAATTCGACCGCCTGCGCTGGCAGCCAGTCTGTTCCATTGGTTGCCGCTGCGGGATCGACGGTGACCTGTTGTTCCCTGGACCGCTGACGAACCACCGGAGCCGCCGCACCGAAGGGATCGAAACGGTTGACGCTGCGCTCGACGATGCGCCCTTCAAAGGTCAGCGGCGCGATGCGCAGCGTGCCGCTCTGCTGAGGGAAAAGGGCGTAGCGGCGTTCGGTGACAACGTAACGCACGCCGTCGATGAGTTTTTCGTAGTCACGATCATCACCGAGTTTCTGCACCAGACAATCGAGCTCGGGGATTTCCGGTTCGGTCAATGTCGCCGCAGACAGATTCACCGCACGCAACAGGCGCACGGTCAGCAGCAACTGCTCGCGAACCGTCAGCTGCTGCTTGTCGAGCTCCACCTCTAATTCAACCTGCCGGTTTGCCCCGCGCTCCTGATCGGTCGCTACGGAAACGACATCGACCGTCAGCCCGCGACTACGGTCGCTGCCGAAGCTGATCGGCGGAATCGTCTTCCGTCCGGCACGTTTGGGCATCAGGGTCAGAATCCATTCGGTTTTTTTCTGTATATCACCATTGAGGATACTGAGCTGACTGCTGCGGTTCTGGTTGAGTATTTCAAAATCGCGCCGCAGTGGCGAAAAATCGGGGTCTGCATCGGGGTTCTCGGCGGCACTGAAGGTCAGGGTCAGTGATTCATTCACGGCCACCGGGTTGCGATCGAGGCGGGCATCGATCGTTAATGCCCAGAGCGATGCGGCACTGCCGTTGATCACCAGGCAAACCAGCAACAGGCGCTGTAAAAACGCTACCATGATTGTGTCTCCGGTCGGGTTTCGCGTTGTTGATATTGATATAGAAATTTGCGTCGCAACAGTCCGCCGGGGTCATCGGGGATGCGGCGCAACCACTGTTCCATCATCTGTCGTTGCTCGGCTTCAAGGGGACTTTCTTCCACCGGTGGGGCGGGTTGCACGGCGTTGTCAGCGGTGGCGTCGGCGGATTCTTCTGGTGCCTCCGGTGGTTGCTGCTCCGCTGCCGTTTCCTGTGCTGTGTCGGAACGGTTCTGCTCGGTTCTATCGTTGTGTTTGCTGTCCGGGGGTGACGGGGTACTCTGGTCAGCGTTCTGTGCCTCATTTTTATCGCTGTTCTGATTCTGGTCGCCCTGCTGTTGTCCTTCCCCCGCTTGATCCTGAGACGGGTCTCCCTGATCCTGTTGTTGTTGCTCATTTTTTTGTTGTTCTTTTTGTTGCTGCAACAGGTGCAGATTATGTCGTGCATCGGCGTGCTCGGGGTCGCGGCGCAGCGCTTCTTCGTAGGCGGTCATGGCTGCATCGATTTGTCCGGCCCGGGCCAGGGCGTTCCCCCGGTTGTAATGATCATCAGCCCCGGTCAGATTTTCCAGCACTTTTGCGGCTGCGGCGAAATCTTCAGCGCGGTAGTGTGCGGCCGCCTGCCAGCGCGGATCGCTGAAATTTTCAGCGGCAGCTTTATAGTTTTCGGCGGCAAATTGCTGCGTCGCGCGCTGCTCGCGGTTATGCCACACTTCATTCCAGCTCAAGGCGTGGGCCGGGGTCGCGGTCAGCAGGCAGAAACCGCCGGTTAACAGTGGCAGGCATAGTGGCAGTAGCCACAGATAGCTGCGCAGCAACCATCCGCCCAGCGGCAAAAGAGGCAGCAACAACCAGACGCCGTCTTCGACCCAGGCATCGGCAGTCAGGTGCTGCGCCGAGGGAGCTCTCTGTTCGTTGGCGGCTGCGCGGTGCTCAGATTCTTTCAGCAGATGATTAATATCCTGATCGTCTGCCGTTAAGGTGGCGTAACGACCGCCATGATCGGACGCCAGCCTTTTCAATGCGGCGGTGTCAAGACGACTGAGGACGATATCGCCCTCCTCGTCCTTGAAAAATCCGCCGCCTGGAAGGGGGATCGGAGCACCGCTTTCGGTGCCGACCGCCAGAACATGCAGGCGCAAGGACGGCGCGAGATCGAGGGGGTCATTCAGCGTCACCGCGTCGCTGATCAGCAGCAGCTCGCCGCGCGGCTGACCCGCCTGGCGAAAAAGTTCCAGTGCCTTGGTCACGGCCCGGTCGGTACGTGTTCCCTGGGTTGGCATCAGTGCGCTATCGAGGGCACTGAGTTGGGCAATAATTGTCCTCGTGTCGTCGGTGAGGGGGGTAACCACAAACGGTTCCGCCGCAAAGACGACCAGGGCGGTTTGCCCTTCGCGACGCTGACGACAAATATCGATGATTTTGAGTTTGGCGCGGGTCAGGCGACTTGGCGCAATATCGGCGGCATCCATCGAACGTGACAGATCGAGGAGGATAACCAGAGCCGTAGTGGAGTGAAAGACCGGACGCGGTCGTTCGCGAAAGACCGGCCCGGCCAGCGCGACAACGAGCAGGACGATTGCCAGCGGGATGAAACGCCCGGACCAGTGCTCTGTCGGGCGTCCTGCGCTGAGCAGGTAGGGGATCAATGACCGATCGCAGACCTTCAGCCAGGCGCTGTTCCCCGCGCCGGGGCGACGGAAAAAATAGAGGTACAGCAACGGCGGCAGGGCCAGCAACCAGAGGGGGCGCAAAAAATGAAAGTTGCTTAAAAACTCGTTCAGCAAAGGGGTCATCCGCGCCTCCGGGGGAAGCGTGCCACAAGCAGCACGGCAGCAAGCGCGGTGGCCAGCGGGTAGACAAAGAGGGCGGTCAGGGGGCGGTAGACGCGCGCATCCTGTGCCACCGGTTCGAGGCGATCAATGATGCGGTAGATCTCTTCGAGCTGGGCGGTGTCGCGGGCACGAAAGTAACGCCCCCCGGTTTGCTCGGCAATCGCGGTCAGGGTGGCTTCGTCGAGATCGGCAGAAGGGTTAACGCGGCGACTGCCGAAGAATGAGCGCACGATCATCTCATCCGCGCCGATGCCGACGGTATATATTTTCAACCCTTCAGCGGCGGCCAGTTCCGCAGCTTTGAGTGGTGCGATCTCCCCTGCGGTATTGACGCCGTCGGTAAGGAGAATGAGAATTTTATCGCGCACGTTTTGCCCCTGGAAACGTTTGACTGCCAACCCGATGGCGTCACCGATGGCGGTTTCCTTCCCGGCCAGTCCGACCGCAGACTCATTCAGCAGGGTGCGCACCGTCGTGCGGTCGAAGGTCAGCGGGGTTTGCAGATAGGCTTGACGTCCGAAGAGGATGAGCCCGATGCGGTCACCGACGCGGCGCTCAATAAACTCTCCGGCAACCAGTTTGGTCGCTGTCAGTCGATCGATCATGGTATCGCGATACTGAAAATCCTCGGTGGCCATACTCCCCGACAGGTCGGCCGCCAGCAGCAGATCGCGTCCCTTGAGCGGCAGTTCGATCGGCTCGCCGATCCAGTGCGGGTTAGCGGCTGCACCGACCAGCAGGAACCAGGCGAGCAGCGCAACCAGTCGTCGCCAGCGTGGGGGCAGGCTGGTGCTGCCGGTCGCAAACGGGGTGAACTCCGGGGCGTGCGGGATGCGCAGCGCCGCCTCAGCCCCGCCGTGCGGTCGTCCAAAAAAGAAGCGCAACAGCACCGGCAACGGTAGAACAAGGAAAACGTAGGGCCAGAAAAATTCGATCATCTGCAAACCTTTCTGGCCGGCAGTTTACACAGCCAGTCGCGACACAATGCCAACAGGTCAGCAGCTTCGCAATCAGCGCCGTTCGCCGGTCGGTACGGCCCGGTCGCCAGAACCTGCCCCGCTCCCGAAGAGAAGCCGTCAAGCTCGGTCATTTGGTCGAGAAAACGCAGCCAGTGCGCGCCGGTCAGGGCGGCGCAATCGGTGTGCGGGAAACGGCTGATCGCCACCCGGCGCAGCAAGGTGGAGAGCTTGCGCAGTAATTGCTCGCGGTTCCGGGTACGGGAAAAAGTGTTTTCGATCCGAGTCAGTTCCGCCAGTGCAGCGATTCGCCAGCGGCGCTGCCGACGCATTTTCCAGAGCAGGTAAATGAGCCCGGCAATGACAATCAGCAGCGCACCGAGCAGCCACCAGCCAGGTGCGGGGGGCCACCAGGGAAGAGCAGGGGGCGCGGGGAGGTGGATATCGCGCAGCGGCAGTTCGGCAGCGGGTCCAGCGGCGATCATCGCTGCCCCCGGCGCAGCAGTCGGTGCAGTGACTCCGCCGGTGCAACGGCGGTGGAGAGTGGCAGATAGAGTGCATCGTGACTGCGGCAAAAATGTTCAAGGGTGTGCTGGCGCTCGTCAAAGCGCGCGCGAAAGGCCGCGCGGGTGGTGGAACGGGTGCTGTCGAGACAGAAGACCGAGTCACGATCACGCAGCAGATAGTGCCCCGGTGGTGGCAGTTCCTGTTCGATCGGGTCGAAAATGTGTGCCAGGATCAGTTCCGAATGTACTGCCAGCCGACGCAGCAGCTGGAGATCATCTTCGCTGAGGGTGCGAAAATCACTGAGGATAAAGAGGCGCCCCCCCGGTTTGACCAGGTGGGTTAACGGCGCAAAGTGGTCGCGCACCGTACCGTTTGCCGGTACTTTTTCCGTACCAGCCCAGGCCGGGTGCCGACAGATTTCGCCGATCAGCCCGGTGACGGCCACCTTGCCACGCGCCGGACGCAGGATGCGGCTTGCTTCGGGGGTGAAGATCACTCCGCCAAGGCGGTCGCCACTATGGAGCGCGTGCCAGGCGAGCAGGGCGGTGGTTTCGGCGGCCAGCACCGCCTTGTAGGCACGGCGGGTGGCGAAGAACATCGAGTTGCTCAGATCAAGCCAGAAGAGGACCGGGCATTCACGTTCTTCACGAAACAGTTTGGTGTGGGGATGGCCGCTGCGGGCGGTAACGCGCCAGTCGATGGTGCGCACATCGTCCCCCGGCTGATAAGGGCGTACTTCGTCGAACTCCATCCCCCGCCCCTTGAAAGCGGAGAGATACTGGCCGCTCTGCCGTGCGCGAATGGGCCCGCTGCGCAGCGGCAGTCCTTCCCCCGCCGCCCGCAGGGCGATCAACTGGCTGACGGTGACCTTGGTTGGGTCGGTCAGGGATGCCCGGTCGCCGCCAGGGCGGCGCATGCCGAAGGGGCGCATCACGGCACCGGCACCCGCGCCAGCAGTTCGCTGATCAATCGTTCGATATCCCAGCCATCGGCTTCTGCCGCGTAGGTGACCATGATGCGGTGGCGCAAAATATCATGGGCAATCTCCTGAACATCTTCCGGCGACACATAATCGCGCCCCGCCAGCCAGGCGCGCGCACGCGAACAGCGATCCAGAGCAATCGTCGCCCGGGGACTGGCACCATACTGCAACAACGCGGCAAGATCGTCGCCGTAGAGCTGCGGATTGCGCGTCGCCATCACCAACTGCACAATGTACTCTTCCAGCGGCTCGGCCATGAAGATATCAAGGACTTCGTCACGTGCGGCAAAGAGTGTCGTGGCGGGAACTTTCTTTGGCAGCTCACGCCTGGCGAAAAAATCCGCATGTGCTTCGCGCCGCGTCAGTTGCAGAATCTCACGTTCAGCGCTGATGTCCGGGTAATCGATGCGCACCTGCATCAGGAAACGATCAAGTTGAGCCTCGGGGAGGGGGTAGGTGCCTTCGTGTTCAATCGAGTTCTGCGTCGCCATAACGAGAAAAAGTTGCGGCAGCGGATAAGTCTGCTTGCCGACCGTAATCTGGCGTTCGGCCATCGCTTCGAGGAGCGCCGATTGCACCTTCGCCGGAGCGCGGTTGATCTCGTCAGCGAGGATCAGATTATGAAAGAGCGGGCCGCGCTGAAATGTGAAATCGCCAGTCTGCGGGCGGAAGATCTCGGTGCCGGTGAGATCGGCGGGAAGCAGGTCGGGGGTGAACTGGATACGATGAAAATCCCCATCCAGCCCATCGCACAGCACTTTTATCGCCCGCGTCTTGGCCAGCCCCGGAGCGCCTTCAACCAGCAGATGACCGTCGGCCAGCAGGGCGATCAATAAACGCTCAATCAACTTGTCCTGACCGATAATCTGCGTTGAGATGTAGTCTTTGAGGTGGCGGATAATTTCTTGAGTGGACATGATAATTCCTCGCGGTTAGCAGATTAATGTCAGCGACAGGTTTATAGCAGGGTTTGAACATTTCCTCAAGGAGAGCTGTTCATAAGTGTCCGGGGATCAATATAATTCGCGCTCTTGCGATTTCAAGGGGCAGGGGCGTTGCGGGGGTAAATGCTGGTGATATTGAAGTAAAGAATATGGTAACTATTCAGCTACCCGTCCAAGGGTCGTCATCCCCGAGTGATCCTGTCGGGGATCCAGACTTTCAACCCTGAAA
>JARGFI010000028.1 GCA_029210745.1 Desulfuromonadales bacterium
CTTATCGGGTTGATTGCTTTAGTTCTCATTGTGGGCCCCTTGTGTTTTTAGCTTATTTATGGTTATTAAGCCATAAAATGAGAATATTGTCAATAGACAATAAAATAAAAATATGACTTTTAGGCAATAAAGTAAAATATTGTCAACAAGCTATATTCCGAGGGTATGCAGGGCCGGTGGGTGCCCCCCCCTTTTTACGTAGTAAAAAAAAAGGTCGGTCAAAAATGACCGACCGCTGACGAATTTAAATGGCGCGCGATGCAGGATTCGAACCTGCGACCTCTGCCTCCGGAGGGCAGCGCTCTATCCAGCTGAGCTAATCGCGCACTGGATGGGTTTTATACCGTATCCCCCCGGTGAATGCAACTGAAATTCCGCCGTTGCTCCGCTGCTTCACAAACTGGTATACTTCTGCGATGAACTACATGCTGAAAATACTTCTGATCCTCTGTGCCAGTCTACTCTTCAGCCTTCCACCAGCAGCCCACGCGGCGTACCGTGTCGAAGACTTGGGGGATGGGCTCTATGCGGCGCTTGCTATCGATGGCGAGGGGGCGAGCAGTAATGCCTTTTTTGTTGTGGGGGAGAGCTACGTCGTCGCCGGGGGGGCGCACATGACTCGCGCCGCGATTGCAGGATTGCTCAACATCATCCCCAAGGTCACCTCCAAACCGTTGCGCTATTTCGTGCTGCCTCACCACCACCGGGGTTTTTCTTATATCGATTTTGACTTTCCCGCCGGGGTCGATGTGATCATGACCTGGCAGACGCGGGAGGCTTTGCGCAGCGAAGTGCGTCAGCCGGAGTATCCGATCCTTTTTTTCAGTGAAGGGCTGACCCTCGACCTGGGCAAAAACTCAACCGTGGTGATTACCGAGGTGGGACGTGGCCACAGTGAAGGGGATCTGCTGGTCTATCTCCCTGAGAGAAAAACCCTCTTTACCAGTGACCTGCTCTACGTCAACAGCGTCGGCTACCTCGGCGACGGTTATATGCGTGAATGGATTACCGCGCTGGAATTCATCGAACAATTGCAGGTGAAAAAAATCATTCCCGGACACGGCCCGGTGAGTAAAGAGCAGGCCGTGACCGATTTTATAAAATATTTCAAAAGTTTTCTTTCAAAACTGCTGGCAGCGATAGAACAGGGGAAAACTTTGGAAGAAATCCGCCAGGAATTTGCCCTGCCGCGCTACCGTCAGCTCGAAGGGTACGAGCGCTTCATGGAAGTCAACCTGGAGCGCGCCTACCAACAACTGCAAGAGACCTTAAAAAATTAATCCTCGCCGCTGGTACGGGTATCGTAGCTTTTCTTCAGTTGCAGCAGCACCACTGCGGCAATGATCAACAGCACCACGGTCGCTCCCCCCCAAACCTTGCGGGTGTCAAGTCGGGCATTGACAGCTGCGGTCTCCGCCGTTATTTCGGCGAGGCGAGAGCGATAATCGGTCGCGGCTTTTCGTACTTTTTCAATTTCAACGGTATGAAAGAGGCGATGATAATCGTTGCGCAGCGCAAACAGTTTATCCTCTAACGGCCGGGTGCGGATCCCGATCCGCTTAAGCGCCGACAGATCATTGTTGGCCACAATGATACCGAGGTCAATTTCCTTGACCGCCTGCTTGATTTCTGCCGCCCGATCATAGCTATGGCAACGGCTGCAATCCTGCTCGTTGATCAAATCATGGCTTGCCAACTGCACGCGATGATTGTCATGACAGGTGACACACTGCGGACCACCCTTTCCCAGCGCCCGGCCATGTGCGCTGTCCTGATAAATTTCAGCAACGCCAAGATGACACTTCCCGCAAAAAGCCGGGATATCGTTGCCGGCAGGGGCACCGAGAAAACCGCGCTCCGGACTCATTGCCATGGCAAAATCGGTGGGGTCACCACCGTGACAGTCATGGCACGAAATCCCGTTGACGGCGTGGACACTCTGCCGCCAGTCGATCACCGCTTCCCCCAAGGCATCAGGCTGCGCGACGTGACATTGCAAGCAAACCGTTTCCTCCTCGGCCCACGCCTGCCCTTGCCAGAAGCTCAGCAACAGGGTCAACGTGACCAGACACCAGCAACCAGAATTTCGCCCTTTCATGAGAAATGCCCCCAGATCGATAGCGCCAGAAAAATCAGCAAAATCAGAAAATAAACGGTTAAAAAGACGGGTCGTCGCGCCGGACGACGTTCAGCACCAATATCAATGAATGGCAACAGCGCCAGAAATGTCATAAATGCCCCCTGTACACCAAGTCCGATCAATTTACTGGGAAAGATCTTTAACGTCTGATACGCCCAGAGGAAATACCACTCGGGTTTGATCTTCTCCGGGGTGGTAAAGGGGTCAGCAGGCTCCAGCGTTGACGGTGGAAAAAACAGTTGCGGGATGAAGAAGCTCACCATCACGAGCAGCGCCAAAAAAAACATGATCATTGCGCCATCCTTGACCACAAAGTTGGGAAAGAACGGGATTCCCCCTTGATGCTCTTCATGCAATGGAATGTCAGCGGCATCCGGTTGCTGATAGTCCGCTCCGAACGGGGGGGTTGCGATGCCGGTGCGGCGCATGCTGTAAAGATGAAATCCGATCAGGCCAAAGAGTGCCAGCGGCAGGACAATCACATGCAGGGCAAAGAAACGCCCCAGAGTTACCCCGCTGACCATCGGCCCGCCCCGCAAAAATTCAACCAGTTTGGCACCGACTATCGGCACCGCACCGGCGGCATCGGTGGCAACCGTCGTCGCCCAGAACGACAACTGACTCCAGGGGAGAAGATAGCCGGTCAGGCACAGCACCAGCCCGAGGTTAAAGAGGATGAACCCCGATAACCAGGTCAGTTCACGCGGTTTTTTGTAACTCCCCATAAAAGCAACGGACACCATGTGCAGCAGCAGCGCCACAACAATGATGTTCGAACCGACCGCATGCAGGGTGCGGATCAGCCAGCCGAACGGAACATCATTCATGATCCGTTCAACGCTGGAAAAAGCCGTTTCGGGGCTGGGGATATAATACACCAGCAGCAAAATTCCGGTCAGGAGCTGTAGCCCGAAGAGTGCCAGCAGAACTGCCCCGAGGGTATGCCAGACGGTCAGGGTGCGAGGAAGCAGATAACCGGTCAGCTGGTTATGCAGCAGTGCGCGCACAGCAAGACGCTCATCCAGCCAGTCGATAAGGAATTTTTTCATCAGACCACCCTTTTCTGACTAACCAGCAACTGGTCGCCGTCTACCGTAACCGCATAGCTTTCCAGCGCCTTCGGCGGCGGGCCGCCGAGCACCCGACCGTCAGGCGCGAAGCGCCCGCCGTGGCACGGGCAAAGAAATTCATCCTGGTCGGCGACCCACTTGACAATACAACCAAGGTGCGTGCACACCGCGGACAGCGCAAGATACTCGCCGGCGGCCGGTGCGATCAGCACCGCCGGGCGTCCCTGAAAATCGAAAAAGTGTGCTTTACCGACAGCAACAATGTCGCGTGGGAGGCTGATCGCTCCGCCCCCGTCGTCCCCGCCAGGGGGGAGCAAAAAACGAAAAATCGGCCAGCCAAAAAGGGCTGCGAGCGCAACACCGAGCGCGCCCAATATCATCTGCAAAAAACGGCGACGCTGTTGCGTCGGCAACGGTTCTTCCATGTGACCTCCAAGTGCAGTTTTTGCCAGGACATCATTGATGTCGGCTACAGACTATAACCGAACAAGGCGGATTTAACAAGCTGACCTCCGCAAGAATTTTTTTGCCTCTTGCGTAAAAGCTTCAGGGAATGGTCAGTAAACAAATCGCGCCACCAACGCAGCGCTACTGATGCGCCGCCAGCACGCGGCCGAAAACCGGTACGCGCAGATCGCAATTGCTCTGGGCGCAGGTGAGGATTATATAGGCGTTCAACCGATCACGCCCCCCCCCCGGAGTCAGTCGCACCCGCAAAGTGGTTTGTTCACCAGCGCCCAGTTCATCTTTGTCGAGGGTTGCGGAAACTTCCGCGGCGGTCGCCGTGACTGACGAATAACGAAGAGTACGCGCGCCATGATTTTCAATGGTCACAACTTCCTCACGGACGACATCCGGACGCAGATCATCGAGATCAAGTTCGCGGGGGACAACCGTAATCTCGGGCTGCACGAGACCACGCAAACTCAACTGCACAACCGGTCGTTGGGGATCGTTGCTGTACAGATAGACTGTTTTGACCACTTCATGAGAAAAACGGGTGGAATCGAAGTGGACCTTGAGTTCGGCAGACTCACCAGGGGCAAGCGTCGATGCACTGAGCAGTGCCGCCGTACAACCACACGAACTGCGTACCCGATCGATGACCAATGCAGCATCGCCCTGATTGTTGAGTTGAAAAAGGTGTTCCACCTGTTCCCCGGCATAGACCTGGCCAAAATCAAATTCCGGGGAAGACACCTCCAGCCGGGGTGCTCCGGCATGCGCGGCCAACGCACAACAAAGAATAAAATTGATGAGTAACAGAAAACGACACAACATAATGAGCTCCTCGGAAATTTTATTTTGAGCATCACACAAACCACAGCGGGATTGTAGCACACTTGCGCACGAATTTGCTGCAACATCGTGAAAAAATTGACAAAAGGCCATTCCCCTGCTATACAATGTTGCTCACCATTAACAATACAGGACAATAAAGCGATCATGAAAGAGCTCTACTCCGCCGAGGATATTGCCACAACGGTCCAGCGCCTCGGCGCGGAAATCAGCGCTGACTACCCCGCAGGGAACGTTCTGCTCATCGGCGTACTGAAAGGATCTTTCATCTTTATCGCCGACCTGATCCGAGCGATAGCGGTGCCGACAGTCGTCGATTTTGTCAGCCTCGCCAGCTACGGCTCGGACACCGCTTCATCCGGCATCGTTGAATTCCGGAAAGATCTCGACATGTCAATTACCGACCGCGATGTCGTCATTATTGAGGACATCATCGACAGCGGTCGCACATTGGAAACACTTTGTCATCTTTTGCAGCAACGCCGACCACGCTCATTAAAAGTCTGCACCCTGCTCGACAAACATGCGCGTCGCGAAGTTCCGATAGCCGCCGACTATGTCGGTTTTTCAATCGACAACGGCTTTGTTGTCGGCTACGGTCTTGACATGGACGAACGTTATCGCAATCTGGGCACTATCTGTTTATTGCCGCAGAGTTGAAATCAGCAAAACTTCAGATCGAATCAGGGAGAGCCTTCCATGATCATTGAATGCCCGGAATGTCAGGCACGTTTTAAACTCGCCGACGAAAAGATCAAGCCGGAAGGGACAAAAGTCCGCTGCTCCAAATGCAAACACGTTTTTACCGTCAATGCGCCAGCGCCAGCGCCCGCACCAACGCCATCTCCCGCCCCCCCTGAACCTGTTCCGGTTCAAAGTAGTGACGATGGCGATGATGATTCTTCCCTGGCGTTCGATGCCGACACAGGAGATCATGCGCCGCCCGATGATTTTGCCGTCGACACAGATACATCGGCAGACGCAATGACCGGGCCAACCGGTGATTTTGATTTTGATTTTGACGACAGCAGCGCTGCCAAAGATCCCTTTGCAGAGGACGATTCCGCAGGGGATTTTACCTTCGACGCCCCCGGGGAGTCTGCCGACGACTTTGCCTTTACCGAGGAAGAACCGGCAGACAATGAAGACGCGGGACTCACCACGAGCGACGCGAGAGATGATACCTTCGTCTTCGGATTGGACAGCGACGATACGCCACCCCTCCCCGGAAAGAGTGCCGATGAAACGGACGGGGATGATTTCTCTTTCGGGGATGAGGCGGGCGGCTTTGACTTCGGGTTTGATGAAGAAGAACCCCCCTCCCCGTCTGAAAAAGACGCCGCTGGCGGCGAAGAATTTTCGTTCGGTGACGATGACTCGTTCGCCGGTATCGAAATAAGTGGTTCCGCTTCGCTTGAGACGGCCCCCGATGAAGCGGCTGAGGAGAGTCCCGTCAGCTCCGGGCTTTCCGAAGACACCCGCGTTGAAGACAACTTCAGCTCACCCCGCGTAGAGCGCGAATCAGCGCCGGAGCGCGCCCCGCAACGCCAGGGTGCCGTCGGCACCTTCTTCAAACTTCTGCTCTTGCTGTTATTACTCGGCATTGCCGGTGCGTGCGGCTACTTTTACTGGAAGGACGGTACGCTTGATATCGCCAAAATTCAGCAGCGCGTTGAGGTGATGCTCGGCAAATCGCCTGCGGAAGAAGATAAAATTAAAATTCGCCTGAGCGAATTAAACGGTTATTTTGTTGACAATGCCGGTGAAGGACAGCTGTTTGTCGTCGAGGGCAAAGCAACCAACGCATATCCCGACACGCGCTCAGCACTCGCTGTCAAAGGGGTCATTTATGGCGCCGGAGAAATTTTGCGTTACACCAAGGTTTATTGCGGCAATCCGATTGCCCCGAAAGATCTGCAGACCCTCTCCTGGGATAAAATTAAAGCGAAAATGGAGAACCCGTTCGGTGATACGATGATTAATTCGGAGGTCACCTCCGGGAAAACCCTCGCGTTTACGATTGTTTTCAAAAATCTTCCCGAAAATCTGACTGAATTTTCAGTCGAACCGCTCAAAGCCGAGAAATAGCTCGTAAACTGTTTCAAGCAACAAAAAAAGCCGCGCTATTGCGCGGCTTTTTTTGTTGCTTGAAACATTTCTGAAATCCACAGAGACAACTTACGTCGACCTGCTCAGGATATCAACCCTCGATGGCGCTAACCGGGCAGGTATCTTTGCAAGCACCACAATCAGTGCAAGTGTCAGCATCGATCACGTGTTTGTCGGCACCTTCGCTGATCGCGTCGACCGGACAGGAATCGACACAAGCGGCGCAATTGATACATTCATCAGTAATTACGTGAGCCAATGGAATCACCTCCTTATCAAAGAATGTTCGGGGATACCCCGTTTCGCAATTATATACACCAGTTACATTATCGTGTCCAGCAGGATTCCTTGCCAGGCAACAATAAAACGAAAGTTCTTGCAATCCGCAGCCACTTTCGTTAGTCTCTAGGACTTATCAACGCGCGATTCTGGCGACAGAATATCTCCATTTCCACCTTTGCCAAAAGCGCCGGTATAAACAACTATCAAACACCATTATACTTACCATTGCACATAAAATACCCGACATCAACGATTACGAAGGAGGTTTTTATTCCATGGATATTCTGGCACTGAACTGCGGAAGTTCTTCCGTCAAATACCAGTTATTTGACTGGAAAAAAAGAGAAATTATTGCCAAGGGGATGGTTGAGCGCGTAACGATTGGTGATTCGTTTATCATTCACGAAGTTCCCGGTCGCGAAACCTACCGCGAAGAGTATGAATGCCCGGATCACAAGGTCGCGATTCATTTGATCATCAAAACTCTCAGTGACAGTAAATACGGCGTTGTCAGCGATATGAACCAGATTTCCGCCGTTGGACACCGGGTTGTTCATGGTGGCGAAAAGTTCACCTGCTCGGTACGCATCTCGGAAGAAGTTCTTGATGCGATCAAAGATGTCCAGCACCTGGCCCCGTTGCACAATCCGCCGAACATCTCCGGGATTGAAGCGGCCCAGGCGGTTCTGCCCGATGTCCCGCATATTGCGATTTTCGACACCGCGTTCCATCAAACCATGCCGGAATATGCCTACACCTACCCGCTGCCGCACGAATGGTATGAAAAGTATGGTGTCCGCCGTTACGGCTTTCACGGCACCAGTCATCTCTATGTCTCCAAACGTGCGGCGGTGTTGCTCGGCAAGGCGTCGAAAGACTGCAACCTCATTACCATGCACATCGGCAACGGTGTTTCCCACTCCGCCATCAAAGGCGGCATATCGGTCGACACTTCGATGGGGCTTACGCCTCTGGAAGGGGCGGTCATGGGCACGCGCTGCGGCGACATTGACCCGGCCATTCCGATGTTTATCCAGCAGCAGGAAAATCTTTCCGCCAAAGAGATCGATTCGATCCTCAACAAGAAATCAGGCATCCTCGGCATCACCGGCCAGTATACCGACCGCCGTGATGTGATTGAAGGGGCCGAAAATGGCGGCTGTCCGCGTTGCCAGCTGGCCCTCGACATTGAGGGCTACCGCCTCAAAAAATATATCGGCTCGTATCTGGCCGCGACCGGCAAACTCGACGCTGTCGTTTTTACCGCCGGTGTTGGTGAAATGGGGTGGAAAATTCGTGAAATTGCCCTCGAGGGACTTGAGCATCTGGGCATTATTCTCGACAAGGAAGTCAATCGCAACACCATGACCCGCAAGCGCGAGAGTGTCATCACCACACCAGAGTCCCCCATCAAGGTCTTCGTTATTCCGACCAATGAAGAGCTGGTCTTCACCGAGGATGTTGTCGCCATCCTCGAAGGGACCTATACCGATCACATGAAATATCCCTACACCTTCGCGAGTAGCGATTTCCAGCTCTGAGCATCCGTTCCGACGCGACATGAAAAAGCCCCCGGCAGAAGAGATTCTGTCGGGGGCTTTCTTTTGGTTACGCTTTCTCTGTGTCGCTTCGGGGAATCAGCCCTGCGCCTGTACCGCAGTGATCGCCGCGACCGAGATAATATCATCTACCGAACAACCGCGCGACAGGTCATTCACCGGCTTGGCCAACCCCTGAATAATCGGGCCGACGGCCTCCGCCCCGGCGAGGCGCTCGACCAGTTTGTAGCCGATATTTCCCGAATCGAGATCGGGGAAGACCAGCGTGTTCGCCTGCCCCGCCACTGACGAACCGGGAGCCTTCTTGGCGCCAACCTTCGGCAACAATGCCGCGTCGGCCTGTAGTTCGCCGTCAATTTGCAAATCAGGTGCAAGCTCTTTGGCAATACGCAGCGCCTCAAGAACCTTGTCGGCATCCTCATGCTTGGCGCTCCCCTTGGTCGAGAAGGAAAGCATGGCGACCTTCGCTTCAACCCCGAGGAAGCTCTTGCAACTGCTCGCCGTCGCTACCGCGATCTCGGCCAGGGCCTGGGCGTCGGGGTTCGGGTTTACCGCACAATCGGCGAAGCACAAGGTACCGTTTGCACCGAATTCCGGTGTTTTGGTGACCATCAGAAAAACCGAAGACACGGTTTTCATCCCGGCAGCCGTACCGATCACCTGAAAGGCCGCCCGCAGCACATCACCGGTGGTATTGAACGCCCCGGCAACCATCCCCCCCGCAGCCCCTTTCTGAACCATCATGGCCCCGAAATAAAGATTGTCTTCTCCGGTCAGAAGTTTTTTTGCGTCATCTGTGGTCAGTTTCTTTTTTTTGCGGATTTCGCACAGGTCCGCCACATAAGCATCCAGGGTGGCGGCACTCTTCGGGTCGATCAATTCGACCCCTTTGAGCGACGCGCCGAGCTCTGCCGCTTTGGCCTGCAACGCGGCAACGTTGCCGAGCAGGACAACATTGGCCAGCCCGTCGGCGACAATCTTCCCCGCCGCCTCGACCATGCGCTCGTCGTAGCCCTCCGGCAACACGACCGTCTGACGATTTGCTCTTGCTTTTGCTTTAATCTGGTCAACTAGATGCATGGCTCTTCTCCTTCAAAACAAGGTTTTATTTATCTCAAAACTTTCCTTTTATACCTGAAGAGGGCGCGCCGGTCAACCGTTTATCGGCGCGCGGGCGACGTGCGGCGCATTCTTTGACCTGGATAAAAAAGTTTGTGTATAATGGGCGAAATTTTATCGGAGATTAATCTGCCCACGATGAACCTGAAACAACATCACACTCTTTTTCTGTGGGGGTTCCTTATCCTCTCACTGCTGCTCCACCTGCTGGCATTGCAATTCTTGCCGGGGGTCAGGATGTCGCCACCAACGGTGCAGGAAAAACCGGTCTTCGTTGAAATTCGTTCCGTGGAGCCGCGCAAAATCGAGCTTGATGTCGAACCGGACAAGCAACTCGACATCCCCCGCGACCGACCGGCCAAACGTCTCGGCCCGATCAATCAGGTGGTCGCCGTCGAAACCGCCCCCCAGGGCGACTCCTTTGAAGATACCACCCCCTTTTCCGCTGCACCCCAAACCCAGGAAGCGGAGGTCGGCCACACCGGCGCACCGCAATCCGGTCTGCCGTTGCCGCCCACCCCTGAGGCCGACCGGAAAACGGGCGAAGCACAACCTGACAGCGCACCGACCAGCCCGCCGAAACCGGCGGGGGTTGCGGCCCTCGACCCGAAATCGTATCTGCAACTTGCTGATGCAACCGCTGTCGCCACCCTTGGCAAGGAAGCGCGCCGCGCCCGGCGCGACGACATGCGCGAAGGGGAATATCTGCATTTCGACCTGCAAAACGACCTGCTCAGCTCATTTTTTTACCGCTTTCGCGATAACATCCGCATGGTTTGGAACTACCCGGTTGCAGCGGGAGAACGCGGGCAGGAAGGAGTGGCATTGCTGGGCATCCGCATCAACCGCGACGGCAGCGTCGCCGAGGTAAAACTCCTCCGTTCTTCCGGTTATGCCATCCTCGATGAAACCGCTATCGGTGCAGTGCGGCGCGGTGCCCCTTACGGCGAGTTTCCCTCCCATTATCAGCAGGAATTTCTGGAATTCTCCGCCTCCTTTATTTATCAGATTTCCGGACAACGCCGCTCTGTCAACTGAACCGCATAAACAGCAATGGGTCGCTCAATAGCGACCCATTTCTGCTTATTTATTGCTGTAAAACGGGATCACCCGGTCCATTTCAGCTTCGGCTTACGCGCCGCCCCGGTCTCGTCAAGACGCTGCACCTTGGTGCGCACTGGTGCGGCATGGAGCAAGGCGGGGTTATCCTGCGCTTCGGCAGCAATAGCCAGCATCGCATCGCAAAACGCGTCGATCACTTCCTTACTTTCGGTTTCAGTCGGCTCGATCATGATCGCCCCGTGCACCACCAGTGGAAAATAAATGGTCGGCGGATGATAGCCGTAATCGATCAATCGCTTGGCGAGGTCGAGGGTATGACAATCATTGGCAAGATTCTTGTCAGAGAAAACCACCTCATGCAATGAGCGCCCCTGATAGGGCAGATCAAACGTTCCCTCCAGCCGGGCACGGATATAATTGGCGTTGAGAACCGCCAGTTCGCTGGCCCGCTTGAGCCCCGCCCCGCCCATTTCCCGGATATAGGCGTAGGCACGGAGCATAATACCGAAGTTGCCGTAACAGGAACGCATGCGCCCGATGCTCTGCGGACGATCGTCGTCGAGCCGATAATTGTCGGCATCCCTGACCACCACCGGCTTTGGCAAAAACGGCTCCAGCGCGGCGGTCACCCCGACCGGGCCGGAACCGGGGCCGCCACCACCGTGAGGCGTGGCAAACGTCTTGTGCAGATTGAAGTGCATCACGTCGATCCCCATATCGGCGGGACGCGCAATCCCCATCAAGGCATTCAGATTGGCCCCGTCACAGTAAACCAGCCCGCCCCGGGCGTGAACGACGGCGCATATTTCGCGAATTTCCGCTTCGAACAGACCGAGGGTATTCGGATTGGTCACCATCAGCGCGGCAACATCCTCATCCATCAGCGCCGCAACCCGCGCGGCGCTGAGCACCCCTCCGGTTCCGGCGATCGGCACCACCTCGTAACCGCACATCGCTGCCGAGGCCGGGTTGGTGCCGTGAGCAGTGTCGGGGATCAAGACCTTGGTGCGCGGGCGTCCCTGCGCCTCGTGCCAGGCGCGAATCATCAGCATGCCGGTCAGTTCGCCGTGCGATCCAGCGGCGGGTTGCAACGTCAGCGCCGCAAACCCGGAAATTTCTGCCAGCGCACCCTGCAAGCCATGCATCAACTCCAGCGCTCCCTGCGCCAGCGACTGCGGCGTGGCAGGATGAAGCTGCGCCAGCCCCGGCAGACGCGCGGCCGTTTCGTTG
This sequence comes from Desulfuromonadales bacterium, assembly GCA_029210745.1. Classification (GTDB taxonomy): domain Bacteria; phylum Desulfobacterota; class Desulfuromonadia; order Desulfuromonadales; family JAHYIW01; genus JAHYIW01. The sequence goes on from JARGFI010000028.1 coordinate 11,871, forward strand.
ACCTTGGGGTTGTATTTCATGGTGCAGCTGCCGAGCGGATAAAAACCGGAATCGACGCCGTAGTTCCAGGTTGATAGTCGGGTGAAATGGCGCACCACATCGACTTCCGACAGCTCCGGGAAACCGGGAATCTCATCGCGGACAAGCTCCTGCGGCGGCGTTGACTCCGGCACATCGAGTTGCGCCAGGCTATATCCTTTGCGCCCCGCGGCGGAGTGTTCGAAAAGCAGTTTTTCGTTCAGTATCAACCCGCTGGTTCCGATCCCCTTCATGCCGCACCTCCTGCCAGCGCCGCAACCAGCGTATCGATCTGCGCCCGCGAGTTTTGTTCTGTCACACAGACCAGCAAGCGGTTTGCCAGCTGTGGATAGTAACGATGCAGATCGATCCCGGCAAGGATCCGCTCACCGGCCAGGCGTTGCAGTACCACCGCGGCCGGTGCGTCGGTCTCAACCACAAATTCGTTGAATGTCGGTGCCGCAAACGGCAGGGAGCAATTTGGCAACGCCGCGATCTGTTCTTTGGCGTAGGCTGATTTGGCATAGTTCTGCTGTGCCACTTCACGCAACCCCTGCTTGCCGAGCAGCGCCAGATAAACCGTCGCGGTCAACGCACACAGCCCCTCATTGGAACAGATATTCGAGGTCGCTTTTTCGCGGCGAATGTGTTGTTCACGGGTTGCCAGGGTGAGCACAAAGCCGCGCTTCCCGTCACGATCGACCGTTTCCCCGATCAGCCGACCGGGCATACTGCGCACATCCTTGTCGCGAGCGGCAAAAAACCCCAGGTACGGCCCGCCGAACGACACCGGAATACCGAAGCTCTGCCCTTCTCCGGCAACGATATCGGCACCGAGTTCACCCGGTGACTTGAACAGACCGAGCGCCAGCGGTTCAGCAACCGCCGCCACCAGTCGCGCCCCCGCGGCCTGGGCGACCGCTGCAAAATCGGCCAGCGGTTCGACGACTCCGAAGAAATTCGGATAGCCGACCACCACCGCCGCAGTCTCCGCGTCCAGCAGTTCGGTCAGCCGCTCCCGATCGGTTATGCCGTCTGCGCCAAACGGCACTTCCACCAGTTCAATCTCCAGATACTGGCAGTAAGTCCGCACCGTCTCCCGATACTCTGGATGCAACGCGCCAGACAGCAACACCTTGCGCCGCTGACGCGCCGCCCGCACTGCCATCAACACCGCCTCGGCGCACGCCGAGGCTCCATCGTACAGCGACGCATTGGCGACATCCATGCCGGTCAGCTGACAGATCAGCGTCTGATATTCAAAGATCGCCTGCAACGTGCCCTGGCTGATTTCCGGCTGATAGGGGGTATAGGCGGTGTAGAATTCACTGCGTGAAATCAGCTGGTCAACCACCGCCGGGATAAAGTGATTGTAGGCTCCGCCGCCAAGAAACGACAGATAGCGGTCAGGGTCGGCGTTGGCCGCCGCCAGACGCTTCAGTTCACTCAGCAGTTCACTTTCAGCCATGGCCTCCGGCAACCGTAACGGTCGCTGCAAGCGGACTTCGGCGGGGATCGCACTGAAGAGGGCCTCGATATCATCGACGGCAATGGTCTCCAGCATCTCCCGGATATCAGTTTCAGTTTGTGGCAGATAGCGCATCCGCGCCTCCCGGTTGTAATGGTGAGTTTTTGCAAGTGCATCAATAGTGTGTCAGCAAAAAGAGTGCGTGGTGACGCCATCAGTCCTCTTCGGTCAGGGCGCGATATTCATCGACCGACAGCAGATCGTTAAATTCCTCCGGATTGCTCGGTTTGATCTTGATCATCCAGGCATCCTCGTAGGGGGAAGAATTGACCACTTCCGGCTCATCTGTCAACGCCGCATTGATTTCGATCACCTCGCCACTGACCGGGGCATAGATATCGGAGACCGCCTTGACCGATTCGACCACGCCGAACGGCTTGCCCAGCTCCACCATCTCGCCGACATCGGGGAGTTCGACAAAAACCACATCCCCCAGCGCATCCTGGGCAAAATCAGTAATACCGACAGTCACACTGTCGTCCTCAACCAACACCCATTCATGATCTTCGGTGTACTGCAACTCGTCCGGAAATTCCATGCGTCTGCTCTCCTTGAAAAATTTAAATTGGTAATTATTCACCTGCTCGACCAAAGGCCGTCATCCCCGAGCGCTCCTGTCGGGGATCCAGACTTTAACCCTGAAAAATCTGGATTCCGGCTAAAATCTTGCCGGAATGACGCTGTAGGAGTCGCCTTCAGGCGCGATTGTTCGCGGCTAAAGCCGCTCCTACATAAAAAGCTGAACAGTTCTATATGGCGCGTTTCAACAACGCTTATTTGTCGATAAAAGGCGGCTTAACGATCTGCGCCGCGACCCGTTTTTTACGAATGCCGACCGTTAATTGCGTCCCGATCGCGGCGCAGTCACTCGCCACCAGCCCCAGGCCGATCCCGCAGCGCAACGACGGCGACATGGTGCCGCTGGTCACCACCCCGACCTCGCGCTCACCGCAAAAGAGCGGATAATCGGCGCGCGGAATACCGGATTCGGTGATGCGCAGTGCCACCAGTGTGCGCGGTACGCCGGCCTCCTTTTGCTTTCGCAGTGCGGCGCCACCGATGAAATCCCCCTTGTCGAGCTTGGTGATCCAGCCAAGCCCCGCTTCCAGCGGCGTGATCCGCTCCGAAAGTTCGTGGCCGTAAAGGGCGTATTTCATTTCCAGACGCAGCGTGTCACGCGCGCCGAGACCGATCGGCATCAGACTGTCGTCCGCGCCGGCCGTCATCAGGGCATGCCACACCTTTTCCGCGTCGGCAGCGGCACAGTAAAGCTCAAAACCATCCTCGCCCGTATAACCGGTGCGGGAAATAATCGTCTCGCTGCCCGCCACCTCCCCGGCCTTGAAATGGTAGTAACGGATCGCTCCCAGATCGACCGTGGTGAGTCGTGCCAGAATCTCTTCTGCCAGCGGCCCCTGCAACGCCAGCTGGGCAAATTCATCACTACGATTGCGCAGCACCACATTGCCAAAATCGCGCTCCGCAAGAACTTTTTCCATCCAGGCAAAATCTTTATCGGTGTTCGACGCATTGACACAAAACAGGTAGTGCGTCGCACTGAAACGATAGACCGTCACATCATCGACCACCCCCCCGTCAGGATAACAGATGGCATTGTACTGCACCTGCCCGTCGACCAGCCTGGCGGCATCATTGATGGTCAGATACTGAATATAGTCGAGGGCGTTGGCACCACTGACTTCGACCTCCCCCATGTGGGACACGTCGAACAGTCCTGCTGCCGCGCGGGTGGCGAGATGCTCTTCGATCACCCCGGCATACTGCACCGGCATATCCCAGCCACCAAAATCGACCATCCGTGCACCCAACGCACGATGCACCCGGTTCAACGGTGTTACCTTCAACATATTCAGCTCCTTCAGCGCAGGATAGCAGGGATCCGGTCTTCATGCCCGAGGGTCATCAGATGCACGCCCTGGCAGTGGTCGCGGGCATAGGCGACCTGCTCACGCGCGATGGCAACCCCTTCATCGAGAGGATTTTGAGCGGCGGCAAGGCGCTCGATCAGCGCCGCGCCGACCCGGACGCCGGGGATATGGGCATTGAGAAAACGTGCCATCCCCGCACTCCGCAACAACAGCACGCCGAGGAGTACCGGTCGCCCCAGCGGCCGCGCGGCAGCCATGAAGTGCTCCATTCTGGTCAGATCGTAAACCGCCTGGGTTTGAAAAAATTGTGCCCCGGCCTCGACTTTTTTACGGTATTTCTGAAAAATCAGCTCAAACGGTTCCGCTTCCGGCGTCATTGCCGCACCGGTAAAAAACTGTGGCACACCGGTCAACTTCGCCCCGGAAAGATCCTCTCCGCTGTTCAGCCGCCCCACCGTCTGCAACAACTGGACGGAATCAAGATCAAACACCGCCCGCGCCTGGGGATGATCACCAAAGCCGGGATGGTCGCCGGAGATCAGCAGCAGATTCGTGACACCGAGGGCCGCCGCACCGAGCAGATCAGATTGCAACGCCATGCGATTGCGGTCGCGGCAGGTCAGCTGCAGAATCGGCTCGACCCCTTCGCGCAACAACAAGGACGCCAGGGCCAGCGGACTCATGCGCATGTTGGCCCCCTGATTGTCGGTGACATTCACTGCATCGATCCCGGCCAGCGACCGCACCGTCGCCAGCGCTGCCGTCACATCGACCCCCTTGGGGGGCGCCACCTCCGCCGTAATCACGAAAGTGCCCTGTTCAATCTTCTGGCGAAAGGTACTCATGGGCGCAAATCCGCATTATTTCTTGTTTTCATGGCGCCCCGGTTTAAATTTTTTCCCCCAGTTTTTCGGTTCCACGGTGCGCGCAAAAACTCCGCTCCGCCCCTGCACCTTGAGCCGTTCGTAGATCAGATGCCAGGCGCAATCCAGCTCCCGGTCGGTCTCGCACTTGCCGTCTTCAACCCCGCCGCACGGTCCGTTCAGCAACCCCTTGGCACAGATCGTCACCGGACAGATACCGGCCGTTTCATTGAGGATACACTCGCCACAGAGAGAACATTTTTCCTCAAACTGACCTAACCGGCGGATATTGCCGAGAAACAGGCTGTTAAGTCCGCCGACCACGCGCTTTTCACTGCACGCCGAGATCGACTGGATCCCCGCGCCACACGCCAGCACCAGCAGGGCATCGGCAGCGGCGACCGCCACTTTGTGGTGGCGCAGGTCGCGCCCGGCGCGCATGATGTGACACGCCTCATCGATCACCACGCTGCCGGTCACCTCTTTGCCGAGGGATTGCAGCCATTCCTGCATCTGGAAGACTTCTTCCTCGCCGCCAACCTTGCAAGCCGTCGCACAGGCCGCGCAACCGATCAGAAAAATATGTTCTTTCTCCGTCAGTTGGACAAGCAGTTCAGTCTGGCTTTTTTGTTCACTGATGATCATGCAGGTCTGGTCCCAAAAAAAGATTTATCTGCGGGCGCGGCGCTTGGCGCTTTCAACCGTATTGTAGAGCAGCATGGTGATCGTCATCGGACCGACCCCGCCCGGCACTGGAGTAATGGCACTGGCGCGTTCTTTGGCCGCGGCAAATTCGACATCACCGACCAGTTTTTTATCCCCCACACGATTGACCCCGACATCGATAACCACCGCACCTTCCTTGATCCAGGCACCCTTGATCATCTCCGGTTGTCCGACAGCGGCAATCACTACGTCGGCACGCCCGACCTGGGCAGCAAGATCGCGGGTGCGCGAATGACAGATCGTTACCGTCGCGTGCTGGGCCAGACACATCAGCGCCACCGGTTTGCCAACGATATTCGACCGTCCGACCACCACCACCTCTTTCCCCTTCAGGTCAACGCCGGTATGTTCGAGCATCTTCATCACCCCATAAGGGGTACACGGCTGAAAGAGGGGGTTGCCGGTCACCAGTCGCCCGACATTATACGGGTGAAAGCCGTCAGCATCCTTGGCCGGGGCAATCGCTTCGAGAATTTTACTTTCGTCGATATGCGGCGGCAGCGGCAGCTGTACCAGAATGCCGTCGATGCGCGCATCGTTGTTGATTTCATCGATCAACGCCAACAGTTGAGCTTCGGTCGTTGCGGCGGGCAGCTTGTGCTCGTCGGAAAAAATTCCGGCCTGCTCGCACGCCTTTTCCTTCATCGACACATAGACCCGACTCGCCGGATCCTCGCCGACCAGCACCACCGCCAGACCGGGGGTCACCCCTTGAGCTGTCAATTTCTCTACATCTGCCTTGATCGTCTCGCGCATCGTCGCGGCGATCGCCTTGCCATCGATAATTTTATCCACGTTATCTCCTCCCAAAAACAAGAATCCAAACTATACGAAACCGATTTAAGAAAGTAAAGCAGCAGGATGTTCCCCGGCAATTTTTGTGTGTCAGGAGGCGACCGCCGAAGTTGCGGGTCGTGAGAGGGGAGAGACAAAAAAATCCCCGGACAATGCCGGGGATTCGCTCTGATTCTGGTTTTATTCGTTGACCGCTTTCGGGCAACCGGCGCAACCGCCACCCGCCTCTGCCGCAGCACAGGGCGCGGCACCCTGCGCACCATAGCCCTGATCGAACCAGCCGCCCCCTTTAAGAGCAAATCCGTTCTGGGAGATGAGCTTTTTAACCTGCCCCTGGCACGCGCGACATTCAGTCAGCGGCGCATCTGAAAATTTCTGGCGAGCCTCAAAAACCAGCCCGCATGCTTCACATTGATATTCGTACATAGGCATAATACGTTACCTCCAAATAGATTTGTCGTCGGGTAATCTAATGATTTAACAGGGCAGTGTCAAGGGGTTGCGCACAATTATCAGCACTTTAATCACTGCTGAAAAAAATCGTTGCGCTCTCTGCTTTGCCTGCGGCACATGTTATGCTATTTTGGTTTGTCTGCTGGTCTTGATGTTTTTTCTCTGTTTAATATTTGTATTTGCGGAGTCCGTATGGCAAAACCGGTCGGGTTACGGACCGAAATCATTGTAAATGTTATCATCCTGCTCGGTGCGGCCCTGCTTTTTTCCGGATTTCTGCTGCTCAAATTAACCGAACGGGAACTGGTAGCGCAGCAGATTGCGGCCTTTTCCGCAACGGCGGAAATCTTTGCCGCATCATTATCCCTCCCCCCCGAAAAACGCGATCAGGGCGAACCTCAGCCGCTGCCGACCTCCGTCCCGGTCGATGCCTGGAGCCTGGTAGACGACACCCTGGCACCGATCGAACAAGAGTCTTCTCGCCCCGATTTTATTCTCGATATGAACGCGTTACAGACCGTTCGCCAGACGCTTGAAAATTCAACCCGCCTGAGCTATGACAGCCCCGCCTGGTTCGGCAGCAACAGCGAAGGTCATTTTTTGATCTCTGTGCCCCTGGTGCGCGGCGGGCAATTTGTCGGCGCGGTTCAACTGCGTTTTTCTCTGGCCGAGATGGCCATGCGGATTCGAGCGGCGCAACGCTGGTTTATCGGTTATGTCCTGATTTTCGGCATCCTCCTCAGCGGCTGCGGTTTTTATCTGCTTAACCGTAACGTGGTTCGCCCGATCGGACGTTTGCGCATCGCTACCGAACGCATTGCCGCCGGCGACCTGGAACAGACACCGCAGGTCACCGGCCCGCGTGAAATTGCGGAATTGTCAGCAGCGTTTGCAACCATGGTCACCGCACTCAAGGAAAGCCGCGCCGAAAGCGAGGAGCATATCGCTTCCCTGGAAGCCGCCAACAGTGAACTGCGCAATGCACAACAGCGGCTGGCGCGCTCCGAAAAGCTGGCAACCGTCGGTCATCTGGCTGCGGGCATGGCGCATGAACTCGGCAATCCCCTCGGCGCGGTCAGCGGTTATCTGGCATTAATCCGCAGCGAACCCGACGCAACCCTGGCGCAGGAACTGGCGGAACGAGCGATGATCGAAATAACGCGGATCGATCGACTGGTGCGTGACTTGCTCGACTACGCCCGCCCCGCCGACGAAACCCTGGACGATGTCGACATCAATGAGGTGACGACTGCGGCGGTCGAGTTCCTCCGCCATCAGGGGATCTTTGACTCCCGCCAATTCGCTTGCACTCCGGCCACCACCCCGGCAACGGTTCGGATCGATCGGCACCGCCTGCAACAGGTTTTGGTCAATCTGTTGCTCAATGCCAGAGATGCAACGGCTGACGGAGGACAGATTGTCTTGACCACCGCAATTGATCACGACGCAGTAAAAATTTCGGTGCGCGATGACGGCTGCGGCATGCCCCCCGAGGTCCTGGCACATATCTTTGACCCCTTCTACACCACCAAAGATCCCGACCAGGGACGCGGGCTGGGGCTGGCGGTCTGCGCGCGAATTATCGACGACGCCAAAGGCCGGATCGACGTTGACAGCGCGCCCGGAAAAGGGACGCTGTTAACGCTAACACTACCGCTTGTGGAGTAACCGGTGCGAGGTGAACAACTGAACATTCTGCTGATTGACGATGAGGCGTCGATGCGCCACATGTTGCGCCTGACGCTGGAGCGTGAACACTACCGGGTCACTGAAGTGGCTAACGGCCCTGCGGCACTCACCCTGCTCGCAACAGAGACGTTTGATCTGGTTTTGTGTGACATCCGCATGCCGGGACTTGATGGTCTGAGCTTGCTGCGCGAATTACGCGAACGCTCCCTCACCCCCACCGTAATTATGATGAGTGCCTACGGCTCAATCGAGACCGCCCTTGAGTGCATGAAAAACGGCGCTTACGACTATATCTCCAAGCCGTTCAAGCCGGACGAAGTCTTGTTAACACTGAAAAAAGCCGAAGAAAGGCTGCGCCTGCAGGACGAAAACCGCAAGCTGGCGACCGCGCTGAGCCACTGTCAGGGGAGTGCGACCCGGCCACTTCTGGTGTTTCGCAGCCCGGTCATGCAGCAGGTCACGGCGATGGTTGAAAAACTGGCCGCCAGCCATGTCCCGGTGCTGATCAGCGGCGAAACCGGCACCGGCAAGGAACTGATCGCGCGGGCACTGCACAGCGGCAGTCCCCGCGCCGCCGGGCCGTTTATCGCCGTTAATTGCAGTGCGATCCCCGCCGGGCTGATGGAGAGCGAACTCTTTGGCCACGCCCGTGGTTCCTTCACCGGCGCCGACCGTCATCATGACGGCCTCTTTACCGCCGCCAGCGGTGGCACCCTGTTTCTCGACGAGATCGGCGAACTGCCCCTGGCCCTTCAGCCCAAACTGCTGCGCGTACTGCAAGAGGGGGAAGTCCTGCGGATCGGTGAAACCAAACCGCGCCGGGTAGATGTGCGCATCGTCGCCGCGACCGTTAAAAACCTGCATGACGAAGTCGCGCGCGGCACCTTTCGTGAAGATCTGTATTATCGGCTGGCCGTTACCGAAGTCCGCCTCCCCGCACTGCGCGAGCGGCGCGAGGACATCGGGCCACTCGCCGAACATTTTTTGCACCACATCGCCACGCGTGAAAATCGCCCCCCGCCCCGGCTGACGGCAGAAGCCATCACCAGACTGCGCAAGTACGACTGGCCGGGGAATATTCGCGAGCTGGAAAATTTTGTCGAAAAGATGATCGTCTTTTCCCCCGGCGATTGCATTGACGCCGCCGATCTCCCGTGGGACGCGCAGCTGCGGGGGGCAGGGAGCGTATCGGAATATTCATTAAAAGTTGCCGTCGCCCGCCTGGAGGAAGAGTATATTGGCAAAGCGCTTCACGCCACCGGTGGCAACCGCACCCACGCTGCGGAATTGCTGGAAATCAGTCTGCGCAACTTGCAGTACAAGATCAAGGAATATGGAATCTGACCCCCCTCAATCCCCCCTGTGAAACAGGGGGGACAGTGCAAAGTTTGCATGTGCAGCGGCGTCGCGCTCTGGTAATACTTATGGAAAGCTATATTTTTCAGCAACTTGAATTTTATTTAAAAAGGAATATCCGTTGCACCTTCCCTTGTCCATGCATAAGTGGAGTCAATCAATGTCCGTGATTACTGATCAAAAACCAGTGCCTCAACCAGGCGGTAAAAAACTCCGTGAAGCCGGATTCACCCTGGTCGAGCTTCTGGTTGTCATCGCCATCTTTGCCGCGCTCTCGGCGATTGCGTTTGTCGCCCTTGGGCCGACCGTGCGTTCCTACCAGTTAAAAGGTGCCGCCCGGCAGATTTACAGCGATGCACTCAAAGTCCGCACGCAAGCGATCAAGGAAGGGAAGGTCACCGGTTTGCGGTTCAGTGACGACAACACCGGAAACTACGACGTGTGGGTGGAAACCTCGCCGGGGAACGAAGATATTACATATTCCGGGGTGTCGAGCTATGGCCAGCTCACCGCCTGTGCGCCAACCACCGGTGACCAGCCAACCGATTTCGTTTTTTATCCCAACGGCACTTCCGGTGGCGGGAGTGTTCGTATTTCAATGAACAGCAACGCCTGGAAGGTTCATGTGCCGAACCCCGGCACCGGATCGATAAAAATTGAAAAGTCAACCCCGTGCCCATGACAGGGAGCCATTTTATGTATCGTAAGTATTCGGCCCTTGCGAAAAAGCTCTTCCACACTGGACGCAAAAACGCAAAGGGTTTCACCCTCGTTGAAGTGCTGATCTCGATCACCATCCTCTCGGTCGGTATGCTCGGGGTTGCGAGCATGCAGCTTTCGGCGTTGAGCAGCAACGCCAAATCTCGTGACGATACCGTGGTGGTGCAACTGGTCGAAGAGATGGTTGAACGGATTCGTATCAACGGCGGCAATAATCCGGGGATATATCACGGCATCAACACCGCCAACACCTGCACCGGCTCCGACCCGGCCAGAGGCGATTGCACCCAGTGGAAACAACGCATGGCGGACACCAGACTACCGGGATTGACCGGCACCGTCTCGGTGTCCACGGAAAGTCCGATTGAAAAAACCTCCACGATCACCGTACAAGTCACCTGGGGGGCAGGGGCAACTAAAACCCTGCAATTTGCCACAATCATGGAAACCTGGGGAACCTGACATGATGCACCAATTAAAAAATCAGCGCGGTTTTACCCTGACCGAAATGCTCGTCGCGATGGTCATCGGCATGCTGGTGGCCTCCGGAGCCTACAGCGTCTTTTTTTCCACCACGCGCACCGCCCGCAAACAGGAGCAGGTCTCCGAAATCCAGCAGAATCTGCGCGTGGCAATGGAGCGGGTTTCTCAGGATATTCGTCATGCCGGGTTTGGTTTGCCGGAAGATGGGAGCCCCCTGGAGTTTGATGGCACCAGCTTTTCAACGCCGGTCGCCGTAACCAACAGCTCTTCCGCCCCCGACGAAATCACCCTGTTGGGCGTTGGGTACAAGGTCGGCACCATCTATAATGCCGTCGACAAAACAATCAACATCAACCCCGACTTCAATGGTGATGACAAGATCGCCGGGTATATGGAAACCCGCTTCCTCACCAATGAAGTCACCGGGCCATTTGATGAAACCGCCGATCTGGACGATAATTACACCAAAAAATTCTATTACAACAGTGCGATGGTTGTCAGGAACCGACACTTGAGCATCGGAGGAGTTGAATATCTGGAGGCAGACGGTTTCACCAACGACACAAACAGGGTTGGCGTGACCCCCGAGACCCACAACGCATACGCCAACAACATCCCGGTCTATATCCTCCAGGCGATCACCTATTCGATCAGAACCGATTGCTACGATGACGACAATATCGTTTTCCCCTGCCTGGTCAATGAGGACTTTACCAAGCTTCGGGGGACGGGTCGGCAAGTTGTCGCCGAAGGCATCGAAGATATCCAGTTTGCCTACGGGGTCGATATCAGCCCGCGCGACGGCAAGATCGATTACCCGGCAGCGGGGTACACCCCGACGGCATTCACCAACGACCCCGCCGACGACAGCAGCATTGTGGCCGTGCGGGTGAGTATCGTCGCGCGGTCAAAAGTACCTGACCAGTATGACTCCTCAACTCGCCCGGCACTCGAAGACCGTCCGGCGGGGACAACTGACCGCTATGTACGGCGCGTGTTGACCAAAACCATCAAACTGCGCAACCCGCGCAGCGGAGCTTGAAATTTATGGCTGAATTAAAAAGACTGCACAGTGTGCGCAACGAAAGCGGCGTGATCCTGATTACCGTGCTGTTGCTGATGTTGATCATGACCTTTCTCGGCATCATGGTGATCGATACCTCGACGATAGACATGCAGATCGCCGGCAACTTCAAACGGACGACGACGGCATTTGAAGGCGCGGAGGCCGGGGTGGAGATAGCGATACCGATTATTGAGCGGACAATGTTTAACGGATCGATGTTGCCCTACAATTCGCTGACGACCTCACCGAACTTAATTGACCCTGACTTGGTGTCGGAAATTACCGGGTCGCTGAACAACTCATCAGACCATTTTTGCGGTGGTTCGGTGGACCCGGATATTGTTATTGCCGACCTTAACGGTGTCAAAATTGAAGTAGATATTGATCGCCTGCTGTCTGATACTGTGGCGGGAGGTGCCATAGAATTTGCTTCCGGATATGAAGGGGTTGGTGCCGGTGCTGCCGGCGGCGGTAACCAGGTGCTGTTTCGGATTGTCAGTCAAGGAACACGTTAGGGAGAATGGAATGTTTAACCGAAATCTAAAAATCGTTTTTTTATACGTCGCTATTAGCATTGTCACAGGCTTTTTTTCACTCGCCGGTGCCGTCACGATTGCCGATTACTCGGCATATCCACCGTTTCTTCCGCGAGTCGTCCGTCCGAACATTCTTTTTATGATCGACTATTCGAAACACATGGTGCGACCAGCTTACGGAGAATGCAGTTTCGGGGACTGTCAAACTAGGTTTACAACGCTCAGCGATAGCTATAACCCGAACGCTGACTATGAAGGTTATTTTGACCCGCGTGCCGACGTTGCTGATGGTTTCAAATATTACTATAAAACGACCAGCCCCGATCCTGATACTTTTTTTAAGAGCTCTACCGGGGATTGGGATGGTAATTGGTTGAACTGGCTGACCATGACCCAGTTTGATGTCGTCAAAACGGCGACTATCGGCGGGAACATCGACACCTCCCCCGAGCAGGCCAATCCAAGTGGCTTGACTAATTTAACCAAAACGATTGACGGCCGCACCTTTTATAAGCTGGTGAATACCAGCAACTGTGTTGCAAATGCACTCGATAGCTTGTGTGTTGACTTTAACGAGCCGCTGGTGATTTCAACCGATATGGATGACTGGGTCGAGTATGGAAGTGGGGATACCAGAACTGACATTATCAATGACATCGTAACTTTCGATGGGTCAAGTGGGGATGGTTCGATTAATATTCCCTTTGATTTTGAGTTTCTCGGCAAAGTTTTTACTGAGAACACTCGTTTATACGTGACTAGCGATGGATTGATGACATTTACCCCACTTACAGACGCAGGTCCCTATAGAGAGAATTCGAACACCCCATCGGATGGAACTGATACACCGTATAATTCTGCCATGACGGGTCTTGACGCACTTATGGCGGTATTCTGGGACGACGCCTCCGGTGTGTTGAGCCAGGGGAGCAAGATTTACTCATTTACCAAGGGGACTGCCGAAAATCGCCTTTTTGTTGTACGATTTGAAAATTTATTGGTTGATACTGACGCGGCTAAAAACAACCCGATTACTTATCAGGCTGTTTTTGTTGAGGGGCAAAATCTTTTACTGTTTCAGTATAAATCTGTCCAAACAACGCAAGACAACTTCGGCGGCGGCAGAGGTGCGTCTGTTCTTATTAAAAATAGTTCAACTGGGAAGCGTGCAGAGTATTTGGATAATCAGACGGAAAACACGTCTGTCTTAATACAGGACGGCACGACCTTGCTGATGGCGGCACCGGACAAGACGTTGTTAGAGGTCACCCCCGGGGTGACAACGACAAAGTTTAAACGACACCGAGATTCAACCGAATATGAGGTCAAAGTTGAAATTCAAAATACCGGGCCGGGACCGGTTTGTAACGAAACCAACGGTGAATATAAAAACACACATGAAAAAAACGGCAAATGTTACGATCACCCGGTTGGCGGATTGATCCAGTATTTTCGCGATAACAAGCTGACCGGTGATCTCGGTTTCCGCCTTGCTGTTATGATGATAAACAGGGCAGACGGCGACGGCGGTTTTATGCGCAAGCATATTCAGGAGTTTGAGTCGACACCGGCACAATGGTCCAGTATCTCTGGCGATATTCGAAACCAAGTCCCGGTTGACGACGCACCTTTGGCCGAAGCGCTCTTTGATATGCAGGGTTATATTCGCCAAGATGGTAGCTATGAAATCGGCGATATCGACACCACATTTCTAAGCAAAGATCCCTACTATTTTCTCGATACCACCCAGATGGTGCCTTGTGCGAAAAGTTCTGTCCTGCTGCTCAGTTCAGGGCACTACAGCAACGATAACGGCACAAGTATCTTTACGGACGATCTTCCCAGTACCAACTATTCTGCCAGTGCCGTTGGTGACACCGATGTCTCAGTTAACTGGACGACCGGCGCCAAGATGAATGTCGAGACCGATGCTTGGTCTGCCGCGAAGGCCGCCGTCGAAGGAATGAAGAGCAAGGGCGGCTGGCTCGACAATGTCGCCTATCAAATGCGCTCCACCGACCTGCGCTCAGATGCCGCTCTGGGTGGCTCACAAACGGCATCGTTGTACGTGGTTGACAGCTACGGTGAAGGGAACAGCCCCGGTTCGGCGGTTTTGAAACGCGCGGCGCACTTCGGCGGCTATAAGAAATCACTTGATTTAGATGACATCAACGACCCCTATACCTATTATTCTCCTTTGGACGGGTCCGGGGGAGTTAAAGGCTCGGTGCTGCGGGCGATTTACGATATTTTACGTAACTCCTCATCCGGTACGTCCGTTTCGGTCCTTTCAACCTCAGCTGGCGGTGAGGGTGCTATCTATCAGGCCTATTTTTACCCGGCCCGGGTTTTGAACCAAATCGAGGAGCGCCAGTGGCCGGGATTTATGCGGGCGTTTTTTATCGATCGCTATCAAAATATTCGTGATGATCATAGTGCAGCGAGCCCTACCGACACCTCAGCTCCAAACGCCAAACTCGAACTGGCCCGGGACCGGGTGGTGGAGATGTACCTTGATGATTCTGACAGCGCCGTAAGAATCAAGGCTCGCCACGATGCCGATGGCGACGGTCTTCTCGAAGCAGCGGAACAGACCCCTGTGACCTTTGGCTCGGGGTACAATAGTGTGTCTATGGACGACATCGCATCTCTCTGGGAGGGGGGCGAAAGGCTGGCAAAGCAGCACAAGGATGAGCGGAATGTCTACACCTGGATTGATGACGGGAGCTCCGCGACAGAGGTGGACTTTTCCTTAACCAACGCGACTGAAACCTTACGGTTGGGAACCCAGTATAACAGTTTGTTGGCTCCGTACTTACGGGCTGAAGCGACCAATACCGCGACCGCGACACTGGTGTCGCGGATAACGGACTCGACAAATATTATCAATTTTATCCTTGGTAAAAGTGTTTATAACTCAGCGGCAGTGACCGGTGATTATCAAAATTTCCGCAATCGCTGCATCTATGTCACGGCCGAAACCGGAGTTGGCAACGAACCGGGCTGTGCCGATGACCCGTTAATTCCAACCAGTGACGGCTATGTCAGCCGGGTCTGGCCTTTGGGGGATATCGTTTTCTCCACGCCAACCCTGGTGACCGCCCCCAGTGAAAACTATCATAAGATTTATGGAGACCCCTCCTATCTGGCCTTTCGCAGAGACTATGTTGATCGCAGAAATATGGTCTATGTCGGCGCTAACGACGGAATGCTTCATGCCTTTAACGCCGGTTTTTATCATGAAGGTGATGATAGTGATGATGGTGTCGATGTCCAGGGGTATTTTACCGACGGAACAGAGGTCGCGGCCACTGCGACTGATTTTAATTACGGTGTTGCACTTGGCGAGGAAACATGGGCGTTTTTACCGCCGGACCTGTTGCCTCATATGGTCTGGTTAACCTGCAATGGAACGCCCAACGCGGCAGGGGCGTGTGACTCATCTGAATATACGCATGTGTATTATGTTGACAGTCGCGCCAAGGTCACGGACGTACGCATGTTTGAGTACAATGATGGCGATGCGGGCTTGTCGCTGGATTATTCCGGTATTGATGGTCAAGCTGGGGTCGAACATACGCAAGGCTGGGGAACGATCCTGATTCTGTCGATGCGTCTCGGCGGCGGCGCCATGGATGTGACTGCTGATTTTGATTATAACCCCGCGACGACTGATACCGTTAAGCAGTTCCGTTCGGCTTATTATGCTCTTGATATTACCGACCCGGAAAAGCCGCCGAAACTGTTATGGCGCTTTACCGATCCTCAGTTGGGTTTTTCAACCAGTTATCCGGCGATCGTCAGATCGAAAGATGATGCCGCCAATATCGACGAATGGTTTATGGTCGTAGGCTCCGGGCCGGAGAACCTCGTTCCGACCGGGTTGCGCGATTACAATTTCAACGCTACAACGAAAAAAGGGCAGGTCTACGCGGTCAAGCTTAAAGATGGTACCTATACCAAGCTAGATCCTGGCGGAACTATCTTTGAGAACAATCAGATTATGGGAGATCCTTCTGTCATTGATGTGGACGGTGATTTTTCGAGTGATGTTATTTATATCGGCAGTCTGATTAATTCCACTCCCGGAAGTGCCAGCACGAATTTTGAGCATGGCAAGGTCTACCGCATTAACACCAAAAAGAAGGATACCCCTGTCGATTGGGCTGTGTCGGAATTTTTTGATCCAGATCCCTCCAATTCAGCCCCTGATCCAACCTTGCTTGAAGAGATCGGTCCCGTTCTTGTTGGGCCGTCCGCATCAAAGGATAGTGCGGGAAATATCTGGATATATTTCGGGACGGGTCAACTGAAAAACACTGACGATAATAAAAACTCCGATGGTCAGGCGTTTTTCGCTATCAAGGAAGAGTGCTGGGATGGGGCCGTTGTCGGTGCATGTACGACGACTTATTCAAAAGATGGGGACGGCAGTGCCGCCAATAAAGGGTTACTTAATACGTCTGCCATTGTTGTTAAGCAGCTTTCTGCTACAGTTGCGGCTGATGAACAACTTGTCGATCCTGATAATACGGTGTGTGCCGATTCATCGGGTCTCTGCAATTTCAGCGAGGTAAAAACAGCGGTGACCAATAAACAGGGGTGGTATATTACACTGGATAACCCAGCTACGGCGAGTGAACGGGTTTTGTCAAAAAGCTCCGTTTTGGGAGGGTTGGTTCTTTTTACCACATATACGCCCGTCGCTGATACGTGCTCTATTTTCGGAAATAGCAAACTGTATGCTGTTTATTACGA
This sequence comes from Desulfuromonadales bacterium, assembly GCA_029210745.1. Lineage (GTDB taxonomy): Bacteria > Desulfobacterota > Desulfuromonadia > Desulfuromonadales > JAHYIW01 > JAHYIW01. The sequence goes on from JARGFI010000028.1 coordinate 28,751, forward strand.
GACCGGTACGGCGTTCAATCGATCAGTCGTTGGCGTGGACAGTACGACTGGAGAAATATTCAGGAGTATTGACATTGGTGAAGGGATGCCGACCTCGGTCGGGGTGGCGATCGGTGAAACCGTCTCCGGTTTTATCCAGAAATCGACCGGCGAAATTATCACCATCGAGAGTGAACCGGCGCTCAAGGTCAAGAGCGGGCCGTCAAGCTGGTACGGTGGTGCGGCAGGGTGCGGGACGACCGGGATTGAGACGATCTATAAACATATCGCCAAGTAAGAGCCTGTATTTTTTATGAATTGGAAATATTTTTTCTCTACGCTCCTTGTCGCGGCACTGGCCGCGACGGGGTGTTCCAAAGACGAACCGCAACCGGCTACAGCGATCCCGTCCCCCGCGCCCGCTGTGGCGCCAGCGGAGCGTGATTCTTCTTCGGGCGCGGAACGTGCTGCGGCAAACAATGTGGCGGCGTCGCAACCGTCGGCGCCTGCTGCCAACAGTGCGCCGCGGATCGTTTCGGTCACGCTTGAACCGGTTCCAGCGTATCCGGGAACAACCATTACCGCCGAGATCGTCAGTAGCGATCCTGACGACGATCTGGTGACCTACCATGTGCAGTGGCTGCGCAACAATGAACCGGTTGACGGGGATTTTGAGGAGTTGGATACGACAGGGTTCAGCAAGGGGGATCTGATTGCTCTGGTCGTCACCCCGACCGACGGGGAGCAGGAGGGGGAACCCGGAAAATCGCTGCCGCTGCTGCTGCACAACCGTCCGCCGGAAATTGCTTCACTGCCGACCGGGATGGTTGATGGTCGCTTCGTCTATCAGGTCGAAGCCACTGATCCCGAGGGGGATCCCCTCACCTTTTCCCTTGAAGGCGCTCCACAGGGGATGGAGATCGACCCTCAGAGCGGGCTGATCGACTGGCAGGTGCCACCAACATTAAGTGGCAATTACGCGATAAAGATACTGGTCAGCGATGGCGACGCCAAAGCGTATCAGACGTTCGGTTTGACTTTCAGTCAGCAACAGCAGTAAAACCTGCAAATACTGATTGTTCATGCAAACAAATATAGTGAATGAAGAGATGGACAAAGCAACCTGTTTTGTCGCGCCGGTTAAAAGCTATTTTCAGACATCTTCACAAATACCAATCTGACCAGCTCTCTGCCATTACAGACATCGCGGCCAGGAGACCGCTCCCACAGATACAGATATTCTTATCCGCAATCATTAGCCAGCCGCGCCGCGACTTCAGCCAGCGACAACCCCCGCACCAACACGCGCTTGTGCCGTGACTTGTCGCCTGCCACCACCTCTACGCTGCTTTTGGCGACCCCCATCTGTTTGGCGATGAATTCACGGCAGAGTTTGTTGGCGGCACCGTCGACCGGCGGTGAGGTCAGGCGCACCCTGATCTCACCGCCGAATACACCGATGATTTCGTTTTTGCTGGCGCGCGGCTGCACGTGCAGGGCGAGAATCACACCATCAACGCTGACTGTCAGAAAATCCATAACAAAGGGACTCAGTATCCGGTGAGGGTGCGCATGATCATGGTGAGCAGGGTCATGATCAGTTGTCGGCTGATTTCGAGAGCAATCAGCAGCGCGATCGGGGTAAAATCCATGCCGCCAAAATTGAGCGGCAAAATCCGCCGCAGGCGGTCGAGCAGGGGATCGGTGGCATTGTGCAAAAAACGCACGATCGGATTGTAGGGGTCGGGATTGACCCAGGAGACCAGCGCCCGGGCAATGACCACGTAGATATAAAGTTGTATCACCAGGTTGGCGATTGCCGCCACCGCGCGTAACAAAACCAGCAGAAGTTCCATGGTCAACCTTTCGGGAAAGACAGGACTGTTTCGAGTTTCTGTTTATACCGCATCGCCGGAAAAGGTGTCAAATTTTTACGCATCAATGGCGATGAAACTTGATCTTTGTGCAGAAAACCTTTAGATTGGCGCTGTTTTTCAATTAATGCCAATCTATCTGCAAACAATCGATATTTCCGACAAAGGAAGCACAGCATGACCGACACCAGCAACATCCATGTCAGGGAACTCACCCCGATTATCTCCCCGGAAAGCCTGAAACAGGTCTTTCCCTTATCGGAAGGTGCGGCCCAGTTTGTTCTCAAGGCACGCAACCAGATTCGCGATATCATTTTTCGCCGCGACCGGCGCTTGATGGTGATCGTCGGACCGTGCTCCATTCATGATCCGCATGCCGCGCTTGACTATGCCCGGCGCCTCAGCGCTCTGAGCGCTGAACTGCACGATCAACTGCTGCTGGTGATGCGCGTCTATTTCGAAAAACCACGCACCACGATCGGCTGGAAGGGGTTGATCAACGATCCTGACATCGACGGCACTCACGCTATTTCCAAGGGACTCGGCATCGCTCGCGGCCTGCAATGCAGCATCACCGAGCTGGGTCTGCCGGTGGCCACCGAGATGCTCGATCCGATTACCCCCCAGTACATGTCCGATTTTATCAGCTGGGGCGCGATCGGTGCCCGCACAACCGAATCGCAACCGCACCGTGAAATCGCCAGCGCCCTCTCCTTCCCGGTCGGCTTTAAAAACGGTACCGACGGTGGCTTGCAGGTTGCTATCGACGCGATGGGCGCGGCGTGCAACAAGCACAGCTTTCTCGGCATCAACGGCGACGGGCGCACCGCCATTGTCCACACGGTGGGGAACAAGGATGTTCACATTGTGTTGCGCGGCGGTAACGGCAAGCCGAATTATTCGGCGGAACATATCGCCAGAACCGAGGCACTGCTCGCCAAGGTAAAAATTTCCAGTGACATCATGGTCGATTGCAGTCACGCCAATTCGTTCAAGGATCACGCCCGGCAGGAAGAAGTTGTGCGTGATGTGATGGCGCAGATCGCGGCGGGGAATCAATCGATCTGTGCGTTGATGGTCGAAAGCTTTCTTGAGGAGGGCAACCAGCCGACGCCACAAACGCTGGCCGATTTTGAAAATCTCAAATACGGCGTTTCGATTACCGATAAATGTATCGACTGGGCAACCACCGAGCGTCTGCTGCGTTCTGCCCACCAGCAACTTAAAGCCATGGGTGGACGAAAAATTGACTGACATGATTGATGGCGTCGTAAAAAGTCCGCCCTACATCGTTACGCTGATTTTTCAGGACCTCGACCTACCTGATGTAGGCCTTCGCCCCTGAAAAACACCAAGCCTTGTAGGACGAAATTTTTGCTTAGCCATCTCATTCTTTTTTGCGAGTGCATCATGATTGACAACACACCATCATCCCCTTCCTGTTGACCGCCTTCAGCGCCGCCGGGAGCGGTGCACGAAGATGCGGGGCAGCGTGCCGCTGAAACCTCCCCCGAGACAGGCTGCGCCCCATCGGCATGCCCGCCGCGTGATGTGCCGGGCTATACCCTGTGTCACTATGTCTGTGGCTGGCTCGGCAGTGCGCGGGGTGATATCCCGCAGGTTGCAACCCGGTTGACCCGGACGGACACCCTCGGTCACTGGCGGATGCGCTGGAACCTCGGGCGTAATCGCTACCGGGTGGTCGCCGGGCTCTACGCCGTCGGTACTCCCGACAGCAGCGCGCCGGTACTCCTGTGTGCCAACTACAAACTCAGTTTCGACCTGTTGCGCCGTGCGCTTGACGGTCTCGACGCGTGGCTGCTGGTCCTTGATACCAAAGGGATCAACGTCTGGTGCGCGGCAGGGAAAGGAACGTTCGGAACTGCCGAAATCGTGCGCCGGGTCGCGCGGAGCGGACTCGACGAAATCGTCAGTCACCGCACGCTGATTGCGCCACAACTCGGCGCCCCCGGCATTGCCGCCCACCTGGTCAAAAAAGAGTGCGGTTTCAGGATCGTCTACGGGCCGGTCCGGGCGACAGATATCAAGGCGTTCCTGTCCGCCGGGCAGCAGGCCACCCCCGCGATGCGCCGCGTCACCTTCACCCCCTGGGAACGGACGATCCTGACCCCGGTGGAGTTGACAATTTTCGGGCGCAAGCTGCTGTGGATTGCCCTGCTGCTGCTCCTGCTCGGCGGCATCGGCGAGGGGTTTTTCTCCTTCGGCAATCTCTGGCAGCGCGGCGGCGGCGCGATCCTGACCGGTCTCGGCGGGCTCGTTGCCGGTGCGGTCATCACCCCGATCCTGCTCCCCTGGTTGCCGGGGCGGGCGTTTGCGACCAAGGGTGCCGTGGCCGGGGGAGCGGTGGCGGTTGGTGCCCTGCTGGTCTACGGCCCGACCCTCGGCGTCCTTAACGGCATTGCTTTTCTGTTAAGTATCACGGCGGTCGCCTCCTATTGCGGCATGAATTTCACCGGCTCATCGACCTACACCTCGCCCTCCGGAGTGGAGAAGGAAATGCGCCGCGCGCTGCCACTGCAAATGGGCACCCTGCTGCTGGCAGCGGCGTTCTGGTTTGCGGCGGCGTTTTAGGAGATTCGACATGGCGGAACTCAAATATCTTGACGACGTTTCAACCCTGCAACTCGACGCTGGTGGCTGTATCGGTTGCGGCATGTGCGTGACAGTCTGCCCGCACGCCGTCTTTACGCTCGCCGAAGGCAAAGCCGCGATCAACGACCATAACCGCTGCATGGAATGCGGCGCCTGCGCCAAAAACTGCCCGGTCGAAGTGATAACGGTCAAAGCCGGAGTCGGCTGCGCCAGTGCAATCATCTACAGCTGGCTGACAGGGAAAGAACCGCGCTGCGATTGCAGCGACGGTGACGGCGGTTGTTGCTGAGCAGGATCGAGGAGGATTTTCAGCCCTTTGGCGGGGTTGAAGGGAGCAGCAAGCCGCCAAATGTCGAAATATCAAAAACGTTTTGTCCGTGTTAAAAAAATTATCAGGACGCTGATTTACATGATCTGCGATGATCAGACCAAAGCAAAATCAACATTGCGTGACACGCAAAAAAAACAAGGGGTCAGACCTACAAAAAACCGGTTCATCCGCAGAATCTGTGGGTTACCTCCGGTTCAGGTAAACCACCAAGTGTATGATATAACGCCAGTTTTATG
>JARGFI010000029.1 GCA_029210745.1 Desulfuromonadales bacterium
GCTTGACCATAAAAAGTTTTTTTGTGAGGAAGGGGCGAGGTTCGCCTCGCCCCGCCCTCCGTTAAGTTTATTCGCATCAACCGCAGAGCAACATCGTATCGGTAATAGTCTTAGGCAATTGAGAACCCGTTATAAGGTTTTCGGTGGCTATAGCGTAGGGGTCACACCTGTTCCCATCTCGAACACAGAAGTTAAGCCCTACCGCGCCAATGATACTGCATGGGAGACTGTGTGGGAAAGTAGGTCGCCGCCGAAATTATTCAGAAAGCCCCCCAACTCACTCCGAGTCGGGGGGCTCTTCTTTTTTGTACTCCCGCCACAACTACCGCGCAGCGTAGCGCGCTACTTCTTCAGTTCAATCCGGTAAGTCTTGATCTTGCGGTGCAGGTTGGAACGTTCCAGACCAATTTTTTCTGCTGTTCGTGAGATGTTCCAGTCATTTTCCTCCAGTTTTTTCATCAGGTAAGCTTTTTCAAAGTAATCCTTTGCGTCTTTAAATGTCAGTTCCGGAATCAGCGACAGCGCAGCATTTGGCAGCTCGTTTGTCGAATGTCCTATGCCAAGAGGGCTTGGCAGGTGCTCCGGCATAATTTCATCACCGGGGGTCATGATGACCAGTCGTTCGATCATGTTTTTTAATTCACGCACATTCCCTGGCCAATTGTAAACAGTCAAGGCGTTGATCACTTCAGGGTGCAGCGTCTTGATCCGTCGACTTTCCTTGCTGCAAAAATATTCGATAAAATGTTTTGCGAGAGCGGGGATGTCGTCCTTGCGTTTGCGCAGCGGGGGAACCGTCACCGGAACAACGTTGAGGCGATAATAAAGATCCTCGCGAAACGATCCATTATTGATTGCCTCGACCAGATCTTTATTGGTCGCAGCGATCACGCGAACATCAACTTCTATCGTCCGGGTTCCGCCGACACGTTCGAATTTTCTTTCCTGTAAAATACGTAATACCTTGGCCTGCGTTTTCAGACTCATGTCGGCGATTTCATCGAGGAACAACGTCCCTTCGTGCGCCAGATCGAACTTTCCTTTGCGCATGGCAGTCGCTCCGGTGAACGCCCCTTTTTCATGACCGAAAAGTTCAGATTCAATGAGTTCTTCGGGAATCGCTGCGCAATTAACCTCCACAAAAGGTTTTTGAGCACGGCTTGATTGGGCGTGTATCGATCGTGCGACCAGCTCCTTGCCAGTGCCGTTCTCCCCGGTAATCAAGACCCAGCCTGAAGAAGGAGCGAGAAGTGCCAATTGTTCTTTGAGTTGAATGATTGATTGACTCGAACCAATCATCTCATTTTCACGGGCAATTTTTTCTTTTAAATTGCGATTTTCTGAAACCAGTTTGCCTATTTGTAATGCGTTGCGGATGCTGAGCAACACTTTTTCCAGTGACAGGGGCTTTTCAATAAAGTCATAGGCGCCATATTTTGTTGCCTTCACGGCGGTTTCGATCGTGCCGTGCCCACTCATCATAATTACCATCTGCTCCGGTCGATCTTCCTTGATCTTGCGGAGCGTCTCAATCCCGTCAATCCCCGGCATCCAGATGTCGAGCAGCACAAGATCAGGGCTCTCTTCCTTGACTCGTTCCAGGCCTTCCTCGCCATTTTGAGCTACGCTGGTTCGAAACCCCTCATCGCTCAATATACCGATAAGACTCTCGCGGATCGTTTCTTCATCGTCGATAATCAGGATGGTGCGCATGAATCGTTCCTTGCCGCTTATGCGGGGGTGTGACTGCCAAAAACCGGCAGCTCAACCACAAAGAGTGTCCCCTGTGGGTCGTTGTCCTTGACTCTGATGTAGCCGTTATGATCAGAAATAATCGTCGAAACGATCGCCAGGCCCAGACCTGTCCCGGACTTCTTGGTCGTATAGTAAGGCTCAAAAAGGCGTAATTTGTCGTTGGCTGCGATGCCGCAGCCGTTGTCCGCCACGGTGAAAGAAATGATCTTCAGTGAAGGGTCAAAATGAGAGGCCAATGAAATCCGCCCATCTTCACCAGCTGCATCAACCGCATTGTCAAGCAGGTTGATCAGGACGCGTTTGATCTGCTCGCGGTCAAGACGGCACAGCGGCAGACGTTTGTCCGGGGTGAATGTGAAGCTGAGGTCTTTGTGTCCTTCCTGATACAACACAAGCGATTCGGCGATGATTTCATTCAGATCGTTCGGGGTTGGGTTGCTGGCGGGCATACGTGCAAAACTGGAAAATTCATTAACCAGATTTTTCAGCTCTTCGACCTGCTGAACAATCATGCGGGTACACTCGTCAAACACCGTATCATCAACACTGAAACGCTCCAGGTAACGCCGCCGCAAGCGTTGGGCTGATAGCTGGATGGGGGTTAGGGGGTTTTTGATTTCGTGTGCAATCCGGCGGGCAACCTCACGCCACGCAGCCATTCGTTGCGCCTTGAGCAGCTGGGTCAAATCGTCGAATACAATGACACTGCCGATGACGGCGTTATTTTCGTCGTGGAGAGTGGTCAAACTGACAAAAAGGGTGATCGTTGTATTGCCAACCGGAAGGTTGATTTGCCGTTGAAGGGTTTCCCTTCCGGCCCGTTGTAATTCCTGAAGCAGTTCTTTCAGCGCATGAAATTGCTCAATCGACAGTGCCGTGCGAAAGTTGTTGCCAAGAACCTGATCCGATGAAAGTTGGAGCAGTTCTGCGGCCGACTTGTTGATCGTTGTGATGGTGCCCTGATTATCGAGTGAAATGACCCCTGCGGTGACGTTACGCAGCAGGATCTCCATATAGCTCCGGCGCTGGTCCAGCTCCTGATTGGAAATTTTCAGTTCATCGTTCGCGGTCTTGATTTCCTGTTGCCCGCGCCGAAGGTCGGTCGTCATTTGATTGAAAGCATCGACCAGTGTGCCGATTTCATCATCGCTGCGCACGTCGATCGTGACCTCAAGATCTCCGGCGGCAATGCGATTGGTGGCTGCTGCCAGTTCCTGAATCGGGACGGTGATGCCGCGGGCCAGATGAAAGCCGAACCATGTTGCAAGGAAGATAATCACCAATGCTATGAGCAAGAGCACAATGACGTAACCTTGCTGAATTTTATTTTTTAACAGTTTTGTTTCCTTGTACTGATCATATGATTCAGCAATTTCTTTCATCTTGCTGACCAGAGAATAGGGGACATAGTAATTGACGACCACGGCACCGACCACATCATTTGGCTTCCAGTTGGAAAAAACCGGAACAATGCCCCTGATCAGATCAGCTTTACCGATCGGAGTAACGAGTGTAAAGCGCTTCCCCTGCAGGGCTGCACGCAGATTTTCAGAGCCTGGGTCAGTAAACTCAGCCGTGGGGACATCGGGATTGGATGCGCGCGCAAGCTCTTCTAGCGCGGACGAAAAAACCTCAACGACGCCCAGGTTATATTCCTGTTGCTTGCGGTGAATCAAGTCTACCAGTCGGGGCAGGTTGTTTTCATTGAGTAGCTTTTCGTCTTTGATGAAAAGCGCTAACTGCTCAGCGTAATACAGTGCATTCGTTGCTGAATTTTTATAGTAGGTTTGGGCGACTTCGAGCGATTCCTGCAAAGAGGAATCGATTTGATCGCTAAACCAGTTTTCAATCGTGTTGTTGATGAATCCCGCTGACACAAAAAAGAGCAGCATTGTCGGCACCAGTGACAGGCCAATAAATACCAGCACCAGCTTGGTGCGCAGATGCGAACCTGGCAAGCCCCGGCGACGTTCGAGTAACAGCTTGAAAACATTGCGAAAAACAAGAAAAAGGAAGAGGACAATCAGCAGAATGTTGATGTTGATCAAAACCAGCATCAACACACTGCCAGATTGGGGAATTTTCTCGGTCAGATCAAAAAGGCGCGTCTCAAAGCGAGCCAGGAGCCCCACCAGGACGACGACGGAAATGATCACCAGCCATTCGCGGCGCCGCTTGCGTAATTCGGAGTGACGACGATTTTCCGTTGGTGCCGGAGACATCATGATCTGGAAACACGTCCTGAGTAAAGGTTGCCAGGGGGAACTGGACTCTGTCCCTTGCGGTTTGATCCAGTTTCAACAAGATATCGCAATCGCTATAAAAAACAAAGCAATATCATATGGATGTGGATGTAAAAAAACAGGCGACCATGGTCCTGGCCGCCTGTCAAAAGGTGCTTTGCTGAGCTGTGAATCAAGCTTCGGAAAAAGCAGGTTCCGGGGCGAAGGCAGGCATGCCCCGCATGGCCTGTTCCAGATCAAGATCGGTAAATTCGACAAGTTTCCACGCATCAGGGGTGTCAAGAATTTTTTCCACTAACTGGTGGTTGATGTCATGTCCCCCCTTATACGATTTGACGTGACCCAGAATCGGGTAGCCGACCAGACTGAAATCGCCGATCGCGTCAAGTATCTTGTGGCGAACAAATTCGTCATGAAAGCGCAGCCCTTCGGGGTTCATCACACGGTCCTGGTCGATAACGACGGCATTGTCAAGTGATCCGCCGAGTGCCAGTCCCTGCGAACGCAAAAACTCGACTTCATGCAAAAAACCGAAGGTTCGGGCAGCCGCAATGTTCTTGTTAAATTCATTCGGGGTGACCTTGACCGAACGTTGCTGAAGACCGATGCAACGATGATCAAAAGCGATATCGAAACTGACGCGAAAGAAGCGTGACGGAATAATACTGACCCGTTTCTCACCATCAATCACAAAGAGTGATTTACGTATTGCGAGGAACTTGCGGCTTCGGTTGTGTTTTTTCAGGCCGGTGTCGTTGAGCAGTTTAATAAAAGGGGCTGAACTCCCATCCAGAATCGGCACCTCAGGCCCGTCGATGTCAATATGGAGATTGTCGATGCCGAGTGCGGTAAGTGCGGCAAGAAGATGCTCGACCGTCGAAACGGACAAACCGCTTTTGCCGATAACAGTAGCCAGGCGCGTATCAACGACGTTGGCTGAAACAGCCTCGATACTGACACTGCGTTCCCCTTCGCTGCGATGAAAAATGATTCCGGTACCAGCATCAGCCGGGCGCAGGACAAGGTTAATCGTTCGTCCCGAGTGCAGACCGATACCGCTTAACGTTGCCTGTTTGGCGATTGTACACTGAAAAATCATGATAAGGTGTCCCTTTTGGGTCTGTCAAAATGTGTGTTTCGATCAACAGGGTGTATCTGTTGACAGGTTAACAGCAATTACCTTGCCATCTTTTTTGAATTTATATGTGGCTGAAATATAAGAGCTTTTTTGAATGAAAAAAAATGAACTGGAAATGTGTTGCGGAATTGCAGCGGTTGTGTGTGGTGCAGCACACACTTCTGCAGCGTGCTGGTTAACTGTGTGTCGCCGCAGTTTTCACCTTTTGTTGAGCAGTTTACGCAGGGCCGGGAGTTCACGGTGGGCAATGTTGGTTCCCGCATTGATCGCCTCCGCAGCGCGATGAAATTCCAACAGCGTCAGGTTGCGAAGTGCGGGGCGCAGCAGCAGGTCAACATGGTTTTTAGACAGGCGCAAGGCATTAATCTCATTTTCCATAATGACAATGCTTTGGGCAAAAATACGGAAAATATTTGGCGGCTTGCGTTCATCCTTGCGCGGCGCAGGTTGTTTCCAGATGCGCCGGAAAAGTGTTTCGATTCCATCCGCCGAGAATTGTGCAGGGAGTTTCCGTGAGACGCTGTGCTCGTCGTCTTTTGGCAAAGGGAAGATGGCTTCTTGCGGAGAACGCTTGTCGACATCAGGGATGGCACTGACGCCGATGACGATATCCGCCCCCATCGCCCGGACAATATCGACCGGAAGGGGATTGCACAGCCCGCCGTCAACCAGAAAACGGTTTCCATAGCGCACCGGTGTAAAAATTCCGGGAAAGGCAATGGCTGCCCGCAAGGCTTCCAGCAGGTCCCCCTGCTTGAGAATCACCAATTCTCCAGACTCGACATCGGTTGCTGTCATTGCGACCGGGATATGGAGTTCGGAAAAATCACGCGCGGGGAGTAACTCGGCAATAAGTTCGGCCACCTGATTGCCGTTGATGAACCCCGATTTTGGCAATACCAGATCGAGTAATCCGGCCAGTTTGCGCCAGTCAATATTGAGTGCGGCCTCTTTTAACTGGGCGGCAGAGACGCCGGAGGCGTAAAGCGCACCGATCACCGCACCGATGGAGGTTCCGGCAATGAAGTCTATCGGAATGCCTTCATCCTCGAAAACTTCGAGCACGCCGATAAAAGACAGTCCACGTGCCGCGCCACTGCCGAGAGCGAGGCCTACCTTGAGTTGCGATCCGCTGGTCATGGGCTAAGTCCTTTAACGTCAGCCGTGTGGCGCAAGAAGCAGTGAACAGGGAAGTCAGCTGATAATTAGTGTTGCCGAGGGTGATGTGAAACGAAAAATATCCGTCCACAGCTCTGCATCAGTTACGACTGCGTGGGTAGTAGCGGTCTTTTTCCGAATAGATACAGCCGCAATATTGCTGGCGGTAAAGATTCATCTCTTTGGATGTTTTGATGCCGTCATTCCATCCTTTGCGAAAATCCTGATAAACAAATTGCAGATTAAACTTTCTGGCGAGTGCTTCGCCGATGTCTCGAATCTTGTCATGTTGCTGATAGCGTGAGTAGAGCAGGCTGGTCGAAAAAGCATCGAAGCCCTGTTCCGCCGCCAGCCGCGCAGTGGTCGTCAGTCGGGACTGATAACAATAATCGCAGCGATTATGTGGATCATGCGCGACATTGGCGAGAAATTCTTCCAGCTGATATTCTTCCTGATAAGTGATATTGAGTTTTACCTGCTCGGCGTAGTCCTTCAGTGAGTCAAGGCGACGTTTGAATTCCTGATAGGGGTGGATGTTGTGGTTAAAAAAACAACCGCTTACATCCCAGTTATTTTCACGCAGCACTTTGACCGGATAAATCGCACAATTCGCACAACAGATATGCAGGAGGATTCGCATTAGCAGCCTTTGTTATCATAGAAGGAAACGCCAAACAACATTATATCCGATTTTCTCAATCGATGGTATTAATTTTGTCAAGCAGTTTCAAGGGGGGGAGTGGCAATTGTGCCCAGACTTCAGCGACCAGCCGGTTGGCCTGGCGATGATCGTCAAGATGACGGTGGGCAAGGTCTTGTAACCTGTTTCTCAGCGTCGCCAGGTCGTTGCGGTAGCGGCGCACGATCCGTGCGAGGATCGCGATGTCCTCGGGCAGGGATACTTCTTTTTCCGAAAGGTGTGAGGCCAATTGCAGCGCGACTGCGGTGGAAAGATGATCAACGTCAATCCGTTTGCCATGAGGGTCCTGGAGTTGAATGCAACCGAAAAATTCGCCCTGTTGTTCCAGCGGGCCAGAAAAGGTATACCGCTTCAGCGCGGGTTTGTAGTAGTCGTAAAGATACTGGTGCGGAAATCGGGGCAATCCTTCGGCGTGTGCCGCCAGTTGCAGCTCATCCAGAATTTTTGTCCGCGGCAGACGTAACGGGCGGCGTTTGCCGCCACCGACATCCTGGTGTTGACGGAGGGGGGGCCAGTCAAAAGGACGCATGTCGAGCCGTCGGTAGAGCTCATGCTCGGCCTTTTCAATGTCGGCGGTGTTTGTCGCTCCGGTAAAGAGCGCCAGCAGATCAAATGGCGGCAGTGGCATCAGTTCCGCATCATCAAGAAATGGCGCAAGGAATTTACCGCAGGCACTGGAGCAAAAGAGTGTTGTTTCGGCGGCGAGGGTGTGACGCTGGTCCGACTTCTCCAGCGGCGGAGTCAGCTTTCCGGTCGCCAACGCTTCCCAGAGATCGTCTGCTGCGCTCAGGGCCAGACGAAGACGGGATGCGGTGAGTGGTTGTTCCGCGTCGGCAGGCAAGTGTCGCGGGCCATGATCCCCGGTGACGACAACGGGGCCTGCAACGATGGTGCGATAAAGTTTCAGGCGCTGGCGACGATGATCCGCCAGACAGAGTTCAGTGAGCTGGTAATGACGGTTGATCAGTTCGATAAAGGGAGCGCTTGCCGGAGGGGTGAGCCACTCCTCCGGGAGTTCCAGAAAAAACGCGCCGTCGTTGCACGGAACGGCCAGCAGGGCAAGACCGTGGTAAATCCACGCCGGCGTCTGCGCAGGCAGAGAAAAACGGCGACTTGGCCAGGTTCTGTGCAGCACTGCCTGTCCCTCTGTGGCGCGAAAATTAAAGGGGGAGAAAAGCTGACGGGGCAAGGATGCGACGACGGTCGTGAACGATTCCGATGTCAGTCCTGACCATGCAAACGACTGCGCGCAGGCGCCATCGTTGCTGTCCAGCAGGCGGTACAAGGTCGTGGCAGCGTGCAACGGTGGCGGGGCGATGGAGATATCGCACGGCGCAACAGTCGGCAGATTGACCAAAAGGCGCTTTTCCGACGCTGGTAAAGGTTCGATCCATGCGGAGGTACGATTAAGCAGTGGACTGCATACATTTATCCACTGTTCAAGCGTCGCCGCAGCCCGTTGACGATCTGTCCCCCAGCCGAGCTGACGCAGGCGATGCTCAAGCTGACGGATGACGGTTTGGACAGCGTCCGGCAACGCAATGCCGGTCGTTAGCGCATCGCGAAATGGAGACAGTTGCTCTGCCAGAAGCTCTGCGACGGAAATAGCTCCAGCGCTACGTTGCTCGTCGATCTGGCGGGCCAGCGCACCCAGCAGAATTGCGATACTCCAGGAAAAAGCAGCATGCGCGGGGTGCAGGTTGGGGGGGGAGGTATTGGCCCCGCGAGCGACGCGCAAGGCTTCGCGCAACGGTTGCCGAATCGACAAAAGGGTGTGGTAACAAAGCGTGGCAAAGTAGTCGGGGGACAAGTCGGCATCACTGATGGCGCCGGGGATAAGCCGCTGGCGAAACTGGTCAAAGACTTCCGTTAACAGCAACTGGAAATCATCAATCTGCTGTGGCTGTGGCGCAGGGCATTCCCACACCGCGTGGGGCGGGTGTGCTGCGGTCGCCTGCTCCCATAGAGTAAGATTGCGCGGGGTCCAGAAGATAAAGTAATTGATCCCGAGGGCCCGCGCACAACGGGCTGCATCGCGCGGCTCTGAGTCCGTATCGGAAAGGAAGATAACGCCCCCGGCCTGGAGACTTTGACGATTGATCCAGAGCACCAAAGGCGGTGAAACCAGTCCGCTTGCGGTCACCACCGGGGGGAATATTTCGGCGCGGCGAAACGGGTAACGTCCGACATCGATCAGTGCTGCGGACCAATGGTGCAACTGACGGATAAAATGGAGCCTTTCCAGGGGAGTCATCGGTGTAAGAGAGAGACCTTTACGGTTGATCGCAGTCACTGAAAAGTGGTCCGGATGCGCCCGGTAGCGCGCGATGAAAGTGTTTCAGCGCGATCTCGGTGACAACGCGACCGCGGGGGGTACGGTTCAAAAATCCCTGTTGAATCAGGAACGGTTCAATCACATCTTCGAGGGTGTCTTTTTCTTCCCCGATGGCTGCGGCTAAGGTGTCGAGTCCGACCGGCCCACCGCTGAATTTATCGATAATTGTGGTCAGCAAGAGCCGATCCATGAAATCAAAACCACAGTGGTCAACCTCCAGGCGATGGAGGGCATGGTCGGCGGTTTCGACATCGATCACGCCGTGCCCCTGAACCTGGGCAAAATCGCGCACCCGGCGCAGGAGACGGTTGGCAATCCGTGGCGTTCCGCGGCTGCGTCGAGCGATTTCAGCAGCGCCTTTTGCGTCGATGGCAATTTTTAAAATAGCGGCACTGCGGGTGACGATAATCGCCAGTTCGGCGTCGGTATAAAATTCGAGGCGGCTGATGACGCCGAAGCGGTCACGCAGCGGCGAGGAGAGCAATCCGGCGCGGGTGGTCGCCCCGACCAGTGTGAACTGCGGTAAATCAAGTTTGATGGTGCGGGCCGAGGGGCCCTGGCCGATGATGATGTCGAGCTGGTAATCTTCCATCGCCGGGTAGAGAATCTCTTCGACCACCGGCGAGAGGCGATGAATCTCGTCGATAAAAAGGACGTCGCCGGCGTCCAGATTGGTCAGAATCGCCGCGAGATCGCCAGGTTTTTCAATCACCGGTCCCGAGGTGCTTTTGATGTTGACGCCCATTTCATTGGCGACAATGTTTGCCAGGGTAGTTTTGCCGAGTCCCGGCGGGCCGTAGAAAAGGACATGGTCCAGTGCTTCGTTGCGTCCCCGCGCCGCTTCGATAAAGACAAGGAGATTTTCCTTGGCCTTGGCCTGGCCGACATATTCGTCGATCAGGCGTGGGCGTAGTGAAGCCTCAAAATGATCCTCGTTCAGGGAGTCGGGGGTGATCAGGCGATCTTCCATCAGCTTCACAGTCTATGAGTGGGTTCACCACGAAGGTCATGGAGAACATGAAGAAAAAGTGTAATAGTCTACTTAACCAGAACTTTCAACGCACCTTTAAGAACATCTTCAACGGTTGCTTCAGGCGCAATTTCAAGCGCATTCAAGGTCTGTTGGGCCTGCTTTTCTTTATACCCAAGATTCATCAGCGCGGAGAGCGCGTCGTCAAGAATATTGCCGGGCGAAGGGTACGTGACGGTATCACCGCCATTGTCTGCCACAGTTTTGGCTATTTTGTCACGCAACTCCAGTGCCAGGCGCTCAGCGGTTTTTTTGCCGATGCCGGGAATTCCCGACAGCCGGGCGACGTCACTTGTTGCCAGTGCCTGACGCAGATCGGGGGCGCTGAGGTGGGAGAGGATATTGATTGCCACTTTCGGCCCCACCCCTGAAATGGAGAGGAGCAACTTGAACAGCGCCTTGTCTTCCATGGTGAGAAAGCCGAACAGGTTGATCGCATCTTCCCGCACCTGGGTGTAAACGTGGAGACGGACCTCGCCACTTTCGGGGAGGGCATAAAACGTGGTCAGCGGGATGCTCAGCCGATAGCCAACTCCCCCGACATCGATAATGACGTGGTCGAGGGACTTAAACGCGATCTGGCCTCTGATAAGTGCAATCATCCGGATATCCTGTCAGCGAACTTTGGCAAGGTCGGCCAGCCGTTGATTCAGTCCGCCGCTGTGGGCGTGGCAGATGGCGACAGCAAGGGCGTCAGCGGAATCCTCCTGGGCGATTTCCGGTAAGTTGAGCAGGGCGCGCACCATCTGCTGAACCTGTTGCTTGTCTGCCCGTCCGAAACCGACCACCGCACTTTTGACTTGCAGCGCAGTATATTCAAAGACCGGCAGATTGGCATTGACTCCAGCCAGGAGCGCCGCCCCGCGGGCGTGCCCGAGCTTGAGGGCACTGTTAACATTGCGTGAGAGGAAAATCTGTTCAACGGCAACCACTTCCGGAGAGTGAATCCGGATGATTTCGCTCAGGCCATCGTAGATCTGCTTGAGTCGTTCGGCAAATGGTGCCGAACTTTTCGTCACCAGCGGGCCGTTATCGATATGAGTCAGGCGGTTGCCGGATTTTTCAATGATGCCGTAGCCGGTGATCCGGCTGCCAGGGTCAATCCCGAGAATACGCATAAATCAGGCGTACCTGTTATCCCATGATCCGGTCCATCTCCGCGTCGGAGAGGTCGAAGTTGGCGTGGACACTCTGAACATCGTCGTTGTCTTCCAGAACGTCAATCATTTTTATTAGAGATTCAGCCTGTTTCCCCTCGACTGCGGTCATCGTTTGCGGAATCATGGTGACTTCCGCCGATTGATATTTCAAACCGCATTCTTCCAGCGCGATCCGCACCGCCTCCAACTCGCCCGGTGCCGTGATAACCTCAATCACGCTATCCTCTTCCTTGACATCCTCGGCTCCGGCTTCGAGGGCCGCTTCAAAGATGGTGTCGAAATTGAGTTCCGAGTCGAACACAATCTGCCCCTTGCGGTCGAACATGAATGATACTGAACCACTGACGCCGAGGCTGCCACCGTACTTGGTGAAAGCGTGACGGACATCGGCAACGGTACGAGTGCGATTGTCGGTCAGAAATTCAACGATTACTGCGACCCCGCCCGGTCCGTAGCCTTCAAAGATTCCCTCCTCGTAGACCACGCCATCGAGATCGCCGGTGCCTTTTTTGATCGCCCGATCAATATTGTCTTTCGGCATGTTGGCTTGCTTGGCTTTATCAACGGCCAGACGCAGACGTGCATTTGCTTCGAGATCGCCGCCGCCAATTTTGGCGGCGACGGTGATTTCCTTGATCAGTTTTGTAAAGATCTTTCCGCGTTTGGCGTCCTGTGCGCCTTTGCGGTGTTTGATATTTGCCCATTTACTGTGACCAGCCATGTATTCAACCTCGTTTTTTCGCTTCAAAAGCGGAATGATATTTTAACGTGACACTCTAGCATGAGTGGTGTTTTGCGACAAGGGGGATGGTGTCGTAAAATTCAACAAAAAAGCCGACCATGCGGTCGGCTTTTTTGTTGATGAATAAGCGTGCAGTCAATGTTCCTCAGGTTCATTCCGATAACTGACAACCGTAAGTTTATCGGCAATCGCGTCAACTCCGGCGATATTCCTGACGATCGAGAGGACAGCGTTTCGTTCTTTCTGACTGTGAACGTGCCCCCCCAATGTTAACACCCCATCGCAACATTCCAGAGCGACATGTTGTCCGGCAAGATCCTTTGACGAGAGAATCGCGATTTCGGCTTTTTTACGAACAAGCAGGGACGCGATTCGTTTTTTGCTCTGCTGCTTGTTTTCGATCAGATTTTCATCCTTGACGGCAGCGCAAATCAGCTCGACCGCAGTGTCCTCAGAGAGGCGGGACGTGTTGATGACCAAATCATAATTGATTGGATCTTTCCAGTTACGGTCAAAGTAATACTTGATAAAACCGCTGCGCTGTTGATCGCTTTTCCGGACCAGGACCCGGGCCAGATCGGGGTCGAGCCACTCGCGTTCGGCCCAGCGCTCGACGCGCTCCTCAAAGGGTGCCGTGATGCGCACCCTCAGGACACTGTCAATGTTGTTCAGCAGGTCCTGACCACCGCGGCCATAAATAATGACATTTCCCCGCTGAGCGTATTCCAGCACGATCTGCTCAATCAGGTGCAGATCGACCAGGATCTTTTCGTCATGTTTTTCGACAAACGCGGGAGGTTTTTCGTCCGCGTTTTCGACTGCGTCGAGAGTCAACCCATAGTTGGCGGCGACGCTGCGAATTGCTTCACCGTCCACCAGTGTATAGCCGAGCTCTTCAGCGGCGCGGTGAGCAATCGGAATACCTCCACTGCCCATTTCCCGAGAGACCGTAATAATTGCCATGAAATCTATCCTCTGTTGCTGAGCTGCCAAGGGAATCGTCGGAATTCTAACAACAAGACCGGTTAATGACAAGCATTTATTGTGCTTCAGTAAAGTGGCTTGAAATCGAAGTAATGATGGCTTTCGATAAAGCGCACGGTGCGACTTTTGGCCCGCATAACGATGGAATGCGTGATCGCACCGCCCGAGAAATAACGTACCCCGCGTAACAGGTCGCCGCTGGTGACCCCCGACGCGGCGAAAACAACCTCGCCCCTGGCCATTTCGTCAACTCCGTAGACCTTGTCAAAATCGTCGATACCCATCGATTTTGCGCGTTCGCGTTCTTCATTATTCATGAAAACCAGGCGGCCCTGCATGTCGCCCCCCATGCACTTGAGCGCGGCGGCAGCCAGTACGCCTTCCGGCGCCCCGCCAACCCCCATCATCAGGTCGATACCACTCTCTTCGACCGCCGTAGCGATCGCCGGGGAAACATCCCCGTCGCTGATCAGATGGATACGCGCTCCGGCCTTGCGGAGTTCACTGACCATCTTGTCGTGACGGGGGCGGTCAAGGACGACCACGGTGAGATCCTCGATGTAGCAGCTTTTTGCCTCGGCAATCCGTTTCAGGTTCTCGGTCGGCGAGGCATCGATATCGATCGCGCCCTTGCCGGCCGGGCCGACGACGATTTTTTCCATGTACATGTCAGGCGCGTGTAAAAATCCCCCTTTGGGTGCCAGTGCAATCGTGGCAATGGCACCGCTCATTCCCTTCGCGCAGATGTTGGTCCCTTCGAGTGGGTCGACAGCGATATCAACCTCATTTGCAGCGCTGTCGTTGCCAACCTTTTCGCCGATATAGAGCATCGGCGCCTCATCCATTTCCCCCTCACCGATCACCACTGTACCGTTGATATCAATTGAATCGAGAGTACGCCGCATCGCCTCGGTGGCGGCGTCGTCGGCGGCGAGTTTATTCCCTTTGCCGACCCAGCGTCCGCAGGCGAGAGCCGCCGCTTCGGTGACGCGAGCCAGTTCCATTGCAAGATTGCGATCCATGACGAGCTCCTTGAGGCGAAGACAGGTGTTACGGAGCGTCATGATGGCACGTTTTGTATGGCAACTCAAGGGCGGAAAACGTTGTATTTTTATTCTGGAGTGTCATACAATCGAATATATCAATTATATAATTATTGGAGCTGTACGATGAAAAAGATTCTGTTGGTAGCGGGCATGATGGTGTTGCTGGCTGTTTCCTTGGGGCAGGCGCAAGTTGTAAAAAATATTTCAGCAGCGGAGGCATATCAATTATTGCAGCGTGACGCGCGGGTATTTTTACTCGATGTGCGCACTGCGCAGGAATATTTTGATTTGCGGTTGAAAAGTGCGCGACTGATTCCGATCGATCAAGTTGTCCAACGTCGCGCCGAGGTGCCGCAAGATCGACCGGTGCTGGTTTATTGCGCGGTCGGTTCACGCAGCGCGCAGGTTGCCAACTATCTGTCCAGGTCGGGACACAGTGAGGTTTTTAACTTGATCGGTGGCATCTATTCCTGGCAACTGCGGGGGTATCCGGTGCTGAAAGGGGCGCCATGACCGCTGTGGTGAGGACACTTTTGCCAATGATCCCGGTAATCTCGCGCGGTCGGGTCAATGTGTGATAACTTTTGACTTCCTTCTCCGGCGTGATATCCTTAGACGGGTGTTGGCGCCATAAGGTTCAAGTCACTCCTCCCGTGGGTTCGATGCTAAAAGATATCCATAAAATTCGCTCGATTGTTTTTGATCTCGATGGAACCCTCTACGTTCATGATGAGCTGGCGGCTGATACCTATGAGTGTGGTGTTTTGCTGGTGGCGCGGGAGCGGGGGATTGCTGTGGGGGAAGCGCGGGAGCTGGTTAAAAACGCTGAGCGGGGGTTGATTGAAAACCTTGAAATTACCCCCAGCCTGACCCGGATCTGCTTCGAACTCGGGATTGAAGCAACAGAATTTCACCGCTATCTCAAAACCCAGATTCGCCCCGAACAGTACCTTGACTACGACCCGGTACTGGTTGCCCTGCTCGATTCACTGCATGATCAATGTCAGCTTTATCTCTACACCAACAACAACCTGGCGCTGACCGGGCAGATTTTAACCCTGCTGGGGGTTGCCGATCTGTTTCAACGACTCTATACGATTGAGTTTACCTGGCGACCCAAACCGGATGCAGAAGCTCTCGAATTTGTCATGTGTGATATTGGTGGCCCGCCAGAGAGTTTCCTCTTCGTCGGGGATCGCTACGACATTGACTTACGTCTGCCCGATGCACGGGGTTGCTCAACGCTCCAGATCAGTGAAGTTGCCGATCTGCTCCAGATTCACAAGTTGATGCACATCATTCCCTGAATCTTCCGGAAAAATCTTACTTCTGCTTGCCTTTTAATTTTCACTTGGTTAATATCTGACCCCGGTTGTCCACTTTGTGAGGAGAATTATGGTTGAAAACGGCGGTAATGCCGCGTTGAAAAAGTATATCCACGATCAAATCGAATCGACCGGCGGTCTTGATTTTGCGACCTATATGGAGCTGTGTCTCTATCACCCTGAGCACGGTTATTACATGGCCGCGCGCGACCGGATCGGAAAACAGGGGGATTTCTTTACTTCGTCAAGCGTTCATTCCCTGTTCGGTCGCCTGCTTGCCCGTCAGCTCAAGCAGATGTGGGATGTGCTTGGTGGCGGCGCGTTCACGATTGCCGAGCAGGGCGCTGGCGAGGGGCATCTGGCTCTCGATATTCTTACCGCGATCAAGGAAGAATGCCCGCAATTCTACGCCCGATTGACCTATCTGCTGGTCGAGATCAGCCCCGACAACAGGGAACGTCAACAGCGACTCCTTGCAGCACATGCCGCGCAGGTTTCATGGTGTACTTTCGATGATGTGGAGGCGTTGGTCGGATGTTACTTGAGCAATGAATTGATCGATGCGTTCCCGGCTCATCTGCTCGAAAAACGTGCGGGAACGTTGCAGGAAGTCTTTGTGGTTGATCGTGATGGTGAGCTTGCGGAAGAGTTACGCGAAGTGTCTACCCCTGAAATAGCTGAACATTTTCGTCGTCTCGGAGTTGCCCCGGTCGAGGGAAATCGATTCGAAGTCAATCTGGCGGCGAATCGCTGGATGACCCAGGTTGCGCGGAAAATTGCACGCGGCTTTGTGCTGACCATCGATTACGGTTATCCGGCGACGGAACTCTATTCCCCCCTGCGCAGCAATGGCACCCTGATGTGCTATCAGCGTCACACCAGTAATGAAGAACCGTTGCTGCGCATCGGTGAACAGGATATTACCGCCCATGTTGATTTCACCGCGCTGCAACTTGCCGGTCAAGCCGCGGGACTTGAACCCTTGTGGTTCGGTGAGCAGTATCGTTTTTTGATGAGTCTCGGTTTTGTCGAGGCCCTGATTGAACTCCAGGCAAAAACCGCCGATGAAAAAGAGGCGCGGGCATTGCGACTGACCTTGAAAAACCTGATTATGCCTGACGGCGGGATGGGGGAGACGTTTAAAGTGCTGGTACAGGGGAAAGGGGTCGATAACCCCGCGCTACTCTGTCAGCGTAAACTGACCGATCTTCCGCTGCCGGCAATGTTGTAACGAGAAACTTTTTCTTCCCCCTGTCGACACGCTGTGGAAAGGGGATCCCAACAACCATTCAACGACGGAGATTGATGATGAAAGAACAAGTTCAGGAGGTTTTGAATCTGGTACGCCCCGCATTGCAGGCCGACGGTGGCGATGTGCAGTTGGTCGATGTCTCGGCGGACGGGGTGGTCAGTGTCAAACTGACCGGCGCCTGTGGTTCCTGCCCGATGTCGACCATGACGCTGAAAATGGGCATTGAAAAGACGTTGAAAGAAAAATTGCCGGAAATCGTGAAAAGCGTCGTGCAGGTTTAATCATTTCGTCAGTTTGCCCTGAACAAGGAGCCGCCATGGATTATCAGATGATTCACAGCTGTATTCGGGTCACCGATCTGGCCGTTGCCGAAAAATTTTACACCGAGGCCTTTGGTTTTGTGATAGCGCGCAAGCAGGATTTTCCCGAACATCAGTTTACCCTCAGCTATCTCACCGCCCCCGGCGGTGGCTTTGAGCTGGAGCTGACCTATAATTACGATCACGAGCCGTATCAGCTGGGGAACGGTTATTCCCATCTCGCGGTTGGCGTGACCGATCTGGAAGGTTCGCACCGCCGCCATGCGGAACTGGGGCTCGACCCCAAGCCGTTGCGCGGTCTGCCCGGATCGGCACCGAAATACTACTTCGTCGCTGATCCCGACGGTTATCTGGTCGAAGTGGTGCGGGTCGCCGCGTAGCACGACAGAATCAAAAAAACGGCTGGATTCGATCAGGAATCCAGCCGTTTTCTGGTTTTTCCGGTGCAGCTGGCAAACTTGACGTTTATGGACCGGTTTCAGCAATTGATCGACCGGGACAATTATCTCTATCTTGCCCCGTTGTGCAGCGTCAATTAACTTCTCCCCTTTTGTAACCAGCATAACTGATTCCCGCAGGTGGTAAGAAAATGCGTGATTTCTTCCGCCGGGAAGGGGTGCAACCCCGACGGCAACGCCTCTTTGGGAATTTCTGTAACCCCTGCCGCGAGCGGTAAAATAGCGTTGAGACCGGCGAATGCCGGAGGAGGGAGATGTACGTTGAGCGGCATCTTTTGCAGGTACATGGCAATGCGCAGAGTTGTGGCGTACAAGAGCGTCGCGTCGATCCCCGGCAGGGAGCCAAGGGACTCGGTGACGATGGTGTGAAGCGCCGGGAAGTCCGTACTGGCTGCAATCGCCGCTTCATCCGCCAACAGATTTCGTTCCGCCTGCTGAATTGATTGCGGCGGGACGACATGCGGGGCACGAGGGTCGTAAGCTTCATTCTCATCATCCAGCGCCTGGGCCGCATCGGACAATGCAGAGGCCAGAGATTCGACATTTTCAAAATAGTTCTTTTCGACATTCAAAGCGTGCTGGCTGTGGATATAACAGTTGAACACCTTATCGACCGAGTCAAGCGCCGGGTTGCCGCCTGGCGGGCAGGGACAGGGGGGGGCATGGCAGTCGCTGCCGCAACCGCTACTGGAACAGTCCATGAAATTTAATCCTCCAATTGAAGTTATTGTTTGTCGCGAGCACTTTAGCATTATTGCGGATAAATATCAGTAACCTTTGCGCTGTGGATTTGTTCAATTGACAGCCTTTGCCACGATAAGGAATAATAGCCCTCATGCAGCTACTCTATATTGGAATATGCGGTGCTCTGGGGTGCATTTCGCGCTATCTTCTCTCCGGCTGGACCTATGCACTGGTCGGTCGCGGGTTCCCCTGCGGAACGCTGGTGGTCAATGTGGTCGGTTCGTTTCTGCTTGGCTTGTTGATGGAGCATGGCCTGCGCAGTACCATGTTTTCGCCTGAAGTGCGGATCGGCATCGGGGTCGGATTCCTGGGGGGATTTACCACCTTTTCGACATTTTCATTTGAAACTGTACGGATGCTCGAAGAAGGCAGTTACCTGAACGCCGGTGCCAATGTTCTGTTGAATGTCGTGGTCTGCATCGTTTTTGCCGGCTTCGGCATCATTGCTGCGCGGCACATATGACCCAAACTACAGGAGATTTTTATGCCCAAGTTGGAAGGTGAACAGACGTTGATGCGCATATTCACCGGCGAAAGTGATCGCTGGCACGGTCGTTTGGTCTATGAGGCGGTGGTTGAAACGCTGCGTCGCGAAGGTTTTTACGGAGCGACAGTCCTTAAAGGGGCGATGGGGTTCGGAGCGCGCAGCGTGATGCATAGTGAAAAATTTCTGCGCTTGTCAAATGATCTGCCAGTGGTGATCGAGGTGATCGAACAACAGGAGAAGATCGATAAAATCTTGCCCCGTCTTGACGAAATGATCCAGGGCGGGATGGTCACCCTCGAAAAGGTACGGGTCATCCGCTATATCAAAAATGACGTTTTGCGAGGGAAGGAATCATGATAAGTAGGATCAAAAACCTCCTGCAATCAGCGCCCGGCACTGAACAACGCAACGCACATGAGCGGGTTCAGGTGGCGACCTGTGTGCTGCTTCTGGAGCTGGCCCACACCGATGGTGATTTCCATGCCATGGAAGAACAACTGGTCAATGATCTGTTGCGCAACCGGTTTCAGCTCGATGATCAGACGCTGGAAGAACTGATCGAGTTTTCACGCCAGCAACGCGAAGGAGCCCTCGATCTTTATCAGTTTGCCAGGACAATTAATGAGAATTTCAGCCGCGAAGAAAAATTCGAGGTGATGGTTGAACTCTGGCGGGTGGTTTACTGTGACGGTGTTCTCGACAAGTATGAAGAGTACCTGATGCGCCAACTGGCAAAACTGTTGCGTCAATCACATCGGGAAATGATTGCCGCCAAACTTAAGGTCCTTGATGAAACCCGTCCCTGACCGTGCTGCGTGAAAACCCAACTGACCCACATGGTGTCCTGGGCACACCGACTCCTTGCCGAAGTTCTGCAACCGGGCGATCTGGCGGTTGATCTGACCTCCGGAAACGGACACGACACACTCTTTCTCTGGCGGCAGGTTGGTGTAACGGGGACGGTTTTATCGTTTGATCTTCAGCCACAAGCGCTGATTGCCAGTGCACAGCGGCTCCGGGCGGAGGGGGCGGTGGTCGTTTGCGGGGAGGGGATTGATGCAGCCACAGCGGGGGTTCGTTTTGTTCTCGCCGACCATGCACAGGTCAATGACTACCTCATTACGGCACCGCAAGCGGCCATTGCCAACCTCGGATTTTTACCCGGTGGCGATCAAACGCTGGTGACCCGCCCGCAATCGACGCTGGCGGCACTCCGGGCTTTATGCGCGCGGCTGGTTGGCGGCGGGCGCATTGCCGTTGTGGCGTATAGCGGTCATCCGGGCGGACGTGAAGAGGGGGAACTTGTGGAGAGATTCTGCGCCGAACTGCCCCCGGAGCAGTGGCGGACCATCAAGCTGACGACCCTGAACCGTCGCGATGCCCCGTGGTTGATGGTGCTTGAAAAGAAGATGCATCATCAGTGACTCTGCGCCATCAATTGCGTTATGTCTTCACGGTTGAATCGATATTCCTTCCGGCAGTACTCGCAGGTGACTGTTGCAATCCCCCCGTCCTGTGTTAATTCAGTCAGTTCTTCGCTCGACAGTGAACCGAGCAAGTTCAGGGTGTACCCCCGGCTGCAGTTGCAGCGCAGGTTGAGAGGGGTTTCACCGTGGAGGGTGTGGGGAATAAAATTGAACAGCTCGCCGAGAATTACATCAGGTGTTTTTCCGCTTCGCAGTTGTTCGGTGAAAGGTGGAGCCACCGCAAGGCGTTGCTCCAGCTGGACGAGATGCCCTTCCGGGCAGCCGGGCAGCACCTGAATCAGTAGCCCGCCGGCAGCGGCGACCGCGCCATTACCCGCCAGTTGTGCTCCGAGCACGACAGAGGAAGGGGTCTGTTCCGATGTGGCAAAGTAGTAGGCGAGGTCCTGGGCAATTTCACTGGTCATCAGCTGCACCATCCCCCGATACGGTTCCTTCATGCCGAGATCTTTAATAACATGCAGGAATCCGGCATGCCCGATTGCGCCTGCAACATCAAAACGTTCGTTTTTAGGAGGAAGTCCCGGTGTCGGGTTCTTTACCGTTGCCCGCAGATTTCCAGCGGCGTCAGTTTCGGCGTGAAGCTTTCCCAACGGCCCGTTCGCTTCGATCAACAGACCCAGTCGCTGCCGCCCTTTAAGCAGGCTGCTGCACAGGGCGGCGGCGGTTGCCAGCTGACTGACGGCAACTGTCGCGGTGGGATCGGTGCGGTGTCCGCTGCGCAACTTTTCGCACAGATCGGTGGTTTGTGCGGCGGCGGCACGCAGATAACCATCATTGGTCAGCAGGCGGAGCAGGTGGTCACTCATCGGATCCTCCCGGTAAATTGAGCGTTGTCACGTTGTAGCGAGACCGACGCTGGCTGTCAAGAACAAAGCAAACCGGTCGTTTACGGGTTGATGTGATTGATCGCGAGGACTTTTATCGTGTTAGTTTCAGCGCATCAGGAAAGAAACTTTGTGCCTTTCGTATTTAGGTTGAAAATCATGGGTTGAGAAGTCCGTAGCTTTGAAGTGGTGGGCCGCCCCCCTTCACCAAGGTTTCTGCGGACAGGCTTGATAAACGCTGAACAGGCGGATTTATGGTCATCAGCTTGATCCTTGTCATGCTGTGTTGGTTTTTCTTTGCTCTGATCAGCGCAGATCTTGTAAATCAGCGTCCAGATAATTTTTTAACAAAGACTGGCATGCTGAATAGTTTCCTGTTTTTTTAAAAATTCATTGATTTTGTCGTGTTATATAGTATTAGATGTTTGTGGATATTTATTAAAAACGGATTTTTTACTAAAATCGAGCAACATGGGAGGTTAAGAATGGCAACGATACTGGAAATGGCGGCGGAAATCGTCGCAGCACATGCTTCAACCACGCATCTATCCAAGGAAGAGCTTTTGTCCGCGCTGAAAGATGTTCATCAGGCACTTGCGGCCCTTGATAAAGGCGAGGATGTCACTGCTGTTGCGGAAGAGGATGATAAGCCGGTTGTTTCGCGTAAAAAGGCCTTCGGTAAAGATGTGATTTACTGCAT
Organism: Desulfuromonadales bacterium; assembly: GCA_029210745.1. Lineage (GTDB taxonomy): Bacteria > Desulfobacterota > Desulfuromonadia > Desulfuromonadales > JAHYIW01 > JAHYIW01. Next base: position 21,889 of record JARGFI010000029.1, read on the forward strand.
GATCTGTGGCAAGGGGATGAAGACTCTGGCGCGCCATCTGCGCACTGCACATGGAATGAAAAAGGGAGAATATCGCAAAAAATTTGATATCCCTCCTGCCCAGTCGCTGGCCGCGAGCAATTATTCGGAAAGTCGTCGGCAGATGGCGATCGATCGTGGTTTGCCCGAAAAACTGGCCGCTGCCCGTGCGGCACGGGGGAAGAAAAAATAGCCGCGTTCAGCCTTCAATTAAGGGTGAACGTGATAGTCTTCAGCAACGCTCCCTGTGCATCGTGGATCTCCACCTGCCAGTCTCCGATCGCCTCCGGGGCAATGCTTTTTGACGACCAGGTACGCCAGTAGCTGGAGCGCACGGGGAGTTCACTGCGGCTCACTTCGCTACCGTTGTATATCCACGTATGTGAGATGAAGGTTTCCTCTTCCGCTCCTTCAATTCTGGTGAAACAGTAGAGCGTGTCGATACTGGTGTTGAATGCCTCAATGGCATCAATCGGGGCGCGTTCAACGATCCCGCTGGTAATGACTCCAGCGGTCACTCGCAGTGTCTGGGCGGCGACCGGCAGCGCGCTGAGCAAAGAGACAAATAACCAGAGGGTAAAGTTTCTTTTCATAATCACCTTTCCGTGGGGCTGCGGATGCAAGCGTCAGCGCCCAGTCTATCATCCTTTTTACCCCTAAAGCTGATTTTTTGTTATTTCGGAAAATCAGCTTTTATGTTCTTAATGCCGACAGGAACGAAGACCCCTCCGAATTGCCAGCCGCGAAAAAATCACCGATAGTCGCCGCCACATCGGTGAACGAATGGCGAATTCCCAGCTCTATTCCTGTTTTTAAATGATGTTGCCAAACGAGCAGCGGAACATTTTCACGGGTGTGATCAGTGCCGGAAAACGTCGGGTCGCAGCCGTGGTCGGCAGTGATCAGGAGCAGATCCTGCGCGGACATTTGCGCCATCAAGGCGGGCAGTTGTTGATCAAATGCGCACAACGCCCGGGCAAACCCGGCGCAATCGCGACGGTGACCGTAAAGCATGTCGAAATCAACCAGATTGGTAAAGATCAGCCCCCGGTCTATTTTTTTCAGCGCCGCGATGGTTTGGTCGATCCCCTCCTGATTATCCCTGGTGGTTGTACTGTGGCTGATTCCGCGTCCGGCAAAGATGTCACTGACTTTACCGATGCCGTGGACCGGCAGACCGCTCTGTTGCAAGCGGTCGAGAATCGTTGCTGTTGGTGCGGGGAGTGAAAAATCATGACGCCGCGAGGTGCGGCGAAAGTTGTGGGCATTGGTGCCAACAAAGGGGCGGGCAATGACCCGCGGAACCCGGTAGGGGATCAGTATTTCGAGGGCTATTTGGCAGATAGCGTACAGTTTTTCAACCGGGATGATCTGCTCATGTGCCGCAATCTGCAAGACTGAGTCAGCGCTGGTATAGATGATCGGGCGACCGCTGTGGAGATGTTCTTCCCCCAGCTCCTTCAATATTTCGGTGCCACTGGCCGCGATGTTGCCCAGCGGATCAAGACCGGTTGCGTTGCAAAATGCGGCGATAATTTCGTCGGGAAAGCCTGTCGGAAAGGTGGTGAACGGTTCGCGCAGGACGACCCCGGCGAGCTCCCAGTGGCCTGCCGTGGTGTCCTTGCCGCACGAGAGCTCAATCATGCGTCCAAACGCACCGGTCGGTTTTGACACGGCGGCAACACCGGGGAGCGGGAGGATATTGCCGAGTCCCAGTTGTTGCAGGTTCGGCAGGTGCAGCGGCCCGGCCTGCTCGGCGACGTGGAGCAGGGTATTGGCTCCCGCATTCCCAAACGCCGCAGCATCGGGCGCCGAACCGATACCGACACCATCGAGGACAATCAGTATGACCCGCCGTTTCACGTTTGCCGATCCAGCCATGCGGAGATTGCAGGCGCATGACTGAACGCTGCGCAGCCGCCAGTGAGGTCGATCACCCCCGAACCTCTGCTGATCTTTTCAGGTGCGATAGTCGGCATTGATTTTGACGTAATCGAAGGTCAGATCAGAGGTGTAGTAAACCGCTTGGCCGGCCCCGAGCGACAGTTCAATATTGACATCGAATTCCGCTGTTTGCAGGACAGCGGTGGCTTCTGCCTCCAGCTCCGGCCCGGTTGATATGCCGTGTCGAACGACCGGGACAGCGTTGAAAAAAATAGTGATCTGATCAGGATCAAGCTGTGCGCCAGAATAACCGGCGGCGGCAATGATACGTCCCCAGTTGGCATCTTGTCCGAAAAATGCGGTCTTGACCAGACTGGAGGTTGCGACACTCTTGGCAACCAGCCGTGCGTCTGCTGCCGAGGCCGCGCCGGTGACGTTGATGCGCACCAGCTTGGTGGCCCCCTCGCCATCGCGAACGATCATTTTTGCCAGTTCAAGGAGCAGGTCTTCCAGCAGTTCGCCAAACTGCTGCGCCGCGGGTGTGTCGAGGGTAAAGATCTCGTTGCCGGCCTGACCGTTGGCCAGAGCAATCACCATGTCGTTGGTCGATGTGTCCCCGTCAACGCTGATGCAGTTGAAGGTTCGGTCGACGGCAGCGCGCAGCAAGTATTGCAGCGTTGTTGCTTCGATGGCGATATCGGTCATGACAAATCCGAGCATCGTCGCCATGTCGGGATGAATCATGCCGGCACCCTTGGCGAGGGCAACCAGCCGGTACGGGTGTGTGCCGATCTGTCCGTGGCGGATGGCGGTTTTGGCAAAGGAGTCTGTGGTCATGATCGCTTCGGCGGCTTGCTGTGCACCATCGGCTGAGAGCATTTCCGGAAGCTGCGGGATTTTTTGCTCAAAGCACTGAATCGGTAACGGGACACCGATCACTCCTGTTGAGGAGACGGCGACCAGCTCTTCATCAATTCCAAGCGCGGCAGCGGTCAAGGCACCACAGCGTCGGGCATCTGTCACCCCCTGCTCACCGGTACAGGCATTGGCGTTGCCGCTATTGATGAGGATTGCCTGGCAGCGACCACCAGCAATGCGCGGACGACTCACCACCAGCGGGGCGGCAACCACCTTGTTGGTGGTAAAAACGCCGGCACAGACGGCCGGAGTCGCGGAATAGATCAGCGCCAGATCGAGTTTCCCCGCTTTTCTGATCCCGGCGGCGCAGCTGGCAAAGCTGAATCCGGGTATCTGCAAAACGTTATGGTTCATCATCTGCCTCGTTGCTATTCAGATCGATAATCGGGTGCATTACTTCGCGCCGCAACACTTTTTATATTTCTTTCCACTGCCGCACGGGCAGGGGTCATTACGGCCAATCTTGTCTTCCTCACGGGTGGTCGGCTGACGCGGTTTGTCCCCGCCGCCGCTCAGACGCCCCAGACGAAGTCGTTCCTGCCGTTCTTCCTCTTCTATGCGCCGTAGCTCATCGTCGTGGACCAGCTGGATGCGGAAAATTTTCTGGATAACGTCCTGGCGGATACGTCCCATCATTTCCATGAAATGGTTATACGCTTCGCGTTTATATTCTTCCTTGGGGTTCTTCTGCGCGTAACTGCGCAGGCCGATCCCTTCCTTGAGGTGGTCGATGGCGAGCAAATGCCCCTTCCATTGCGTATCGATCCCCTGTAACAACAGCACGCGCATCAAGTGCTCCATGACGGGGGGGGTAAACTCGGCTTCACGGGCGCGAAGCCGGTCTTCGACGGCTGCGCGCAACGCCTCTTCAAGCTCGTTCTGGGTCAGCCCCGGATGCACTTCAGGGGTTTGTGGATGAAAATAAAACTGATTGAAAAAGTCGTCATGCAACGCCGACCAGTTCCATTCCGCTGCCGGGGTTTTGGGCGGGCAAAAGCTGGCCACCATATCAGCGACCATCTCGTCAAGGATCATCGCATAGGTCGCGGCGATATTTTCACCGGCCAGAACCTCGCGGCGTTGCTGGTAGATCACTTCGCGCTGGCGGTTCATGACATCGTCGTATTCAATCAGGTGTTTCCGGATATCGAAATTGTGCGCTTCGACTTTCTTTTGCGCATTTTCGATGGCGCGTGAAATGATCCCGTGCTCAATCGGCTCGTCATCAGGGACCTTCAGCTTGTCCATCATGAAGGCTACCCGTTCAGAACCGAAGATCCGCAACAGGTCGTCGTCGAGGCTGAGATAGAAACGACTTTCTCCCGGATCGCCCTGACGCCCGGAACGACCGCGCAGCTGATTGTCAATGCGTCGACTTTCATGGCGCTCAGTGCCGAGGATATAGAGCCCCCCTGCGGCCAGAACCTCTTCTTTCTCGGCGGCACAGTCCGGGATAAATTTCTTCAGGGCGGCGGCGTAGGCGGTCTCAAAATCATCGGCGTTAAGAACTTCCTGTTTTGCCAGCATCTCCGGGTTGCCGCCGAGGACGATGTCTGTTCCCCGTCCGGCCATGTTGGTAGCGATGGTCACCGAACCTTTGCGCCCGGCCTGGGCAACGATGAATGCTTCTCGCTCATGTTGCTTGGCGTTGAGAACGTTGTGCGGGACGCCCCGTTTTTTCAGCAATTCCGACAGCCGTTCGGAATTGTCAATTGAAATTGTTCCGACCAGGACCGGTTGCCCGCTGGCATGGCGAATTTTGATGTCCTCGACAACTGCCTTGAATTTTTCTTTTTCGGACTTGAAAATCAGGTCGGGGCGGTCAATCCTCAACATCGGCTTGTTGGTCGGGATGACGACGACTTCAAGCCGATAAATTTCGGCAAATTCAGTTGCTTCAGTGTCAGCGGTACCGGTCATGCCGGAAAGCTTTTCGTACATTCGAAAATAATTCTGAAAGGTGATCGTTGCCAGGGTCTGATTTTCGTTAGCTATTTTGACCCCTTCTTTTGCTTCGATCGCCTGGTGCAGACCATCTCCCCAGCGTCTCCCCGGCATCAGTCGCCCGGTAAATTCATCGACAATCATGACTTCGTTGTCCTTGACGACGTAGTCAACATCACGTTTGTAGAGGGCGTGGGCACTCAGTGCCTGATTTGCGTGGTGCAGCAGTTCAATGTTGCGGGGGTCAAAAAGATTCTCGACATTCAGCAAATGTTCGACTTTGGCGATCCCGGCTTCAGTCAGGGTTGCACTGCGGCTTTTTTCATCAACGGTAAAATCGCCGGTATATTCCTTGATCGACTGACCGATTTTGCCGTCACGATGTTCGATCAGTTCCCCTTTCTTGAGCATCGGGATGATACGATTGACCCGGTTGTAGAGATCGCTCAATATTTCACTGGGGCCGGAAATGATCAACGGTGTGCGCGCCTCGTCGATGAGGATCGAGTCAACTTCATCGACAATGGCAAAATGATGTTCACGCTGCACATAATCATCAAGCGAAAACTTCATATTATCGCGCAGGTAGTCAAAGCCGAACTCATTGTTGGTGCCATAGGTAATATCCGCCTGGTAGGCAGCGGCGCGCGTCTGGTCAGAAATTCCGTGAATAATGCAGCCCACGGTGAGACCGAGAAACTGGTGGACTTTGCCCATCCAGTCCGCATCGCGACTGGCGAGATAATCGTTAACCGTGACGACATGGACACCGCGCCCGGTCAGGGCGTTAAGGTAGCAGGGCAGGGTGGCAACCAGAGTTTTTCCTTCGCCGGTTTTCATCTCGGCGATTTTGCCTTCGTGCAGAACGATGCCCCCCACCAGCTGCATGTCAAAATGGCGCATGCCAAGGACGCGCCTGGCCGCCTCTCGAACAGTAGCGAACGCTTCGGGTAATAACTGGTCAAGGGTCTCGCCATGAGCAAAGCGTTCCTTGTACTCCGCCGTCTTTGCTGTCAGCTCCTGATCAGTAAGGGCCATGATTGTCGCTTCGAGTGCGTTGATCTGCTCAATGACACTACTCATGCGCTTTAACTCACGGTCGTTTCTGCTGCCGACGATTTTTTTGATCAGGTTACCAATCATTTTATTGCTCCGGATTTGCGGCGATTTCACGCATTATTTTATGGTGCTTGATGGAGAATATGCGGTGTTGACACGTTGGTGATGATGCTGGCGGTCCGCCGCAAAAAAAACTGACAATCAGAGTGTGCCTTTTTAGCACAACGCAGGGTTTCTCTCAAGTGTTAAGCGGGGAATGGAAATGAAAAACCCCGGCACTGCCGGGGTTGGGGATCAGGTGAATTTTTTTGGATTGAGCGGCACGCCGTTGAGGCGAACTTCGTAGTGAACGTGTGACCCGGTGGACCGTCCGGTATTGCCGACAGCGGAAATGGTTTCACCGCGTTTGACCCGTTGCCCGACTTTGACAAAGATCTTGGAATTGTGTCCGTAATAAGTCCGATAACCGTAGCCATGTTCGATCACGACCAGTTTGCCATAACCCGGATCGGTGACAACCCGGCTGACAATGCCGTCAGCGGTTGCCTGAACCGGGGTTCCGGTCCGTGCGGCAATGTCAAGTCCGTCGTGCATGCTGCGTTTTCCGGTGAAAGGGGAACGGCGCATTCCAAAACTTGATGTTGTCCACCCGCGGGTCGGCAGGCCTGACGGCTTGGCCGCCAGTAACGAACGTTGATCGTTGAGGATACCCTGGACTTCTTCCTGGCTCTTGCGGCGCAGGTCGATGGCCTCGCGAATCCGGTCAATCTTCTGCTGGATTTCGGGGTACTTCGCTTCGGAGCCGCTTGCCAGTGGACCACCAACACCGGTGAGCCCGTCGATTTTCGGTTTGGTCAGATTCGCCAGAACACGGACCTTGGCATCATTCTGGGCGAGAACCAGTAGCTCTTGTTGAACACTGTCGAGGCTGGCGGACAGATCACGAATCTGGTTTTTCTGCGCAAGCGTTTCTGATCGCAACCGGTTGAATTCGTGCTGGTCAAAACTGGTCAATGCGTAATCGGTCAAAAATCCGCACACAACCAGAAAAAGAACCGCACAAGAGGCACCGATACCACGCAATACATTGGTCTTGAGTGCAAAGCGTCGAACGCGGTGCGAGCCTTCAGGAATGACAAGAATGGTATATTTTTTTGCTGTCAAAAGTTTCCCCTTGTTAACCAAAAACCACATGAAAAGATAGGGCGACCAGACCTAAATAGTTGAATTGAAGAGAAATGTCAAGTTTTTTGAAGTGGTTCTTTTTAACCCAGCCCACCAGTTGCAGCACGCATATCACTATAACAAGTCACGACTCATGGCTATTTCGTCGCATTCCGGGAACTTTGGACACTGCATGCAATCGCCCCAGATCTTTTGTGGCAACAGGGATTTCTCAATCTCGCTGAAACCGAGTCTGGTGAAAAAATCGCGCTGGTAGGTTAAAGCGAAAACCCGCACAATGCCGAGTTCCTGTGCTTCCTTGATGCAGGCCTCAACGAGCAAGCGGCCAATGCCGCGACCGCCGTGGGAGGAGGCCACCGCCAGAGAGCGAATCTCGGCCAGATCCGCCCAGCAAATGGCCAAACAGCAGGTGGCGATAACTTCGTCGTCCTCCTCATAAACATAAATATCACGAATCGACTTGTAGATGTCGGGGAGTGAACGTGACAGCATCAGCCCCTTCCGGGCATAGATCAGCAGGAGCTGGTGGATTTTTTTTGCGTCGGCAATGCGGGCTTTGCGGATCATATCAATCTCCAGGCTCAGCAACGTTGGCGGATGAAAGCCGAATGATCTCCCGGGCATGCTCACGCGTCGTGGCTGAAATCTTGGCTCCGCCGAGCATCCGTGCCATCTCTTCGACGCGGTCATGTTCATCAAGCAGCGACAAGGTCGTGGTGGTGCGACCGTCTTCAACCTGCTTTTCGACGCGGTAATGATGGTCGGCAAATGCGGCGACCTGAGGCAGGTGAGTAATGCAGAGGGCCTGCCCGTGGCAAGCGACAGCACGCAATTTTTCACCGACCGCCGTTGCTGCCTGGCCACCGATACCGGCGTCAACTTCATCGAAGATCAACGTGGCGCCCCGGTCACTGTCGGGCGCGACCCGGTTGAGTGCGAGCATGATTCGTGAAAGTTCGCCGCCCGAGGCAATTTTTATCAGTGGTTTGGGGTCTTCCCCCGGATTCGGTGCGAGCAGGAATTCGCCGCGTTCAGCGCCTGTTGCTCCCGGCTCGGCGAGCGCATGCAACTGGATGGAGAAGAGCGCTTTTGGCATGGCCAGCTCGTGCAGTTCTGTTTCAACGGCCTGGCGCAATTGCTGCGCCGCCGCACGGCGCGCGGCGCTCAAAGTGGCGGCAGTTTCATCCAAGGCAATAGCCATCTCGTCTCGCTGGAGCAGCAATCTGTCGCGGCTGGCGTCGAGGTCAAAGAGCTCTTCAATTTCCGTTTCGATGTTTTTGCGGTAGGCGAGAATCTCGTCCAGGGTTCCGGCATATTTGCGTTTCAGTGTTGTCAGCAACGTCAGACGTTCATCGACTTCGGTCTGTCGTTGCGGGTCAAAGGAGATTTTTTCACTGTAGCGACGCAGTTCGAGAGCCACATCCTCCAGGGTGTAGAGAGCCGAACTGAGATTTTCGGCGATCGTGGTCAAGGCCGGATCGATGCTGCCAAGTTCACTGATTGATGTCGCAACCCGGCCGAGCTCCTCACACAAGGCACCATTGTCGCCGTAGAGTTTTTCATAGCTGTCGTGCGTCGTTGCAGAAAGTTTTTCCGCATTGTGCAGCAACCGTCGTTCAGCACTCAGTTCGTCGTCTTCCCCCAGGTGCAGCGCGGCATCATCAATTTCCTGGCGCTGGAAGGAGAGCAGATCAAGCCGTTGACGTTGTTCGCGTTCCGCTGTGTTGAGCCGCTCAAGGTGGCTGCGGATCTCTTTGAGCTGCCGGAATTGCGCAGCGCATTCCGCGACCAGCGGGGCGGTTCCGGCGAAACTGTCGAGCAGTGCCAGATGCCGGTCGCTGCGCAATAGATTCTGGTGTTCATTCTGGCCATAGATAGTCAGAAGATCGACGGTAAACTCGCTCAATTGGGTCAATGTTGCCATTGAACCGTTGACGAAAACCCGGTTTTTACCGCTGCGGGAAATAACCCGTTTAACCAGCAGCTCTTCACCGTCTTCGTATCCTGCCGCGCCCAGCAGCGAGCGGAGTTTGGTCTGTTCCGCGATCATGAAGACCGCTTCAACGGTGGCTTCCTCTTCACCGTGACGGATAAAGTCGGGGCGCGCCCGGTCTCCGCAGAGCAAGCCGACCGCATCGATAATAATCGATTTGCCCGCGCCGGTTTCTCCGGTCAGGACATTGAATCCTGATCCAAAGGTCACGTGCAGACGATCGATAATCGCAAAGTTTTTAATGATGAGCTCTAATAACATCGCAGCAAAAAATCGGTGTCCCTACCCGCTGGCCGGAACTACCGCTCCCCCCAACGCAGTTTAGTGCGTAAAATCTGAAAATAATCACGGCTGGGACTTTTGATCAACACCGTTCGACTCAGTGATTTACGGATTTCGACAACATCTCCGGCCAACAGGGGCATGCCGACTTGCCCGTCGGCGGTTAAGACGACATCCTCATCCTGAAACTTAAGTATGATGCGCACCACAGCATCGGCAGAAATGATAATCGGCCGATTGGAGAGCATATGCGGGCAGATCGGGGTGATGATCAGACTGTGTGAACCGGGGTAGACAATTGGGCCGCCCGCCGCGAGGTTGTAGGCGGTTGAACCGGTGGGGGTGGAGATGATCAACCCGTCGGCCTTGAACGTGGTCAGGTAGTCGTCATTGACCATTGCTTCCATATCGATGATCCGTGCCAGGGCGCCTTTATTGATCACGATATCGTTCAGGACGTGAAAACGGCCCACGTTACTGTCCCCCCGCGTGACGTAAACATCGAGCATCATCCGCGAGGAGGTTGTGAAGTTGCCACGCAGAACATCTTCCAGTACAGGGAAAAATTCCTTGCGGGTGATTTCGGTGAGGAACCCGAGATTGCCGAGATTGACGCCGAGAATCGGTGTGCCGTGGTCGCGGACCTTACGTGATACCGAGATCAGGGTGCCGTCGCCGCCGAGGACGATGATCATATCGACCAGCGCCGGAATTTTTTTGGCATGGTACCCAGGGCAGATTCCGGTGGCCGCCGCCAGACTCTCCTCAACAAAAACCTCAACCTGGCGTTCCTGTAACCAGATGCTGGTCTCCTGAGCCAGCTTCGCGGCGTCAGGATGGTTTTTTTTAGCGTAGATTCCGATACGTTTCATGCTTTGCTCCGTCTGTCTGGCAGTGGGGGTAAATTATCACGCCGGTTTACGGAAGTGCAACCATATTAGGTCGATTGTTCGCATCATTGTTGTGTGCTAGAGTGCTCCTGAATTCGGAGACAATTGATTATGGACCTGTTTGCAAACGCCATTGATCGCCGTGACGCCCCCCTGGCGGAACGGATGAGACCGACGACCCTTGACGAGGTGGTGGGACAGCAACAGCTGCTCGGCGAAGGGAAATTGTTGCGGCGGCTGATCGAACTCGACAGCTTGAGTTCGGTCCTCTTTTGGGGGCCTCCCGGTACTGGCAAGACCACGTTGGCGCGGGTGATCGCCGCCTCGACAAAAAGTAATTTCGAGGCATTTTCAGCCGTCCTGCAAGGGGTCAAGGAGGTGCGCGAGATCGTCGCCAGGGCCAAAAAGGAACGCGCTTACCATGGGCGCAAGACGCTCTTTTTTGTGGATGAGATTCACCGCTTCAATAAATCCCAGCAGGATGCTTTTTTGCCCCACGTTGAAAGTGGCGATATCACTCTGATCGGGGCGACGACAGAGAACCCTTCGTTCGAAGTTAATTCGGCGCTCCTGTCGCGGTCGCGTGTCTTTGTGCTGGAACCGTTGACTCCCGAGGATATCAAGACCCTGTTGCAACGAGCGTTGATCGATCCGCGCGGCCTGGCAGAGCGGGGGGTCACGGTTGACGATAATGCGCTTGATTTCATCGCAGCGCAGGCTGATGGTGATGCGCGGATCGCCCTGAACACCCTTGAAGTTGCCGCTGCATCGGCAAGCGGAAGTATTATCGACCTGGCGCTGGCTCAGGAGGCATTACAGAAGAAGGCGTTGCTCTACGATAAAGGCGCCGACGAACACTATAATGTCATTTCGGCCTTTATCAAAAGTCTGCGCGGCTCTGATCCTGATGCGGCGCTCTACTGGCTGGCGCGAATGCTCGAAGCCGGAGAAGATCCACTCTTTATCGTGCGGCGCCTGGTGATCTTCGCCTCTGAGGATATTGGCAACGCGGATCCCCGTGCGTTGCAGCTGAGCGTGGCAACGCAACAGGCGGTCCACTTTGTCGGCCTGCCCGAAGCGCGGATTAATCTGGCGCAGGCGGTGACCTATCTGGCCAGCGCGCCGAAAAGCAATGCGGCCTATGTCGGTATCAGCGAAGCCCAGGCCGAGGTGCGGCGCAGCGGCGCACTGCCGGTGCCGTTACATATCCGCAATGCTCCGACCACGCTGATGAAATCCCTCGATTACGGCAAAAATTATCAGTATGCGCACAACTATGCCGACGGAGTTGCCCCGCAGGAACATTTGCCGGAGCAGTTGGTCGGCACGAAGTTTTATCGGCCGACCGAGCGCGGATACGAGAAGACGATTGCCGAGCGGTTGGCATGGATGGCGAGTCTGCGACGGCCGGGGGGCGGGGAGGATGACAAAGACTAATGGCCTGTTTAACTCGATTTTTTTTGTGGTGACACCGTCACGCCATCCACCTGCAGCAGTTTCCTGGCTGGGTGCCGTCTTCGAACATTGAGGACAGCTCTATCGTCGGTGTTGAAGGGG
>JARGFI010000002.1 GCA_029210745.1 Desulfuromonadales bacterium
TACCCTCATTTATAGCGTTCACACCTCCCTCAGTTATCGTGTTTACTCTCACTTGAAGATCCCTATTTCCGGCAGCTACAAACCCGGCGTGGCAGCACCGAGGCCCGCATCAGCATTTTCAAAAACGCCTACCTTGGAACTCCCCTGAGAAGCAAAGGCTTCGAAAACCGTAAAACCCGCATTGAATGGTGCATCCTGGCGCACAACCTCTGGAAATTGGCGCGCATCGCCGTGCAAAACCGGGAAGCTGCTACGGCACAAAAAGAAGCCGCCTGACTGATCGAAGTCCCGTCAAAACTTCAAAGGGATGAGTCCGTCTAAAATCGTCGATCGTGCCCGAAATTTACCCCACATTCTTCCGAGTGACGGCTGCTGATCATTTCGTTCGCCCAACGAATTCGCGGTGCCCCCTGGAATTTGAAAAATTCACCTAATTGGGACAGGCTCTACCTAAAGACGAACTGACCGCGATAATGAAAAGGAAAATCAATAGTTTATCGGAGAAATCTACCTAGACATTTTTGAAGGGCAACGGTAGCACCGAGTTGGCGATGATTGCAATATTTCGTAATCACGGGATTAAGGGTTGGCGTCGCAACAAAAAGTTTCCATGGAATCCCGATTTCGTCTTCAGAAAAGAAGATACAGCTAGAGGTTCAAAACTAGGGAAAGAAATTCAATATTTTCAATTTTCTAAGATTTTTTCAGTTTCCCAACGCTATTTTCAAAACTCACTGCGCCGGTTGCCGTAAACAGAGGCTATTCAACCGTCACGCTCTTGGCCAGGTTGCGCGGTTGATCGACATCGGTACCTTTTAATACGGCGATGTGGTAGGCCAGTAATTGTAACGGGATTGAGGTCAGAATCGGCATCAGGTCGTCGGCGGCGGTCGGGATCGCAAGCAGATGGTCGACCTTGCCGTTCAGCGACCATCGGTCATGATTACTGATCGCGATGACCTTTCCACCCCGCGCTCGCACTTCCTCCATGTTCGAAATCACTTTTTCATAGGTAGCATTATGCGGGGCAATCACCACCACCGGAAGTTGTTCGTCGATCAGTGCGATCGGGCCGTGTTTCATCTCTCCGGCGGGGTACCCTTCAGCGTGAATGTAGGAAATTTCCTTGAGTTTGAGCGCCCCTTCCAGAGCGATGGGATACTGGTTGCCGCGACCGAGATAAAGAAAATCGCGAGCAGTGACATAGTCGTGGGCAATCAGTTCGATTGTAGCGTCAAGTTGCAATACGTCTTCGATCAGACGCGGCAGGGTTGAGAGGTTTTGTTGCGCTTGCCGACAGTCCTGAGCCGACAGTGTTGCGCGCGTCCGACCGAGATAAAGTGAAAAAAGATGCAGCGCAACCAGTTGGGTGGTGAACGCCTTGGTCGAGGCAACACCGATCTCCGGCCCGGCGTGGGTGTAGATCACCCCGTCACTTTCACGGGCAATCGACGATTCAACCACATTGCAGATCGTCAGGATTTTGCCCTTTTTCCCCTTCGCTTCGCGCAGTGCCGCCAGGGTGTCGGCGGTTTCACCGCTCTGGCTGATCAGAATTGTCAGTGAAGTGTCGGTAATGATCGGGTCGCGATAGCGGAACTCGCTGGCGATATCGACTTCGACCGAAACCCGGCTGAGTTTTTCGATAAGAAATTTACCGACCAGCGCGGCATGCCACGAAGTCCCGCAGGCGATGATGAATATTTTGTCGATGGCACGCAACTGGTCGCTGCTCAGACCGATATTTTCAAGGTAGATGTCGCCACTTTCTTCACGCAAACGCCCCGCCAGGGTGTCGGCAATGGCGCGTGGCTGTTCGTGAATCTCCTTCAGCATGAAGTGCTTGTAGCCACCCTTTTCCGCCATCAGCGGGTTCCAGAGGATCGTCTTGACGGTCTTGGCCCGGGCATTTCCTGCCAGGTCGGAATAACGGGCGCCCGCGCGGGTAAAGACCGCCACTTCTCCATCGTCGAGAAAGACCATGTCACGGGTATGGGAGAGCATTGCCGGAATATCGGAGGCGACAAAAAATTCTCCGTGACCTTCGCCAACGACCAGTGGTGATCCCTGCTTGGCGGCAATCAACGTATCCGGTTCCTGCTCACAGAGAACCGCAACAGCGTAGGCGCCGCGCACCTCGGTGAGGGCTTTACGCACCGCCGTTTCAAAGTCACCACACGCCTTGAACTGCTCTTCAATCAGGTGGGCGATGATTTCGGTATCGGTTTCCGAGCGGAAATTATGGCCGCGCTGGCGCAACGCCTCCTTGAGCTCCAGGTAGTTTTCGATAATACCGTTGTGCACCACGACGATTCCACCCGCAACGTGGGGATGGGCGTTCGTTTCGGAGGGGCGGCCATGGGTTGCCCAGCGGGTATGACCGATGCCGCAGGTCCCGGTCAACGGTTGTTCCACGACCCGTTGGCACAAGTTACTCAGTTTTCCTTCGGCCCGAAGCGTTTTGATCCGGCCAGCCATGAGGATGGCAATCCCCGCTGAATCGTAACCGCGATATTCAAGACGTTGCAGGCCATCGAGGATAATGGGGGGAGCCTGCTGGGCACCAATATAACCGACAATTCCGCACATAATTTGATTATTTCCCTGTTTTCGGTTTACGGTTGCGCCAGCCGGGAACGATCTTCTGCCTGACACGAGACAGCGCCAGGGCGTTCGGCGGGACATCTTCGGTGATGGTGGAGCCGGCACCGATCAGACTGTTGCGACCGATGGTCACCGGGGCGATCAACTGGGTGTCGCTGCCGACAAAAACGTCGTCTTCGACGATCGTTTTGTACTTGTTGCTCCCGTCGTAGTTGCAGGTGATCGTCCCGCAGCCGAAATTGACATTTTTACCGACCTCGGCGTCACCGATGTACGTCAAGTGGCTGGCTTGTGATTTTTCGCCAAAGACGGCTTTTTTTGTTTCGACAAAATTGCCGAGTTTGTTGTTGCCGACCAATACGGTTTGCGGTCGCAGGTGGGCCATCGGACCGATCGTGCAGCCGTTACCGACCTCCGCCCCGGTCAGCACCGAACCGGATTTAATATGGACGTAATCACCCAACCGGCAATCGGTGATCACCGCGCCGGGTTCGATGATGCAATCGGCACCGATACAAGTGGTGCCGCACAGATGGACATTGGGGTGAACCAGGGTGTCGGCGGCAATGGTGACCGTGGCGTCGATATAGGTTGTTGCCGGATCGATCAACGTGACCCCGGCGCGCATCAGTTGTTCGTTGATGCGGCGGCGCACGAGCGTGGCGGCGTGCGCCAACTGCACGCGATCATTGATGCCCATGGCTTCATCGGTATCGTCAGTCGCGATCGCGCAAACCGTCTTTCCCTGACTGCGGGCGATGCCGATGATGTCGGTCAGATAATATTCTCCCTGAGCATTGTCGCGTCCAACCTGACGCAGGGCTGTAAAGACAAAGGGGGCGGCGAAGGCGTAGATGCCGGTATTGATTTCATGCACCTGCTGCTGTTCGCTGCTCGCATCCTTTTCTTCAACGATCGCCGTGGCCGCGCCGTTTTCGCGGATGATTCGGCCATAACCGGTCGGATCGGGCATCAGGGTGGTCAGGACGGAAACTGCCGCCCCGGCCGCATGGTGACGGTGCAGTAATGTCTCGATTGTGGTTTTTTTCAGCAACGGAACATCGCCGCAGAAAAGGAGTAAGGTGCCGGAAAAGTTTTCCAGTGCCGCCGCCGCACAGAGCAGTGCGTGGCCGGTGCCGAGCTGCTCACGCTGTTCGACAAACTGGACATCGCGCTCACTGAACGCGGCCTTGACGCGCTCACTGCCGTGGCCGACAACCATCACTTGTGGTTGGCAACGCAACTCTTCAGCCAGGTTCAGCGGCCAGGCCGCCAGCGGTTGCCCGGCCAAAGGATGCAAAACTTTAGGCAACTGCGACTTCATGCGCGTGCCCTGACCCGCTGCCAGGATGACTGCTGCATAGGTGTGTTGGGTCATGCCCCCGTCCCCCAGTATGGATTGATTAAAGTCGGTATTATCTGTTTTCAGGATGAGGGAGTCAAGGTTGATTTGTGTCATGCAGAGATTTTGACTAATTCCCTTGCCTCAGGTAAAATCAGAAGCTGGATTGACAGTTGGATTGATAATTTTCAGGGAGTGTCTCATGGCAACAATTTTGCTCGTCGACGATGTCGAGCTTTTTCTCGCTTTGGAAAAATCGTTTCTGCTTGATGAGGGACATCAGGTGCTGACCGCCACTTCCGCCGAAGCTGCCCTGGCGCAGCTTGAGGTGGGGCGGCCTGATCTGTTGTTGCTTGATCTGTATTTACCGGGCATCAATGGTGATGAGCTGTGCTGTCAGTTGCGGGCGACCGAAAAGCTGAAAACCCTGCCGATCATTATGGTCACGGCGGCGGGGAAGGAAGGGGAACTGAAGCGCTGTCTTGACGCGGGGTGTGACGATTATGTGACCAAGCCGATCAGCAAACAGGTGTTGCTTGAAAAGGTCAGGCGGTTGCTCGGCAAGGTCAAGGGGCGTACTGCCGAACGCTGCCCGGTCAATCTTCGGGTCAGGCTGGGGGATCACGCTACCGACGGTGCGGCGCGGGTGCGGGATATTTCGGCCAACGGAATATTTATCAAGAGTACTCACCCGCTGGAGCGCGGTTCCGTTGTCGCCCTGAATGTCGAGCTGCCAGACAGCGAGCCCTTGCATCTTATGGGCAAGGTCGCCCGGGTGGTGCCCGGTGAGGCTGGAGGGATGGGGATTTATTTCGTCCATCCCGACGGAGCGGGGCGGAAAATTCTTGACGAATTTCTCCGCCGACAGGACGTTACCAACCCGCCGACCGCGCACGCGCTGCCGGAGCCTGCCATGCCAGCGGCACCGAGCGCGACGGAAGAAGAGCTGCATCAGCGGATTCTTGAGTTGGAAAAAGAGAACCGGGTTTTTGCCGAACAGCTGGTGACGATTGAGGAGGTGAACAATAATCTGACGAACCTCTACGTTGCCTCGTCAAAATTGCATTCGGTGGTGAAACGGGACGAGGTGATCTCGATCATCAAGGAGATTGTGATCAATTTTGTCGGCAGCGAGAAGTTTGCCTTGCTGCTCAAGGGGAAACAGAACGGCACGTTGCATTACGCGGCGGGGGAGGGCTTCACACCTGATGATTTTACGGCGGTCGATCAACACCAATTGGTCGAAGTGCTTGCCAGCGGTGAAAGCTACTACACCGAAGGCCCGGTGGTTGCCGGTTCGGACGATCCCGCCGCGCCCCTTGCCGCAATCCCGATTTCGATTCGTGGCGAAAATATCGGCGTACTGGCGATTTATCGGCTGTTTGTCCAGAAAGAATCTTTTCAGCCGGTCGATTATCAGCTCTTTACGATGATGGCGGAACATGCCGCCTCGGCCCTGTTCACCTCGGCGTTGTATGAGGAGTCAGAACGCAAGCGCGAGACCTACAAAGGGTTTATGGACCTCCTGCTGAAACATTAATGGCGTCGCAAAAAGTCCGCCCTGCTGCGTTACGCTGGTTTTTCATGACCTCGACCTACCTGAGGTAGGCCTTCGCCCCTGAAAAACCACCAAGCCTTGTAGGGCGAAATTTTTGCTTAGCCATCCTTTGAGTTTTTGCGAGAGCATCAAACATTAGGCCTTGACCAGCAACCCTTCCTGCACCGCAAACAGCAACAGTTCCTCAGCCTCGGCGCGCGGCAGCCGACCGGCAAAAATCTCCTCCGGAGTACACGAACCATCACTTATCTTCAGCAGTCGGGCAAACTCGTCGCTGAGCGATTCACAGATCAGTTCGCCGCTGCGGCGCAGATAAAGAGCCGTCGAGCCGGTTGCCCTGGCGGTATTGACGAACCGTTCCAGGCTCTTCCCCCCCAGCGACTGCAACGCATCGATCTCATAATGAAAGTCTCCCAGGCGCAACG
Organism: Desulfuromonadales bacterium; assembly: GCA_029210745.1. GTDB lineage: Bacteria > Desulfobacterota > Desulfuromonadia > Desulfuromonadales > JAHYIW01 > JAHYIW01. The sequence goes on from JARGFI010000002.1 coordinate 5,930, forward strand.
TTTCGGTGGTACGCCAGCGGCGAGTCCAGGCTTTCTTCGCAGCGACATCCGCAGGCGGGAGCGTTTCCGGGCCGAGCAAGGTTTCCGCGCCGTAAAAGTGATCGTTGAGCAGGTCTTCAACCGCCGCCCGCAGATGTTCCTTGTGTCGCTGGCGCAGGAGATCGGCGAGATAACCGTGCTGGAGCGGCAGCACCCGTACCGGGGACCAGTTTTCGGCGCTGGTCAGCTCCGCCGCTGAAAGGTTGCGATCAATCGTCAGCCAACGCCAGAAACCTTCGAGAAATGCGCAGGCGTCCAACTCGCAGGCGGCAAGCAAGATCGACAGTAAACCGACCGCACGACCACAGTTGTAAAACAGACCGCAGGCGGCGGCGAGCTGGTCACAGGCAGCAAGGTCTGCGGCGCTGAAGTCGTTCGATTCGATCAGGGTGTAGGGCGGGGCGAGCTGTGCGCGCAGACCGAATTCAGTGCATCGTTCGGCCAGGGCGGTGCCGGGGAGCACCGCCAGCGGGAAGATGTCGAGATGATTCGGTTGCAGCGCGAGCACCCGGTCGAGACTTTGACGAAAGCCGGCGGCGCTGTCGCCGGGCAGACCGTAGATCAGGTCGATGCCGAAGGTGACCCCGGCGCTATTTAAGAGGGTGACCCCGGCGCTGAAACGGTCGAAGTCAAACGGGCGGTGCATGGCGCGCAGCACCGCTGCGTGGGTTGACTGTAAACCCACTTGCACCGAACAGGGCAGCCTGGTCAGCAACGCGACGGTTTCGCGATCCAGGTGTTCGGCTTTGGCCTCGAAATGCAGGTGGATGTCGGCCGGGTGACGCAGGAGCATCCGCAGCAGCCGTTTGCCGCGTGCGGGAGGAACGTTGAAGGTGGAATCGAGAACCCACAGCTGCGCAATCCCGGTCTTGCAAAAAAGTTTCCATTCCTGCTCCAGGCGGTTCAAAGGCAGCTCCTGTACCCCGCGCACGCCCCCTGCGTCGAAACAAAAATCACAGGCGAAGGGGCAGCCGCGAGCGACTTCCCAGAGGACTCCGCCACCGGGCTGTGCAACCAGACTCCGGTTCAACCAGGGCGAGTTGAAGGTCTGCGGTGCGCACCGGGGCGCATCAGGCGTATGGCAGATCCCGACGTCGGTGGCATAGGTGATCCCCGGAACCGTTGCCAGTGCTCGACCTGCCGCGAGCGTCGCGAGCAATGTTGGCAGCGGTCCTTCCCCCGCCCCGCGAACGGCGACGGACAGCGCGCAGGCAGCCAGTGTTCCGGCCGGATCGGCGGTCGCCTCTGGTCCGCCGCCGACGAGAATCAACGCGGGAGATTCCGCGCGCAGGCGCCGGTTCAGTGCACCGATCCGTTCCCGGTTCCAGAGGTAGATCGGTTCAATGATGATGTCCGGCTGCTCCTCGCGCAGGGTCGCGAGAATTTCTGTTTCGGAGTGATCGGGGAAAAAGTCGAGCAGCACACAGTCGGCTTGTTGTGTTGCTGGCAACGCGGCAACCAAACACCCTGCGGCCAGCGGAGTGGCTTGCGGTGAGCGCCGGGCGTGGAGGGTAACGAAAAGGATCTTCATCGGTATGTTGGACGCGTGGTCGGCGGGGCTGCTTCGAGTCGATCGTTGCGAACGGAGATGCCGTGGCGAGTAAATATTTCTTCCAGCGCGTCAAAACGAGAGCTTAGCTGGCTGAGGGTCAGGTGATAACCGTAATCCATGATGTGGTTACGCGCCTGCTGGCTCATCGGGCTTTGAAAAAAGAGCACCGCCTCTTCGCCGCCGGGCTCCATGACGATCACATCAATGTCCGGGCGGGTGCGGCGCAATGCTTCGACTTCCAAATTGATTTTGACCTGCGTTTCTACACGTTGCATCTGTTCCCAGGCGAAGGTGATGCCGAGGTTGGCGATGCTCGAACAGTTGCCGTAAGACATGGAGGGCAGGCACACGCGCTCACGGTTGTTGCTGATCGGCACCCGGGGGTTGATTAAAATGATCAGTTTGGCGCCACGCTCCACGGCGAGGTCGAGATGTCCCCCTTGTCCATAGGAGCCGTCCTGATAATAGTTCGTGCCGATCGGCCAGGGACGAAAGAAAAACGGAATCGAGCAGGAAGCGGTGATGGCCGCGCAGATATGCATGTCCTGCCGTTCCCCGGCGCCGAAAACAACCCGTTCCCCCAGATCAAGATCGTAAGCCGGAATGAGCAGCTTGCTCTGCAAGCGGGCAAAGTTGTCGACAATGCCCTCCTTCTGGAACGATGAACAGAGGTAATGCTGCATCGGCGCGAGGGAGAAGATCCCCGCCGGAAACTGCTCCTGGATGATCGTTGGGAGGTCGGCCAGAGAAAATCCCCAGCCGCGCTGGCGGTGATGGCGAAAGACTTTAACGCCGTTGCGCAGCACGTTGATGCAGGAAGCAGCAAGCCCGGCCAGCTCAAAGCGGTAAATATCGCGCCGGTTCCAGTTGAAAACCGTGCGTTGATCGTTGCTGATGGCATAAAACAGTTCTGCGGGAGCGATGCGGTTGGCAATCAGGGCGGCGATCACCGAACCGGCGCTGACACCGATGTAAGTGCCAAAGCGACGGGTGCTGAAGCCGGGAGAAAAGAGTCGGTCGAGGGCCGTCAGGCTGCCGATTTCATAGGCCGCCCCCATAATCCCGCCCCCGGCGAGAATCAATGCGGTTTTATTTGTGGCCGGAGGCATACGGGCGCTCACCGTCAGTTTTTCGGACGGACCTTGATCCGTGGTTTACCTTCCTCAATAACAACCTTGAATTCGACTTCACGCTCACCGAATTTTTCCTTGATCTTGCTGCGTTTTCGTTCGATGGCGACAGCCACCTGTTCCCGTTTCGGCGGCGGCCCGGTCCTGCCGCTCGCGTGATGCGCGGCGACCAGTTGATTGAAGAGAATGTCCGCTTCGCTGAGCGCGGCAGGATTGTTTGCGACGGACTTTGTGGCAGGGGGAGAGGAAGCTGTTTTGGCGCCCAGTTGCCGGTGATATTTCCCCTCATCCATCAGCCGCAAAATGCGATCCCAGCTACCGGCGTAGGAGTGAAAACGGGTGGCGATATTCTGGCGGCGAAAACGTAAATCGGTCTGCACAATGTGGCGCGAAGTCACGACACGAATGCGGCGCGCCAGATCCTCACGATCCTGATACGGTTCGCGCTTTTCAATCCCGGCGAAATATTGCTCATAGCGAATCTGCAGCTCTTTAAGCTCCTGCTCCAGCTCGGTCAGCGTACGCAGTAACGCTTTTCTTTCGTCAACGTTTTTGGTCATATCCGGTAATATACGCTAAATGACAGGACAATTCAAAAACATTATCACGCGTAGCGATGGGGTAGTTTTTATCAAATCGTAAATTTTTCTTTAATACATGCTTGACATGACAAAACGAAATACATAGACTGTTTATTTGACGCGGGCCTATAGCTCAGTTGGTAGAGCCACCGGCTCATAACCGGTTGGTCCCAGGTTCGAATCCTGGTGGGCCCACCATTTTCGGAAACGGCATGAGGCAACGACTCATTTTAACATATCGACTTATCGATCAGTCAGGCAAGAACGAAAGAGTGCAACGGGTCTACCACCGCTGCACTCTTTCTCATTTGTGCGGGGGACATGGCTAAAAAAAACGATGTAAAACTGCACGATATTGTTGGTTTGCTGCACGCCCTTTACCCCCCGGGACTGGCGGAAGAGTGGGATAACGTTGGTCTTCAGGTCGGAGATGCCCGGCAGACGGTGGCGCGATTGTTGGTCAGTCTGGACCCGACAGCGGCGGCGCTTGACGCGGCGCGGCGCGGCGGCGCACAACTGCTGGTCTGCCATCATCCGTTGATTTTCAAGCCGTTGCAAAGTGTGACCGCCGATGGCAGTGTCGGTGACATTGTCCGCCAGGCAATCAAGGATGATATTGCCATCGTTTGTGCCCATACCAATCTTGATCGGGCCGCTGCCGGCCTGAATGACTGGCTGGCTGAACGCCTGGGACTGATCGATACGCTGCCGCTGGCCGCCGCCGGCGACCTGTTCAAACTGACCGTCTACGTGCCGCTCGGGCACGAAGAGGCGGTGGCCACAGCCCTTTTTTCAGCGGGTGCGGGGGCGATCGGCAACTATGATCACTGTTCTTTTCGAACCGCCGGGACCGGCACCTTTCGGCCCGGTACCGGGAGCTCACCGTTTGTCGGCACCCCCGGAACGACGACGCAGGTCGAGGAAGTTCGTCTGGAAACGATTGTCCCGGCGGAGGCTCTGCCGCGGACGTTGAAACGGATGTTCACCGCACACCCTTACGAAGAGGTCGCTTATGATGTCGTCCCGCTACACAATCGTCGGGCCGATATCGGCCTTGGTCGACTGGGAATGACAACGCAAAAAATTTCCCTGGCCGCTTTTGTTGATCAGGTTAAGGAACGTCTGGAAATCAGCGCCTTGCGTCTGGTCGGCGATTGTTCCAGAATGGTCGGCAAGGTTGCCGTCTGCGGCGGCAGTGGTGCCTCGTTACTGGTCGGGGCGCAGCGGCAGGGCGCGGACGTACTCGTTACCGGCGATGTCGATTACCACACGGCGCGCCGCGCCGAGGAACTGGGGATCGCGGTGATTGACGCCGGGCACTTTGCAACGGAAAAAATTATGGTTCGGGGGCTGGAGCAGGCGTTGCGCGGCGCCGCAGAAAAAAAAGGCTATCGACTGGAAATCGACGCGCTGACCACCGAATGTGATCCATTTAAATATTTGTGAACTTCATCGAATATACACCGCAGAGAAGCTACCGGGAGGAAAAATGCAAGAGCAGCTACACACCTTAATAACACTTCAGGAACTCGACAACACGATCAATAGCTCACTTCGCGAGCGCAAGGTATTAAGCGAAGAACGCGCCGGGCTGGCGACGGAGCAAGAGCGCGTCAAGGCCTTGGTTGATGAACTCCAGAAACAGATTGATAGTCTGGAAGAACAGCGTGCCGAACTGAGCAACGCACTGACCCGGGAGAGTGCCAACATCCTTCGCGCTGAAAACCGGCTTCCTGAAATCAAGACGCAGAAGGAATACGTTGCGGTCCTCAAGGAAATCGATACGGCGAAAAGGATTACCAAGGAAAAACAGGATCAGGTCAAGGCCAAGGATGAAGCCATTGCTGCCCTGGCAGAAGACAAGACGGAGAAAGACGAGGCCTTTGCCGCGCTCTCCGCCAAGGTCGCCCAGCGGAATGCCGAGATTGCGGCGCAACTGGACAGCTTTGATCAGGAGATGGCGGAGAAAAACGAACACCGCACCAAGCTGCTTAAAAAATTGCCGGCAGCGGTGCGCAAGCGGTACCAGATGTTGCTTGACCGGCGGGCTGGTTTGGCGGTCGTCGCCGCCCGGGACGGGGCCTGCCTCGGGTGCAACATGCAGTTGCCACCCCAGTTGTTCAACAGCCTTTTTCTGCTTCAAGCGATTGAGTCGTGTCCACACTGCAACCGGCTTATTTACGTCAATCAGGATAACTGAAATCACGAGTGGTCGGAGAAGAACGGATGGTCGCCGCCCGTCGTCGCCCTGGCGCCGGCGGGGGGAGGAAAGTCCGGGCTCCACAGGACAGGATGGTCCCTAACGGGGACCGGGGGTGACCCCAGGGAAAGTGCCACAGAGAGAAGACCGCCTGCCGTCGCCTTGCGTCGGCGGGTAAGGGTGAAAGGGTGAGGTAAGAGCTCACCGGTTCCGGCGGTGACGACGGAAGCCAGGTAAACCCCATCCGGAGCAAGGCCAAATAGGGGAGCGTTTGAGGACGGTCCGTCCAAGGCTCTCGGGTCAGGCCGCTTGAGGTCGTCGGCAACGGCGATCCTAGATGAATGACCATCACTTCGTCGCGGGTGACTGCGGCGGGGGACAGAACCCGGCTTACGGGCTTCTTCGACCACTTATGCTTGATGCGCAACGCCGACGGCGCGACCCTGGTCGCGCCGTCGGCGTTGCGCATCAAGTACCCTGTAACCCATAGGATTTCGAGGGATTGCGCAGGGCTTTGACGTGTCAGCAAGGCGCGATTTCTGTTGCCTAGCCGTAGCTAAACAGCTGAAATCGGAACGTAGCTGACGCGGCAAAGAACAAGCAAGATGCGAAAGATTATGGGTTACAGGGTACTCTCCCCGTTTTTTATGAAGGATAAATCGATGGAGCTTCATTTTGATCGTCATAACGCGGTTGTCGATGAGTTGATCGATCAACTGATGAAAAGCGCTGAAGTGCATCAACCCCGGATCATCCGTGAGATGATTCTGAGTGCGCTGAAGGCCGGTCAGGAAAGCGATTATCTGGCCGATCTCAAACTGATGCGCACCACCATGAAGGAGATGCGCTACACCAACAAGATCTTCGGTCCTTACCGCAATCGGCGCAAGGTGACGATCTTCGGTTCGGCGCGCACCGCTCCGGACGAGGCGATCTATCAAAAATGTGTGACTTTTGCCCGCTTGATGGCGGAGCGCAACTGGATGACGATCACCGGCGGCGGGGGCGGTATCATGCAGGCGGGGAACGAAGGGGCCGGCCCCGACAACTCCTTTGCGGTCAATATTCATCTGCCGTTCGAGCAGGAAACCAATCCCTTTATGTCGGCGAGCGACAAGGTTATCGTCTATCGTTATTTTTTCAATCGCAAGGTGGCGTTTCTCAAGGAAGCCCAGGCGGTGGCACTCTTCCCTGGTGGATTCGGTACCCTCGACGAAGCGATGGAGACGATGACGCTGATGCAGACCGGGAAAAATCCGCCGCTGCCGCTGGTCATGATCGATGACGAAGCTGGCGACTACTGGGAAGAATGGTTTGATTTTATCAAAAAGACCCTGCTGCGGCGCGGCCTGATTTCCGGCGAGGATTTTGGTCTCTTCTCGATGACCCGCGATCCCGTCGAAGCGGTGCAGATCATCGATGATTTTTATCGGGTTTTCCATTCGAGCCGTTTTGTCGGCGACACGCTGGTGATCCGCCTCAATAAATGGCTCGACAACGAGCAGGTCGCAATTCTGGAAAGTGAATTCAGCGAAATTCTCAAACCCGGCACCCGGTTGCGCATGACCAGTGCTTTCGAACGGGAAAAAGATCAGCCCGACTTGATCCATCTGCCGCGCTTGGCGCTGGAATTCAATCAGCGCAGCTACGGTCTGCTGCAAGCATTTATTCGCCAGTTGAATCAGCTGTAACACCACCCTGCGTTTTTTGCCACCCGCGTGCCGACAGAAACGGTGACTTATCCATGAGTCCTTCAACCCCCAACCGCAATTATTTTTACCGCTGGCTACGGCGCCGCGGTACCGCCGTCCTGAGTCGCTTCCGGATCAGTGAGGCAACCTTCATGACGGTGCTGGCTGCGGCGATCGGTGCGCTTGCCGGACTCGGCAACTTCGGTTTTCGCAAGGCGATCGATTTTTTCCATTGGCTGGTCGTTGAGCAGGGGATGGCGCTGTTCGACATTTCCATGACGGAGTGGAGTTTTTCACGTCTGATAACGATCTTTTTCCCCGCTGTCGGCGGGATTTTGTTGCTGCCGTTGGGACTCTGGTTTGCCCGTGATCTGCATTTCGGGTTTCCTTCCTTTCTGGAGACCGTCAATCTGCGCGGCGCGAAGTTGCCGCTCAGGACGATCTTTACCCGGGGCATGGCCAGCGCCATTACCCTCGGTACCGGGGGGTCGGCGGGGCAGGAGGGGCCGATTGCGCAGATCGGCGGGGCGATCGGCAGTCAGTTCGGTCAGGCGTTCAAGATGGGGGGGGATCGACTCAAGGTGCTGGTCGCCTGCGGCGTTGCCGGCGGCGTTGCCGCGACCTTCAATGCGCCGATCGCGGGAGTTTTTTTCGCGCAGGAGATTGTCCTGCTGGCGTCTTTTGAATTTTCCAGTTTTACGCCGATCGTCATCGCCAGCGGGATGGGGACCGTCGTGTCACGCGCCCTGCTTGGCAACCAGCCGGAATTTGTGCTGCCGCCGTACGTCATGAACAGCCCCTTCGAGCTGTTGTTCTACATTATTCTCGGCTGTCTGGTCGGTGTCTTCGCTGCCGGATTCATTGATCTCCACTTCCGCATCAAAGACCGACTGAGCCGTTGGGCGTTGCACCCGCTGGTCAAACCGATCGCCGGTGGTTTGCTCGTTGGCCTGATCGGCCTGTTCTTTCCGCAAATTCTCGGCAACGGTTACGCTTTTATTGACGGCATGTTGCATGGTCATGAGGGGTGGTATCTCCTCGCCGCACTGGTGGTCATCAAGGCGATTGCCACCTCGATCACACTTGGTTCCGGATTGCAGGGAGGGCTCTTCGCTCCAGCCCTCTACCTCGGGGCTGCCACCGGTGGTGCTTTCGGCAAGCTGTTGCAGATCTTTTTCCCGCAGCTGACTATTTCTCCCGGCGCGTATGCCCTGGTCGGGATGGGCGCGTTTCTTTCCGCCGCCACCCATGCCCCGATGACCGCAATTTTTCTGCTCTTTGAAATGACCGCCTCCTATCAGGTTATCATTCCGATCATGCTCAGCTGCGTGATCGGTACCGCCATCAGCCGGTGGTTGCGCCAGGACAGTCTCGATACGGTTGAGCTGACCCGCGCCGGAATCGATCTGGAGGCCGGCAAAGAGCGCAATATTATGAAATCGTTGTGGGTGGCTGACGTGATGACGCGCGACCTGGAAACGATTCCCGAAAACATGACCTTGCGCCAGTTTCGTGATTTTATCGCCAGTACCCGCCATACCAACTTTCCCCTGCTCGATGCTCAGGGCGCGATGACCGGTATTATTTCGGTGCAGGATTTCATGGGGGTCGTTTTTGAGCGGGAACTGATGGATCTGGTGGTGGTCAAGGAATTGGCGACTGTCGAGGTGATCACGGTGACGGCGGGTGAAGATCTGGATACCGCCATGCGCCGCATCGGTTATCGGAATATCGAACAGCTGCCGGTTGTCGAGAGTGCCGGGAGCAATCGCCTGGTCGGCATCATCTCCCGCCGCGACATGGTTTCTGCTTATAACCGGGCGTTGATGAAACGGACTCTGAAAGACGACGATGATGGTTGATTTGCTGGCACAACTGAACCCGCCGCAACGTGCTGCGGTGCAACATGGCGACGGCCCGTTGTTGATTCTCGCCGGTGCCGGATCGGGCAAAACCCGCACCTTGATTCACCGCATTGCCTGGCTGATTCATCACCGGCAGGTCGCTCCGCATGAGATCCTCGCGGTCACCTTTACCAACAAGGCCGCCAACGAGATGCGCGAGCGCTTGTCCCGTCTGCTCGGGACGATTGACGGTCTGTGGGTAGCGACCTTCCACGCCGCCTGTGTGCGTATCCTGCGTCGTGACATCAGCGCCCTCGGCTACTCCGCCGACTTTAGCATCTACGACGATCAGGATCAGGAACGGCTGCTCAAGGAGGTCTGCAAGGATTTTCAGATCAGCGACAAGGATCTGAAACCGCGCGCCGCAGCGGCCGCCATCGATGCGGCAAAAAACCGCGGGACGTTGCCCGCCGACTTCGCAGCAGACGATTATCGGCAGCAGATCATTGCACGGATTTACAGCGAATATCAGCTGCGCTTGAAACGCAACAATGCCCTCGATTTCGGCGATCTGCTGCTGCTGACCGCCCAGCTCCTTACTCAGCACCCCGCTGTTCTGGCACGCTATCGGGCGCGATTTCGCCATCTGCTGATCGACGAATTTCAGGACACCAACGCGATTCAGTATCAGCTGGTGCGGTTGTTGACCCCCGCGCACAACAATCTTTGTGTGGTCGGGGACGACGATCAGTCGATCTATGCCTGGCGGGGAGCGGAAATCAGTAATATCCTCGGCTTTGAACGGGATTTCCCCGCTGTCCGGGTGATTCGTCTGGAGCAGAACTACCGCTCGTCGGCGACCATCCTTGATGCCGCCGGAGCGGTGGTGGCGCAGAACGCCGAACGTAAAGGGAAAACGCTCTGGACCGAAAATCCGGGGGGAGAAGCCGTGACGGTGGCGACTCTCGACGATGATCGTGCCGAGGCGCTTTACGTCGCCGAACAGATTGAGGCGCAACGGCAGGGCGGTCGCCATCTGCGCGATATTGCCGTTTTCTATCGCACCAACGCCCAGTCGCGACAGCTTGAAGAGGCGTTGCGGGGCAGTAACCTGCCCTATGTGATGTTCGGCGGACTCAAGTTTTATTCGCGCATGGAGGTCAAGGATATCCTTGCCTATTTGCGAGCCCTGGCGAATCCGGCCGATTCACTGGCCGCGAAACGCATCATTAATGTCCCGTCGCGTGGCATCGGCACCGTCACCGTGGACAAGATTTCCGCTTATGAGGCCACCTCCGGGGGCTTTCTGCCGGCCTGTCGCGCCATCCTCCACAACGGAGAACTGGGGCGGGCGGCGGCCGCCAAAGTACAGGCATTTGTTGCCTTGATGGACGATTTCGCGGCGCGGTTGACGGGCACCCCCTTTCCGCAGCTGACTGCCGAATTGATCGAAGCAACCGGCTACGCTGCGATCCTCAAAGAGGAACGCACCGATGAGGCGCGTGGACGGCTTGAAAACCTCGATCAGTTGCTGGCCGGGATGGAAGATGCCGCTGCAACGCTGAGCCTGGGGGATTATCTGGAACAGGTTGCCCTGATCACCGATCTCGACTCCTACGACAGCAGTCTCGACCGGGTTACGCTGATGACCCTTCACGCGGCGAAAGGGCTGGAGTTTCCGGTCGTGCTCATGACCGGTATGGAGGAGGGGCTCTTCCCCCATTCCCGAACCACCGCCAGTGACGCCGCAGTCGAGGAGGAACGCCGCCTCTGCTATGTCGGCATGACCCGGGCGATGGATAAACTCTATCTGACGCGCGCCCGGCGGCGCCGCGTCTTCGGTGAGTATCAGTTCAATCTGCCCAGCCGTTTTCTGGAAGAGATCCCCGCGCATTTGCTCGAACAACCCGCAGCCCCGGCATTGCACGATGCCCAGGGGCACAATCTGGCCTCGGTTTTCGCGCAATTGCCAGTCGGAGAGGCGCAGGCGGATGACGATTTTGGTAACGATATCGAGGTGATTCCGGAGGCTGAAGAGGGCTTGCGGATTGGTCTGCGAGTGCGTCATGCCAAGTTCGGGGTCGGTTTCATCCGGCGGATTGAAGGACAGGGAGAAAATCAGAAAGTGGTCGTCTATTTCAAAACCGTTGGACCCAAAAAGTTACTGCTCAAATTTGCCGGGCTCGAACCAGCCTGAGATGAATGCGAAATAACAGCAACGGCCCGCCGGGAGAATCAGCGGGCCGTTGCTGTTTTAAATGGCGGACTATGTTCAGAAGCGGGCTTCGAAGCCGATTCGCGCCCCTTCATCAATATTGCTGGTGCTGACTTTTTCAAAGCTGGCACGCATCAGTTGATAGCCGAGTAACACGCGCACCTTCGGGGTGATGGCGTAGAAAATATCTGCGCCGGTTTCAATCAGGCGCTCCGCATCAAGTCCCGAGAGAATCTTCGGTGCATAGAAGGCTTTGCCTTTGATCCCGAAGCCTTGCAGGAGCGGCGGTGTAAAGGTTGCGCGGACACCGATCCCCAACGTCAGCAGGTCGAGGCTGCGGTCGGTTTTGGCACTGTAGATCTGTGCCCCCACGCCGACTTCCAGCCCCGGCACGTTGCCGAGACGCCCCATGAAGTCAAACCCCGCAGAACCAAGTTTGGTCGATTCTTCGTCGTTGTAAAGTCCACGGACGGTGAGGATCGACGTGCCGTAGCTGTCTTCGTTCAGGGTCAGGCCTGCCTGCGCCTGAACACTGTCGTCATTCAGGGTCACTTCGAGCGAAGTGGCCTGGGCGCTGAAGGTGATCAGGCATGTAAGTATGCCGCTGATAAATATTTTTCTCATGAATCGAAATCCTCCTGTAGATTGGGTCAAAAGTGACGGCGGAAGTATGCCACAAGACACCCGCAGTAGCAAGCGGAAGTCGCACGCAAAGAAAAGCCCGCAAGGAGCGGGCGGGTGACAAATTTCGCCGACTTTTGCGACGTCATTACAGGTCGATCAGCCGGTTGAGCACACTGGCCTCGATCTTGCGACCGTCATCCATGCTGTGAATCAGCACTTGTCCGCCATAGACCGCATTTTTCCGCACCAGGTTGTCCGCTTTTTTGCCATCGTGTGATTTAAACGCGGCAATAATTTTGTGGTGTTCCTGCACCGAAAGTTCCATGCGCCCCGGAAGGGCCAGCGACGCCATGCGCAGACGATTGAACTTCATCATCAGCTGATTGATGATCTCGAACAATTTGTCGTTGCCCGACGCGCGGATAAACAGCTCGTGAAATTCGTTGTGAACGCGGAAGAACGTTTTTACATCGCCTTCGGCAGCGAGTTCCGCCAGTCTGGCATTGATCGCCTCCAGGCGTTCGATGTCTTTGTCCTGCATGCGCTCCGAGGCGATGTGAGCCGCGTACCCTTCGAGAATGCTTTTGATGGCGTAGAACTCTTCGATATCGCGTTCCGAAAGGGAGGCGACCACCGCGCCCCGGCGGGGGATGACGGTCAGGTAGCCTTCCGACTCAAGTTGGCGGAAAGCTTCACGAATCGGTGTACGGCTGATGCCGAAGCGTTCCGCAAGTTCCGGCTCGGCGACTTTTTCACCAGGTTTCAGACTGCCCTTGAGGATTGCGTCGCGAATCGTTTCAAGGATTTTTTCGCGCAAGGTCTGGTGATGCTCGATCGGTTTTTTCTTCACAGTAAAACTCCATTAACAGCATGCCGACAAGATTTTACAAATTGTATACAGTATACAATCTCTGTCAACTGTTTTTTTACCGGTGTTGAACAATGGAGCAGACTGCAAGGGCAGAATTTGTTGGCTGGCCGCCTGGGGGCGACTCAGTCGCGGCGCCAGCCGGTCCACAGCGGGAAGCCGTCTCGATTGCGCAGCAGCAGGGTGTTACGGCCCTTGGTGAGCGAACTGGCGATCAGATAGCCCGCCTTGTCGTGTGTGACCCGGGCGCCGCGAACCGTGACCGTGTCCCCCGCATTCAAAGCCAGATCCTGACGCTCCAGGAACCACAGTGGACCGACGTGAACCGTTTCAACGACGCGTCGATTCTGCATCTTCAGCCGGATCCCGTCGGCCATGTCGAGCTCTTCGCTGAAACGCTCGATACTGAGAATGGTACCACTGATTTTTTCAACCCGGGAAGGATCAAAGCGCTGCTGGTAAGGGAGTCCCGCGCCCCAGCCGCCGCTGCCGCGCCAGACAATATCGTTTTTTGCGGCGTACACGGTTGCGGTCAGGGTGATGGACAGTAACAGGATGATAAGGCAATAACGATGCATGGTCCCCTCCAATAATCGGTGCCGCTGTCCGGGATTGGACAGGCGGGTTATGTCTTTTTTACGCTAAAAGGTTAGCTGCTGTCAATCCTGTCATGCTTTACTGACAAAAATTGTTACTCGCGCTACGCACTAAGACCGGTTTTGCGGCACTAATAAGGGGAATTAAGATGTTTACCAGATGCTGTCGATCGATCTTTGCGCACCGGTTTAATGCCGGTTTGTGGCCGTTTGCCGTTTATTGGCGCTGCCAACGTTTTTGTGGTGGTTGATTTTTTGCAACAACAAACTCTGCTGCACTTTTGCCGCTGCGGTTGGTTGTAAAAAACGCATTCTGGTTATGCACTTGACTCAAGTTGTGTTTTAACATGCCCTGTAAGCTTATCGGACGCTGATAAACGCTGAAAGAGCGGATTTAAGGGCTTGAAGAACTTTCTTTGCAGGGATGAAGGGGATGACAGGGATAACGGCTAAAATCAAAAAACTATTTTTTGGTTTAACCCAAAAGAACCTTTTTAAGATTTCATCCCCTGTGTACCTTCATCCCTGTTAAATTGCTTTGGCTTTGTTTTGATCAGCGTTCATCATGAAAATCAGCGTCCCATTATTAAGGTTTCTGGTTACGCACTTGACTCAAGATGTGTTTTAACATGCCCCGATAGGAGCAGCTTTAGCCGCGAATGGGTCGTGTCTGAAGGCAACCCCTACAGGAAATTCCGATGAGGAATAACCTGGCCTTCTGATGATCGCCTATCGCTGGAGAAAAGTGCATAAGCAGAAAACTCATATTTATTTTGTCCATAATTATATATAAATTTAGCATAAAAGCTTGTATTTAAGGTCATTTTGTGTTAATAGGATTCAAATTATCCGTGTATCATCCTTTGTCCAGGAGGCTTTTCATGCGTCATTTGATTCTTTCAGTCATGTTGGTGATGTTGTTTTGCGGGGGGGTGTCCGCTGCCCAGTTCGGGACGCCGGTGGCGGCGACCGAAGGTTTTGGTGATTTTTCCATTACCGCGGGATATTCGCGTCTGTCTTCGACCTGGGGGGAAGATTCAACAGTCTTTGAAGGGATCGATATCGACCATCATGTTTACTACCTGCAGGGGACAATGGGGCTTGCCCAGGGGTGGGATATCTACCTGCGCAGTGGTGCCAGCTCATTAAGTACCGATGATATCTATGTCATCAGTGGCGTTGAAACCAGCGGTGAAGAATTCGAAAATGGACCGAACCTGTTTGCCTCGATCGGTTTTAACGGACGGGTTTATCAAGGGGAAATTTTTAGTTTCGGTCTGTTCGGTCAAGCCAGTTATTTTGATACGTTCGAAGATACGGCAAAGAGCACCGGTGCGATTCAGTCCAGTACAACCGGTATCATCTGGACGCTGGACAAGGCGACGGCGTCGTTTGACGAAATGTGGATGGTCGACGTCGGGATTGCCGCGCAAGCGAAGATCGAAGGGGTCGATTTGTATTTCGGCCCGTTGTTCTATTACGGGCGGACCGAGACAAAGTCATTCGTATCCGGAGTACAGACTGCATCTTCGGTGACGCCGGGAGCGTTGGTCAGCGCCGTCGCCTACGAGCCGGAGCTGGAAGAAAATGGCAATATCGGATTGCTGATCGGCGCGCGTTGGCCATTTAAGAACAATTACAGTCTGGATATCGAATTTCAAAAACGCAGTAATTTCAATACGAGCCTTGCGCTTACCTACACTTTTTAGGCAGAGCCGGGATGCATAACTCAAAAGCACAGCACAGTTCCTCGTCGGGGAGGCAGTTTATGAAACGGTTGGGATATCTCTTTTTACTTTTGTTGGTTCTCATGTTCGCCGGTTGCGGTGGCGGTGGCAGCGATTCCGGTGGGACAGCTACCGATCTGTCTCCGGGAGGCGGTGCCGGGGGCGGCGGCGATCCGACTGCGGTGACCGTTGATTTAATCGATATCAAGGATTTCTTTGGTGGGGAGCTGATTGCCACCGGAGCTGATCCGGGGGGGACACGTTCATCAGGGTTGATTCGGGCGACGGTGACGGACACCGGTGGTGTCGCGTTGGCGAATCAAACGATCACCTTTAATGCCACGGCCGGGGGCTTCACCCCGTCGGCAACGGTGACCACTGGTGATGATGGGGTTGCCCAGGTTTTTTATGTTGCACCGGCAACTCTGGCAAAACCGACGATCTCCGCTGTTGGTGGCGGGGTTTTGTCCAATATCTTGTCAGTCAACATCACCAACGGTCCGGCGGCGACCCTGACCTTGTACTCTTCAAGCCTTTCTCTCGGTCCAGGGGGCAGCGCGACGTTGTCGGTCCTGGCCCAGGACGCCCTGGGCTTTCCGGTGCCCGACGAATTTGTTGTTTTTGAATTTGTAACGGAGGGCTCCGGGAAATCGGTGCTTGCATCGCGCTTTGGTACCACCAACGCTTCGGGGGCTACTTCTGTCGCCTACGAGGCAGGCAGTCTGCCTGCGCTGACAACCACCGTTACCGACCAGCTGCGCGCGCGCGCCGGGGCCGTCCTTTCCAACACACTTGACATCACCATTACCGAGGCCGCGACCTTTTTGAAGTCTATTACGCTTCAGGCTGTGCGAAATGTGCAGCAGGTTGATAACGGTTTTATCCCCAACGCCATTACGGCGGTGCTCACGGACAGCTCGGGCGCAGCGCCGAATACGCCGATTCCGGTCACCTTTATAACCTCATTGGGAACACTGAAAGATGCCGCCGGAAACACCGGCCAGCAGCTCACCATCAACAGTGACACAAATACCGGGTTCGCCACCCTCAATTTGCTGACCGAGACCGTCACCGGGCAGGCCCAGGTGGTAGCCTTTACCGGTGGTTTTCCTTCTAACCCAGTGTCAGTTGATTTTAAACCGGGCAATCCAGATTCAGTCGTCGTCAGCTCATTTCCGACCACAGTCCAACCGGGCGGGGCCGCTCAGATCAGGGCAACAGTTGTTGATGCCTACGGCAATCCCGTGGTTGGAGAAACTGTTTCATTCAGTATTACTACCGCCGGCAGTGGCCTGCCGAGCCTTCCCGCTTCGGCAGTTACCGACGGTATTGGTGTCGCAACGGCGAATTATGTAGCCGGGTTTACCGCGACCGCTGCTGGTGTGACCGACGCTATTCGCGCCACGGCCAACACCAATAATCTCTCCGGTACAGGAAGTATGACGGTGCAAACCGGCGCGGCGACGATCAAGGGGATTGATCTGATTACCGGTGCTTTCGGCACTCCCGGCATTATCGCTAACGGGGCCAATAAGGTGTTGCTGCGTGCCACGGTAACCAACACCGACGGTACCCCTGCGGCGAGTCAATCGGTGACTTTCTCCACCACCCTGGGAACCATAACTTCAGCGACGGTACTCACCGGGAGTGACGGTCTTGCCCAAACCTACCTGACTGCACCGACCGTTACCGGCAGTGCCAACGTAACCGCAAATGTCAGTGGTTTTGTCGACACCGATACGGTGGATTTCATTCCGGGGCCGCCAAAAATTATTGCGTTGAAATTTCTGCCGGTAACGGTTGCTCCCGGAGCCAGTTCGACGCTGACCGCGACCGTCACCGATATTAATAATAACCCGGTAGTCGCAGAAACGGTTAACTTCAGCGTGCAAAATGACAACAGTCAGGGGGCGGCGCTAAGTTCATTCTCAGAGGCAACCAACCCGAACGGACAAGCGTTTGTCACCTATACCGCCGGTATTACCAGCGCGACGGACACCATTGGCGCTCGTGCCCAGAGCAATGCGCTGTATAACAGCGCACTGATTGTTGTTTCATCTGTAACCGCCGGTGCGGTGGGCTCGATTAATCTGGTGACAGGCAGTACAACGATGATTGCCGATGGCGGTAACAGCAGCGTCGTCCTGCGCGCAACGGTCAACGACACTGCGGGGAATCCCGCTCCCGGTCGAACAGTGACCTTTGTGACGACCTCGGGCGGGCTGTACAACTCGGTTCAGACCGTCGCACCCAGCCCTGCCGCGTATGTAACGACAACAACCAAAAATACCGACGCGGATGGTATTGCCGAGGCTTACCTCTATTCGCCGACCTCGCTGGGCAGCGCTGCCTTGTCGGCGGTGGCGGGCGGATTTGTTGCCAACGCCGGAATTCAGTTTACCCCCGGACCGGTCGCCAGCGTGACGATGCTGGCCAGCCCGAATCAGGTGGGTGCGGGTGGCCAGACAACGATTTCCGCGACGGTTCTCGACGCCAACGGGAACCCGGTGGAAAACGAATCGATCCAGTTTTTCTTCGATACCACCCTGTACAATTCGGCGAGTCAACCGGGCTATAATTCGACGACATTCAGCGGTGGCGTGTTGCAGAACATCGTTGGCATAACCGATGTTAATGGTCGCGTCAGCGTTGGCTATACGGCGGGGAGCCAGGGGGACGAAAGTACCGCCACCTATGACGTTGTTTCCGCCAAGACCACGAACAGTACCCAGGGGGATGTGCGGGTCGACGTCAAGCAATCTGCCGCCAATATCGCTTCGCTGGTTATTTCCACTCCGCAAAGCAGCGTGCAGATCACCCAGGATGCCATTACGCTTGATCCCAACAGTAGTGCCCTCATCCAGGCGACGGTCGTGGGCACCGACGGGTTGCCCAAGGCGGGAGTGGATGTACTCTTTACCACCACGCAGGGAACATTCGGCAGCTATAACTCTGCCACCATTCAAGACACGGCGCAGACCGATGCCTTCGGCGTTGCATCCATTCAGCTCTATTCAGGGAGAAAGCCGTCCGTGGCTTATGTCACTGCGGCTATTGGTGGCTTTAACGGTGCACTTCAGATTACCTTCACTCCAGGAGGGCCAAAATTAGCAACGATCACCGCCAATCCGAGCACGATTCCCGCTGACGGGACGACTGAATCAACGATAACGGTCTTTCTTGCCGACGTTTTTGGCAACCCGATTCTTGATGGCACAGAAGTGACTCTGAATACCGACAACGGGACGATCATTGCACCCAACGTTAGCGCAACCGTATCAGGGCGGAGCGAGTTTGCTTTGCAGGCCCCTTCCAAGCAGGGGACAGCGACGCTGAGCATCGACCTCGTTGACAGTGCCAGTGGAACAGTTACCTTTGGGGCACAGCCACCCGGCGACCCGGCGAATATCTTGCTGGCAGTCGTTGATACCCAGTTGTCCGTTGCGGGAGTCGGCCAGCAGGAAAACACCACCGTCACCGTGACGATCACCGACGCCGAGGGTAATCCCATTGACGAGAGTCTCTATAACAGCGCCACGGTCAACAACTTGCGCGTGAAATTCATTACCAGTCCCAATGGCGGTGAGTTTATGACCGGTACGGACTATACCGGCACACCGCAAACAGTGTCGTCGGGGGGGACGATGGATATCCGCACCCACGATGGCATTGCCAGCCTCAACCTGCAATCAGGCGTCCTGCCGGGGGTGATGGAGATTTCTTTTGAAGCACTCCTTGATGTTTGGGGAAACCCGGCACTGAATCCCATTATTTCGGCTCTGCCGCAGGTAGTTATCGCATCTGGGCCACCACACTCTATTGTTTTGACTTCACCAATAACTAACTCTGTGGAAAATTTGGGCGGAGGGGTTTATCGGCGGGTCGGAAAGATTATTGTTACTGATCGACATGGAAATTCTGTTCCCGATGGCACCGCTATCAACCTTGGGTTAATGGATTCAATAATTGCCGAAGGAACTAGTGGGATTTCTGATAGTACTGCTGGGATGACATTCAATACGAATGGTTCACTTACCCTGAGCGATGGAACACCGACTGATCTAAATAATGCGACAATATCAAGAAACGCTAATGATAGATATATTCAGGGGAATGATAGACTTCTTATCTTTAACACCCGCGCAGAGGATAAATTGAGGTTTGTCAGGGAGGACGCCAGCGGCTTGCTCGCTAATGCTTTGGGGGATATCCTGAATATCCAAACTGCTCACAACTACAACTCAACTAGCCTTAGTTTTGCTATTGGCGCAGCCTTGTTGGGAGGTGAGGTGTCAGGAATTGATACTGCTGGAAACCTGGCGACAGGGTCGGCATATACTAAGGACGGTTTGGCCTCTTTTAGAGTGACCTACCCAGCAAATAATGAATCGATAATGAATGGTTGCAATCCAGCGTTTGATACGCGCTTTGATACAAATTCTGCCCGTACATTTGTGACAGCTTCTACAAGTGATGACAGTGCGACCACGATCAGTAAAGACGGCCAGTTCTGTTTTGCTCCCATCGCCGGATTCACCCTCACTGCGCTGCCGAGTGCTTTCACCTCCAGTGCTACGCTGGGGCTGACGCTTGAAGATGGTGGTGACACGGTGCCGGTGCCATTTTATCGGGTCAATGTGGCGGTGACCCAAATCAAAACCGGGACATTCGATGCCTGTATCGTCGACCAGTACAACCCGGCGACGACAATTTACAATACGACAATTAACCCGACGCCAGCCAACCAGAAAGCGGCCTGTGAGAACGCGGGACTCAGCTGGTACGCCCGCTCCGGCTATTGTGTCAACACCCTTGTCCAGGACGGCACCGCGTGTGCCGCGAGTACGCGAGCTGGCGAATCATGGACGTGGGTGCAAAATCTTGCCAGTGCTTTTGCGGTTGACATTTATGTTGGAGACTATGCCTCAATTGAACCGGCCACTGTAGCCCATTGCCCGTCTGATATGGTGTCGGCATTCATTGCCATGGAGGATACGGACGAAGATGGTTCGGATGATTTCTGTTCCTATCCCGTAACGCGAGAGGGTGGAACAACCTCGTCACGCGTCGAGGTGCGAGGGGGGAATTTCATTGTTAGTGGTGACACGGCCACCATCCTGTACTACGCCGGTGATGGCGAAACAACCGTTACCATCACCGTGCCGTAACTTTTCAGGAGAAGATCCCGAGCCCCCGTGCCCTGCACGGGGGCTTTTTCCTTATCAGAAATCGAAAAAAGTTCCATGAAACAAAAAACCCTCTACACCTGCCAGCAATGCGGCCATCAATCCCCCCGCTGGCTGGGCAAATGCCCCGACTGCAACCAGTGGAACACGCTGGTGGAAGAAACGGTCACGCTCAGCAAGCGCGGTCGGGGATTATCCGCACCAGCCCCGGCCACTCCGTTGAAGCTCACCGAAATCAGCTCCAGCGAAGAAGACCGCATTGCGTGCGGCA
Organism: Desulfuromonadales bacterium; assembly: GCA_029210745.1. Classification (GTDB taxonomy): domain Bacteria; phylum Desulfobacterota; class Desulfuromonadia; order Desulfuromonadales; family JAHYIW01; genus JAHYIW01. The sequence continues at coordinate 26,454 of JARGFI010000002.1, forward strand.
TCGGTGAACTGGACCGGGTGCTTGGTGGCGGAGTGGTGCCTGGTTCGTTGACGTTGATCGGTGGTGATCCGGGGATCGGCAAGTCGACGCTGATCTTGCAGGCGATAGACCGGCTGGCGCACAGCGGCAAGGCGCTCTATGTGACCGGCGAAGAATCGGTGCGCCAGGTGAAGTTGCGCGGCAGTCGCCTGGGGGTGGGCGCCAGTGATCTCTACCTGCTGGCGGAAACCGCGCTGGAATCGATCCTTGATCAGGTGCAGAAGATCCAACCGGCGTTTCTGGTGGTCGATTCGATCCAGACCGTCTGTTCCGCCGCCCTCGAATCCGCCCCCGGCAGTGTCAGTCAGGTGCGCGAGTGCGCCGGACGGTTGATGCAGGTCGCCAAGGGGGAGGGTATTCCGACCTTTATTATCGGTCACGTCACCAAGGACGGCTCGATTGCCGGGCCACGGGTGCTTGAACACATGGTCGATACCGTGCTCTATTTTGAAGGGGACGGCGGGCATCCCTACCGGGTGCTGCGCGCGGTCAAAAACCGCTTCGGCTCGACCAACGAAATCGGCGTCTTCGAGATGTGCGAGGCGGGGCTGCGCGAAGTGGCGAATCCCTCGGAATTATTCCTTGCCGAGCGGCCGGTCAATGAGGCCGGCAGTGCGGTCATTCCAACCCTCGAAGGAACCCGGCCGATCCTGGTTGAAGTGCAGGCGCTGGTCTCTTCGAGTGCCTTTGGCACCCCACGGCGCACCTCCATGGGGCTTGATCCCAACCGCGTCGCGCTGCTGGTGGCGGTGCTGGAGAAGAAAGCCGGGTTGATGATGCCGGGACAGGATATCTTTGTTAATGTTGTCGGTGGTGTGCGCATCGCCGAACCGGCGGTCGATCTGGCCACGTTGGCGGCGCTGGCGTCGAGTCACCTGAATCGTCCGATCCCGCAGAAAACCCTGCTTTTTGGTGAAGTGGGTTTGTCCGGTGAAGTTCGCGCGGTGTCCCGTCCCGAACTGCGCCTCAAGGAAGCCGCGCGTCTCGGCTTTGAACACTGTCTGCTGCCCCAGGGTAATCTTAAAAATCTTGATCGCCCCGCTGGCATGACGTTGCACGGCATTCGCACTGTCAGTGAGGTGTTGGATATTGTTTTTGAGTAACTGTTCAGCACTTTTGTGGGAGCGGCTTTAGCCGCGAAAAATCGCGCCTGAAGGCGACTCCTACAGCGTTATTCCGGCATGATTTTAGCTGGAATCCAGGGTTTTCAAGGTTGAACGTCTGGATCCCCGACAGGATCACTCGGGGATGACGACCCTTGGACGGGCAGGTGAATCGTTACGTTTTTGATACGCTATAATGGCACCACGCGAAGGGGGATGAAAGGGAGCAGATGAATCGATTGACCCATTTTGACGACGAAGGGCGAGCGGTGATGGTTGAAGTCGGGGCCAAGCCGGAAACCGAGCGGCTCGCGGTGGCACGCGGCGAGGTGCAGATGCACCCTGCGACCTTGAGCCGGATCCTTGATCGCACTATCGAGAAGGGGGATGTGCTCGGGGTGGCGCGACTGGCCGGCATCATGGCGGCGAAAAAGACGGCGGAGATCATCCCGCTCTGTCATCCCCTGCTCCTTACTGCCGTGGCGCTCGACTTTACCCCTGACCCGGAACGCGGTATCATTATGATCGAAGCGCGGGTTAAAGTCTGCGGCAAAACCGGCGTCGAAATGGAAGCGCTGCATGCGGTCTCTGCCGCCGCGCTGACGATCTACGATATGTGCAAGGCGATTGATCGGGGAATGACGATTCGCACCATCGGTTTGCAGGAAAAGCACGGCGGCAAGAGCGGCAGCTTCGTGCGGAGTGACGACCATCATGAGTGAAGATATCCAGACTTACGTTATTCGCCGCTCTTTTCTGTTTCCGTTGGGGCTGCTGTTCCTGCTCACCGTGGCGTTGGGGGTGATCGGCCTGTTGCAAGGCCAACCGCGTGGCAAGCTGATTATGCTGCTGATCATCGTCGCCCCGGTGGCGGTGTTGCTGCTCGAAAGTCTGTTCCGGCGCGTGGAGATCGGCGCCACTCAGGTGCGGGTGATCAAATTACTGCGGCGGCGGGCATTGGACTTTGCGGCGTTGACCGCAGTTGAAACCGTACAGGTGCGCAAAAGAGTCTTTCTGACAATTTGTGCGGATGATGATTTTATCATTATTTCAAATGCTTACGGGGACTTCCCGCAATTGTTGCAGAGTTTGCTGGCGCGGATCCCTGAGCACATTGTCAGTGATGAAACCAGGGCATTGGCTGCGACGGTGCCGATGAAGAGTTCCGATGTTGTTTCCTGCTGGCTGGCGGTCGCCCTGCTGCTGGTCATTCTCTGGGCGCAGTTCGGTGCCTGAGCGGGGGATCCGGGGCCGTTCAAGTTTCTTGACAGCCGCGTAAAATTCAGTTAACTTGTCCGAATTTAACGGAGAAATGCGATGGACGCGGAGAATCTGGAAGAATTTCGGAATATACTTCAGGAGCAAATGGATCAGTTGCTGCGCGATGCCGGAAAAACGGTGTCGGAGATGACGGACGAAAAAACCAATTTTCCCGATCCGACTGACCGTGCTTCGCTGGAATCAGACCGTAACTTCGAATTACGTATTCGTGATCGTGAAAGGCGCCTGTTGAACAAGATTCGCGAGGCACTGGAGCGGATCGACGCCGGTGAATTCGGGGTTTGCGAAGAGTGTGGCGAGAAGATCGGTGCCGCGCGTCTGCGTGCCCGCCCGGTGACCACCTATTGCATCGAATGCAAAACCGAGCAGGAGCGCAAAGAGCGCATTGGCTAGGGCTACAATTGAGCCAGTTTGTCGGCTTGCCGGGTTCGGGGCTGTAGCTCAGTCGGGAGAGCGATGCGTTCGCAACGCATAGGCCAGCGGTTCGATCCCGCTCAGCTCCACCAGTCAAACCAGGAGGTCAGGTGTTTATTGCCTGCCCTCCTTTTTTTATGAAGTCGGCGGTAAAGAATAACCCATTGATTTATATAATACGCGTGGCTATGATTGCATCAGTGCGACCGCAATGGTGGATAGGAGCCCCTTCGCGGCTGAAAGCCGCTCCCACAAGGGCGGGGCTTGTTGTAGGAGCGACATCCCTGTCGCGAATGGGTCGTGATTTTATCGTGCTGTTGCCCTTTTTTGTTGTCCGTTTGACCGAAAGTTGATTGAGCATGTCTTCACTGCGCAGTGTTCTACTCATTGATGCTGATTGTCCGGAACGGGAGACCGTTGCCGCGGAAATCAGGCATAAAATCGGTTGCGTTGTTTTCGAAACCGGAAGCGTCACCGATGCCCTTGCCTTGCTCGACAAACAGGACGTTTGTCTGGTGATCTTCGATGCAGCGTCACTGCACTGCGACGGTCTCAGTCTGATGCACAAAATCCGTGGGCTCAATCCCGAAACTGCCGTGGTCATGGCGATCAGCAAAGAGCAGGAGTCGCTGGCGGTGGAAGCGTTGCGTCAGGGGGCTTTTTTCCATATCAAAAAACCGTATAACCAGGATGAAGCGGTGATCATCACGGCGCGTGCGCTGGAACGGCACGATTATTCGGTGCATGATGAACGCCGTAGCCCCAAGGTGCGCAAGAGCGACGGCTTTCAGGGGATTGTCGGTGACGCACCGAATATGCAGCGGCTCTACCGGATGATCGAACGGATTGCCGACGACGAAAGCAGCACGGTTCTGATTCAGGGCGAAAGTGGCACCGGCAAGGAATTGGTGGCGCGGGCGATCCACACCCTGAGCAGCCGTCATGCCAAAAATTTTGTTCCTGTCAATTGCGCCGCGATTCCGAGTGAACTGCTCGAAAGTGAACTCTTTGGTTATGTCAAGGGTGCCTTCACCGGGGCCAATCAGGCAAAGATCGGTCGTTTTGAATACGCCGACGGCGGTATCCTGTTCCTTGATGAAATTGGCGATATGCAACCGGCGTTGCAGAGCAAATTGCTGCGCGTGTTACAGGAGCGGGAGTTTGAACCGGTGGGGTCAGTCAAGTCGGTTGCGGTTGATGTGCGGGTCGTTGCGGCAACCCACCGGAATCTTGAACAGGCGGTTGCCGCCGGGGAATTCCGCGAAGATCTGTACTACCGGCTCAGCGTGGTTCCGGTCGACCTGCCGCCATTACGCGAACGCGCCGGTGACGTTCAGGTGTTGATCAGCAAATTTGTCACGGTCTTTAATCGGGGGCGCAAGGTGCCTTCGCCTGGCTTCAGTGACGAGGCGGTAGCGGTGTTGGCCGGTTACCCCTGGCCGGGGAATGTGCGCGAACTGGAAAATCTGGTGCAGCGCATGATCATCATGAACGGTGGGGCGCGCGTGGAGGTGGCTGATCTGCCGAAAAAATACGTTTGTGTCACGCCGGGTAGTGCTGAAGCGCAGGAACCGTCTCTGGAGCTGGAGACTGTGCTCGATGCGCGGCAGTGGGATTTCAATACGGTTGTTGCCGAATTTGAGGGGCGGCTGATCAATGAAGCGTTGCGCCGTACCGAGGGGAACAAAAAAGAGGCCGCTCAACTGCTCAACCTGAAACGAACGACGCTGACCGAAAAACTCAAGAAAAGAAATCTGCTCTGATCCGGGCGGCGTTGCGCGTCAGTTTCACCCGGTCTTCGCTGTTTTGCGACGTAACCGATCGATAACTGCGGGCGCGATCTCATCGATCGGCAGAAGGGTTTCCGTTGCACCCAGTTCGTGAGCCATCTTCGGCATGCCAAAAACGACGGAAGTTCGTTCATCCTGTCCGAGCGTCCGCGCCCCCGCGTCACGCATCGCCTTGAGCCCCAATGCGCCGTCCGCGCCCATGCCGGTGAGGAGCACGCCCACCGCGTTGGCACCGACATGTTTGGCGGCGGAGTGCATCAGGACATTCACCGACGGACAGTGGCCGTTGACACGTTCTTCCCCTGCGCAGGCGACCCGGTAAATCCCCCCCGAACGGACAATCTGCATCTGTACCCCCCCTGGAGCAACCAGCGCCACCCCGGGCATGATGCGATCGCCATCGGCGGCCTCATGCACATGCATGGCGCTGAGCTGGTTGAGGCGCTGGGCAAACATGGTCGTGAATCCGGGGGGCATGTGCTGCACAATCACCACTCCCGGCATCCCCGCGGGGAAGTGGGTAATCACCCGCCGAATCGCCTCGGTCCCGCCGGTGGAAGCGCCGATCACAATCACCTTGTCGGTTGATTCCGCCAATGCGCGCGTCGCGGGGGCGGTGGCCAGACGGCGGACCAGTTCGCCGCGCTGCATCTTCCAGTGGGAGACGTTGGCGGTGGAGGCAATTTTTATTTTGGTACACAGTTCGACAATCATCCCGTGCAGACCGGAGGCGACGTTCACCGAGGGTTTGGAGACAAAATCGACCGCCCCGGCATCGAGGGCTTCAATCGTGATTTGTTTGTCGCGCTGGGTCAGCGCGCTGACCATCACCACCGGCAGGGGGTGTTGCGGCATCAGGCGGCGCAGGAACTCGACACCATCCATGCGCGGCATCTCGACATCCAGGGTCAAAACGTCCGGCTCGGTTGCAACGATCAGGTCGCGGGCGTGATAAGGATCGGTTGCGGCACCGACGACTTCAATCCCCGGATCGGAGGCCAGTCCCTGGGCGAGGATGTTGCGTACCAGTGCCGAATCATCGATGATCAGCACGCGGATTTTTCTTTTCATCAGTAACCCATGCGTTGATAGAGTGCCGGTTGCAGGTAGCGGTACAGGGTCTGACTGCGCCCGAGCGATTCGGAATGGCCGACAAAAAGGTAGCCCTCCGGTTCTGTCAGTTGATGGAATTTGCGGATCAGCGTTTCTCGGGTGGGCTGATCAAAGTAGATCATGACATTGCGACAAAAGATAATCTGAAACTTTTTCTTAAATGGAAATTCGGGGTTCATCAGGTTGAAACGGCGAAAGGTGGCGTCTTTGCGCAGGGCATCTTTGACCTGCCAGTTGCCGTCGGCTTGCCGGGTAAAGTATTTTTTGCATAATTCCCCCGGCAGAGTTTCTAGCCGCTCCGGAGGGTAGATACCGGCTTTGGCGACTTGCAGTGCCTTGTCAGAGATATCCGTGGCGAGGATTCCGGCGCTCCACCGGGCATAACGGTCACCAAAGTACTCATGCAGCAGCATCAGCAGCATGTACGGCTCTTCACCGGTAGCGCAGCCCGCGCACCAGATGCGCAGATCATTATCGTTGCGGGCTGTGAGGCGCGCTGCAATTTCGGGGAGGGCCGTTTCGATAAAAAAGTCGAAATGAGCTTTCTCGCGATTAAAAAAAGTATGATTGGTGGAAATACGATCGATCAGGTGACTCAGCGATGTTTCCGTTTTGTCGGCAAGGAGATGGTCGTAGTAGTCCCCGAAGTTGGTAAACCCCTGAGAACGGATCAGCTTCTGGAGGCGGCCAACCAGCAGGGAACGCTTTTGATCAGTGAGGTTGATCCCGAAGCGCGCATAGATTAACGCCCGCATCGCTTCGAACTCCTGATCCGAGATCGGCATCAGAAAACCGGCCCCTATGGTGAGCGGCGCACTCCGGGCGTTGTCGCCAACGATGTTCTTTTCTGTCATCGGGTGCTGCCTTGTGGTCAGGCGGTCAGTGTTGGCTGAGCTATTTTTACATAGCCGTGGGTATCGACCAGGTGCCCGACATCGAGGATCAGGCACACCTCACCGTCGCCGAGGATGGTGCAGCCGGTGACCCAGCGGGCGTTTTCGAAATGTTCTGACAGCCCCTTGATCACCGTTTGCTGCTGGCCGAGAAGTTCGTCCACAAACAGCGCGATGGTTGTCCCCTGATGTTCCAGGGTTAACAAAATTCCGTCACTGAGTTCGGTAAATTGTGGCGTATTGGCAAGGATCTGATGCAGACGTACGACCGGGTAGAATCGCTCGCGGACGCGTACCAGCTCAAGGCCGTCAGGGGTGACAGTGATCATCGCCGGGGTCGGTCTGAAGGCCTGATTGATCGCCAGGGTCGGGATGATACATTTGGCACTGCCGACGCGCAGGAGCATGCCGTCGATAATGCCGAGGGTCAGAGGGATCCGCAGGGTAAAACGGGTGCCCTGATGGGGGGTACTGGTCAGTTCGACCTTGCCTTTGATCTTTTCAATATTCTTTTTGACGACATCCATCCCTACCCCGCGTCCGGAGATGTCGGTGACCTGTTCTGCGGTTGAAAATCCCGGCAGAAAGATCATGTTCCAGACTTCGCGGTCCGACATCTCCTCGGCGCTCTTGTTGAGCAGCCCTTTGGCCGCTGCGCGGGCCAGGATTTTTTCCCGGTTGAGGCCGCGACCGTCATCTTCAAGGACGATCCAGATTTCCCCTTCTTCGTGGCGGGCGGAGAGTTGCAGGGTGCCTTTATCCGGTTTGCCGCTGTCTTTGCGTTCGGCAGGAGACTCAATGCCGTGGTCGAGGGCGTTGCGAATCAGATGAACCAGCGGGTCCGTCATCAGTTCGGCGACCGTCTTGTCGACTTCGGTGTCTTCTCCGGTGAGCGACAGGTCAACTTTTTTTCCTGACTTGACCGACAGATCGTGGACCAGGCGCAATAATCTGCGAAAGAGTCCGGAAATCGGAACCATGCGGATCGTCATCGCAACCTCCTGCAGGTCGCGCACAATTTTATTCATCTGCCGACTGGCACGATGGAACTGTTCCAGCTCCAGTCCCGCCAGTTCCGGGCTGTGAACGAGCATGTTTTCGGCAATCACCAGCTCCCCGATGAGGTTGATCAACTGGTCGAGCTTGGACAGATCAACCCGAATGTCCTGACGTTTGATCGTGCTGGACTGCTCCGTGTCAGTCGCGCCGGTTGTTGCAAGACGCAGTGGCGCGGCGTTCGGGGTGTCTGCGTCAATCCGTTCGAGCAGGTCAAGCAGGGTCATCAGGTGGACTTCGAGGTCCGCAACGTGACCGGACCCCTGCCGGGCGATGTCAGCGAGGGCGGCGCGCATGATGTCAAGGTAACCAAGAAGGATGTTTGCGGCTTTAAACTCACTCAGGTCGCGACCGCTTTTGGCGATTTCCAGCACGGCTTCCATCTGGTGAGAAAGTTTTTCGAGATCGCTGAAACCGAGGAAGCCGCTGTTCCCCTTAAAACTGTGAATGTCGCGGAAGAGCGCTCCCAGATTCTCTTCATCCTCCGGGGCTGTCTCCCAGCGGAGCAGCCCCAGTTCAGCATTTTGCAACAGCTCATCCCCTTCGCCGACAAATTTTTCGACCAGCTCCGGTGTATTGAAAGGGTTGAAGTTGTCGTTTATCGCCGCTTCGGCGGGGAGCTCCGCAGGGAGCTCTTCATTCAGGGTGATGGCTGCGTTGAGTGCGCTGCGCAGTGTTTCGGCGGCACCTTCCAGGGGCTGATCGTCACCGCTCGCAGCAATGGTATCAAAGGCGTCAGTAAAGAAGGTGAAGGCGCGGTAAAAAAGTTTTAAGCGGGCGTTGCTCGCTTCTTCCTTGCCGGTGCGCAGCCGGTCAACCAGCAGATCGGCAGCTTCGGCAACGATGGCCAGTTGTTTTAATTCCAGAAAACGCGCCCCGAGTTTGATTGCATGAGTCGTCTGCTGGATGCTGCGCAGGTCGGTTTCTTTGGCCTGATAATTTTTTTTGGCAAAGGATTTGAGAACATCCTGAGTCGCGACGATAAATTCGCGGCTCTCTTGCAAAAAATCGACGATCATTTGCTGACGTTCAATCGAAAGGTCACTACTCATAAAGGGTATCCTGATCAGAGTCATTATCCTGGCTGGTCCGGTTATGACAATACTGCGACATTATTCAACTTTCAGACCGCATTGCCAAGGATAAACTGCTTGCTTGCGGAAGATTTGTCGCGCACATCAATCATCCGGCGGACGGACCTGGCGCACGTCTCCGGCGGCGGCCAGCGCCTGCTGCCCGGCATGGTAGGAAGAACGGACCAGTGGCCCGGCTTCCACATGGCGAAAGCCAAGGTGCAAGGCGGTCGAGCGCAGCGCGGCAAATTCTTCCGGGGGGAGATAGCGTTCGACGGGCAGGTGATGGCGGGTGGGGGCCAGGTATTGACCGAGGGTCAGGCGGTCGCAACCGGCGGCCAGCAGATCGGCAAAGACACCCTTCAGTTCATCTGCGGTTTCACCTATCCCCAGCATCAACCCGGATTTGGTCGGCAGGTGCGGGGCGCTTGCCTTGACCGCCGTCAGCAGTTTAAGCGAACGGCTGTACACGGCTCCCTGGCGGGCGCGGGGATAGAGCCGGGGCACGGTTTCCAGATTGTGGCCAAGGATGTCCGGGGCGGCATGCAGAATTGTTGCGAGGGCGACGTGATCGCCACCGAGATCGGAAATCAACAGTTCGACAGTGCAGCCCGGCGCGTGGTGGCGAATGGCGCGGACCACCGCCGCAAAGTGCGTCGCCCCGCCGTCGTTGAGATCATCGCGGGTCACCGCCGTGATCACGGCATGGCGCAGCGCCAATTCGGCGATGGCCGTGGCGATCTTTTCCGGTTCGTGCGGGTCGGGTGGGGCGGGGGTGCCGCCGACGACATTGCAAAACGCACAGCTGCGGGTGCAGCGGTCGCCGAGAATCATGAAGGTGGCGGTCCCCGCGCTCCAGCATTCCCCCTGGTTGGGACAGGCGGCGCTGCGGCAGACCGAGTGCAACCCCTGCTCCCGGTGGTAACGGTCGATGCGGGTGTAGTTCGGTCCAGTCGGGAAACGGACCTTGAGCCAGTCCGGCTTGCGTTGCGTCATGCGGATTCGCTTTTCATCTTGGGTTGCTGCGGAATGGTTGCGGGACAGGGTAGCAGGTGGGGCCGACCCCTGGGCGGGGTCGGCCCCGGTCGTTCAGATTTCTTCGAAGTTGCTCTTGTCTGCGCCGCACAGCGGGCAGACCCAGTCATCGGGGAGGTCGGCAAACGCCGTTCCGGGAGCAATGCCGCCGGTTGAATCCCCTTCTTCCGGGTCGTAAATGTAGTCGCAGATCACACACCGGTACTTGGCCATGGTTGGTTCTCCTTTGCTTAAAGCAGGTTGATCAGCGCCCGCACCGTTTTTTCGATGCCGTCCGCTGCTTCACTGATCCGGCCGGCGAGCATGTAGGCCGGGGTCGAGACGATCTTATGTTCGGTGTCGATGACGAATTCACGTACCGGGCAGTTAACGTGTCTGCCCCCCATGGTGTCGATTGCGCTGCCGGTATCAGCGTCGGTGCCGATCGTCAGCTGGGTCTGGTCGCCGACAATCCGGGCGATCAGCGCCGGAGCAATACAGACTGCCGCGAGCGGCTTGCGGGCGGCAAGCGTCGCCGTGACCAGTCGTTCGACTTCCGGGTTCACGGTGCAGTCGGTCCCGTTGACGGCGAAGTCACAGAGATTCTTCGCTGCGCCGAAACCACCGGGGAAGATGAGTGCATCAAAATCGTTGATCGTGACATCAGCCATGTTTTTGATCTTGCCGCGCGCAATCCGTGCGGATTCGACCAGAACATTGCGGCACTCCCCCGCAACCGGTTCGCCGCTGAGGTGATTGACGACGTGCAACTGCGCGATATCAGGGGCCATACAGACCGCCTCTGCTCCGGCCCGGTCGATTGCCAGCAGGGTGATGACCGCTTCGTGGATTTCACTGCCGTCGTAAACCCCGCAACCGGAAAGAACAACACCTATCTTTGCCATGGAGAACCTCCTCTCAATATTCAAAGCGGTACAGATTGTACACTGGGACACGGTTGGCAAGCATGCATCATCAGCTTAAAAACTGCGTGGTGAATGTCAATTATGCATCAAATTTCAACGCGAGTAAAGTACCGCCACCGCCCGCGGTCGCGTCGGTCCCTTAACAACGTAACCGTGGGGTTCGGTCGAATCGTAATATACCGAGTCACCTGGACCCATCATCATGGTTTGATCACCGTAGCGCAGCTCAATTTCCCCTTCGAGGACAAAGAGGAATTCCTCGCCTTCGTGGCTGACCAGCAATTCGTCATCCCATTCCTGAACTTCAAATTCAACCAGAAACGGTTCCATGTGGCGATGCATCTTGCCATAGGCGAGGGAGTGGTAGCTGTACGGTGGCGGCACGGCAGCGTTGACCAGCCGCCGGTTTTTTTTGCGCCGTTCCTCAGCCCGTACCAGGATACATTTTTGGGTGACGTCGGCTTCCTGAAAGAATGTTTGCAACGGCACGTTAAACGCTTTGGCGATGCGCAGCAGCGTCGCCAGCGGGGGGATGACCTGCTCATTTTCGATCTGCGACAGCAACGGTTTAGAGAGCCCGGAGGCCTCGGCCATATCCTGCAAGGTCATCCGCCGCTCCTGACGCATGCCTCGAACCTTGAAGCCAATCCCCAGCTCCTTGACTTCATCGCGGATGTTGTTCATCTGCTCTACCTCTTGAGTGGTTGTGAAAAACTTTAACGTATTGCGAGTTCATGTCCAGCGCTGCGTCGAGTCTCCCGACGGGGAGTTCTCACTGGCGGGTCAGCTGGCGGTATTTGATCCGGTGGGGACGTTCTGCCTCTGCCCCGAGACGCTTTTTGCGATCCTCTTCGTATGCGCTCCAGTTCCCCTCAAAAAAGACCACCTTGCTGTCCCCCTCGAAGGCCAGAATGTGGGTGGCGATGCGGTCAAGAAACCAGCGGTCGTGGCTGATGACGACGGCGCAACCGCCGAAATTTTCCAAGGCTTCTTCGAGCGCCCGCATGGTATTGATATCGAGGTCGTTGGTCGGCTCATCAAGGAGGATGACGTTGGCTCCTTCCTTGAGCATCTTGGCCAGATGGACGCGGTTGCGCTGACCACCGGAGAGAACCCCGACCTTGCGCTGCTGGTCGGCTCCGGAGAAGTTGAAACGGCCGACGTAGGCGCGTGAGTTGACCAGCTGGCCACCGAAGTCGAGCTGGTCGTTGCCGTCGCTGATCTCTTCCCAGATGGTCTTGTCGGGATCAAGTGCCCGGCTCTGGTCAACGTAGGCCAGCTTGACCGTATCGCCAATTTTAAAGGTGCCGGCATCCGCCTGCTCCTGGCCGACGATCATTTTGAAGAGGGTCGATTTCCCCGCGCCGTTGGGGCCGATAACCCCGACCAGCCCGCCCGGTGGCAGGGAAAAACTCATCCCCTCGACCAGCAGTTTGTCGCCAAAGGCCTTGCTGACCTGATCCGCCTCGATGACGACATTGCCGAGCCGTGGCCCCGCCGGGATGAAGAGCTCCAGATCTTTTTCCCGCTGGCGGGCGTCCTGCTCCAGCAACTTTTCGTAAGCGGTGATCCGCGCCTGACTTTTGGCGTGGCGGCCCTTCGGGGACATGCGAATCCATTCCAGCTCGCGCTCCAGCGTCTTCTGCCGCCCGCTTTCAGCTTTATCCTCTTTGCGCATCCGGTCTTGCTTTTGTTCCAGCCAGCTCGAATAGTTTCCTTTCCAGGGGATCCCCTGGCCACGATCAAGCTCCAAAATCCATCCTGCGACGTTGTCGAGAAAATAGCGGTCGTGAGTCACGGCGATGATCGTCCCCGCGTAGCGTTGCAGGTGTTGTTCGAGCCAGGCGACCGACTCGGCATCGAGGTGATTGGTCGGCTCGTCGAGGAGGAGGATGTCCGGTTTTTGCAACAGCAGCCGACACAACGCCACGCGGCGTTTCTCCCCCCCGGAGAGGATTTCGACCGAGGCGTCGCCGGGAGGGCAGCGCAGGGCGTCCATGGCCAGTTCGAGACGGGAATCGAGTTCCCAGGCGTCAAGGGCGTCGAGTCTGTCCTGCACTTTGGCCTGGCGATCGCACAGCTTTTCCATATCTGCGTCCGGGTCGGCGAAGGCGGCGTTGATGTCTTCGAACTCCTTGAGCAGGTCGACCGTTTCCTGCACCCCTTCCTCGACCACTTCACGCACCGTTTTGCTACAGTCAAGCAGCGGTTCCTGTTCCAGATAGCCGACGCTGTAACCGGGGGAAAGCACCGCTTCGCCGTTGAATTCCTTGTCAACCCCGGCCATGATGCGCAGCAGCGAACTCTTGCCCGAGCCGTTGAGTCCCAGTACGCCGATTTTCGCGCCGTAAAAATAGGAGAGCGAGATGTCCTTGATGACCGGTTTTTTATCGTGGCTCTTGCTCACCCGCATCATGGAATAAATGATTTTCTTGTCGTCCGCCATGGTCTTTTCCTCTTTGATGAATGCGTTCAATAACGCAGATGGTGTCGTTGATTGCACGGTTTTACCGTTGCCGACGGGACATGTCAAGCCGGGAGAGGGGGGGGCGGCGATTATCGGGCAGGAATTTCAGCAGAAAGTTTTATTCTCGCTAAATATTTTTGTCTGGGCTAGAATTCCCGCATGAGCACCCTGGCTTTCATTTTGATTCTGTCCTCCGCCCTGATGCACGCCCTCTGGAACCTGCTGGTCAAGTGCAGCCGTGACAAGACCGTTTTTATCTGGTGGATGTTTATCGCTTCCGGCGGCATGTTCAATATTCTGGTGTGGAGTCTGCCTGCGCCGTTTCCGCCACTGACCCCGCAGATCCTCGCCCTGAGTGCCGGGGGGGGGGCCTGTTTTGTGCTTTATCATCTGCTTACCGGGCGGGCCTACCGCGATGGCGATCTGTCGATGACCTATCCGCTGGCCCAGACGGCGACGGCCTACGTGCCGATGTGGGGGGTGTTGCTGCTGGGTGAGGAGCTGTCGGTGGTCGGTCTTGGCGGGATCTTCCTGATTCTGGTCGGTGTCTACAGTGTTCAGTTGCGACGGCCGTCTCTCGATGATGCGTTGCGTCCCTTGCGTAATCTGCGCAACCCCTCGGTGCAAGCGGCGTTGGCCGCTGGTTTTGTCTACTCGATCGGTGCCGTTTTTGACAAGCGGGGCGTGCTTTCGTACCCCCCTTTTTATTTTACTTATCTGCTCGTGATGGCGATGCTCCTGTTTATGTCCCTCAATCTGCTGCGTTCGCGCTATCGGGGGCGGGTGCTGGCGGAGTGGCAGTGCAGTCGCCCGCTCATTCTCCTGTCCGGACCGGTGATGATGGGGTCTTTTCTGACCTTTCGCTATGCCTTGACAATCACCCCGCTCAGTTACGCCGTCCCGGCAAGGCAGGTCAGCTTGCTCTTCGGTATCCTGCTCGGTGTTTACTTTCTTGGCGAATCGTGTGGCCGTATTCGCTTTATCGCCGGCATGCTGGTTTTGGCGGGGGTTTTTCTGCTGCGCCTGGGGTAGCCTGCGTGGCGCCGACGATACATGGAAGTGAAACGCCATTCTATTCTTCAGTCAGATTAAATTTTTTTTCATTGACACGTTAATCGTGTGTCGTTATATAGTTGTGGTCAGACCAATTTAACGGTCTTTTTTTATTCTCTGACCCAAAAAGCAATGTGGCGGTAAGATGACAGAACTTGTGCTCATATTGATCAGCGCGATTTTCGTTAACAACTTTGTCCTTGCGCGTTTTCTCGGTATCTGCCCTTTCATGGGGGTGTCGAAGAAGGTTGAGACGGCGGTTGGCATGGGGATGGCGGTTGCTTTCGTCATGACTGTTGCGACGGTGGTGACCTGGTTTCTGCAGTATTTTATTCTCCAGCCGCTCGATATTGAATATTTGCAGACTATTGTTTTTATTCTGGTGATTGCCGCGCTGGTGCAGCTGGTCGAGATGGTGATTCAGAAAGTCAGTCCGGTCCTCTACCAGTCCCTCGGTATTTTCCTGCCGTTAATTACCACCAACTGTGCGGTGCTCGGTCTGGCCGTGCTGAATATTCAAAAAGAGTACACCTTCCTTGAAGGGATTTTTTTTGCCATCGGCGCGGCGGCGGGGTTTACTTTGGCGATGGTTCTCTTTGCCGGACTGCGCGAGCGGATTGATCTGTGCCCGGTGCCGCGTAGCTTTCGGGGGACGGCGATTGCCATGGTGACAGCGGGGTTGCTGTCCCTGGCGTTCATGGGGTTTGCCGGCATGGTGAAGGGATAAACTGGCGGTGAAGAGTGTGAGCAACGATGCTTGAAGCGATTTTAAGTCTGGGTGGTGTCGGCTTTTGCGCGGCGCTTGCGCTGGGTTTTGCAGCGCAGAAATTTGCTGTCGAAGTCGATGCGCGTGAGGCCGCGATTCTTGAAGTACTGCCCGGCGCCAACTGCGGTGCCTGCGGTTTTCCCGGCTGTGGTGGTTACGCCAGGGCGGTTGCTTCCGGAGCTGTCGCCCCGGAGCTGTGCCCCCCCGGTGGACCGGAGACGGTGGCCAGAATCGCCAGAATCATCGGCGTCGCGGCGATTGCGGTTGATCCGCAGGTGGCCGTGGTGATTTGTCAGGGGGATCAGCAGCGGGCGACCGAAAAATACCGTTACCTCGGTATCAGCGATTGCCGCGCCGCGCAGAAGCTCGCCGACGGGCCGAAGACCTGCCCCGGCGGCTGCCTGGGGCTGGGGACCTGCGCGGCGATCTGCCCCTTCGGGGCGATTACCATGACCGATCAGCACTTGGCGGTGATCGATCGCGACAAGTGCGTCGGTTGTCGTAAATGCGTTGAGCCCTGTCCGCGACAGGTGATCAAGATGACGCCCCGTTCGGTCTCCGTACACGTGCTTTGCAACAGCCATGACAAAGGCGCGCTGGTCCGCCGCTATTGTCAGGTTGGGTGTATCGCTTGTCAGTTGTGTAAAAAAGCGGCACCGGAAGCTTACGTGATCGAAGATTTTCTGGCCCGTGTCGATTATCGCCATGCGGTCAAGCCGACCGCCGGTGTCGAAGTGGCCATTGATAAGTGTCCGACCCATTGTATCCGCGATGACAATCCGCCGCCAGCCCCCGTGCCTGACGAGAAACCTGCTCCGCAGGCGGCCTGAAGTACACTCGGGATGAAACTGAAGAGATGAAGATAAAACGTTTTCCGGGCGGGCTGCATCCGCCGGAACATAAATCGACTGCTGCCAGGGCGATTGAACCATGTTCACTGCCGGACGAGCTGGTCATCCCGCTGGCGCAACATATCGGCGCCCCTGCCGAGCCGTGTGTGGTGATCGGTGACACCGTGGCCAAGGGGCAAGTCATCGCCCAGCCGCGGGGATTCGTTTCGGTGCCGATTCACGCGTCAAGTTCCGGGGTGGTGACGGCGGTCGAGCCGCGTTTGCACCCCATGGGGCGTCCGTTGCCGGCGATTGTGATCAAACCGGATGGCCGTGACGCCTGGCCCGACGGTCTTGAGGGCGGGATGAATCCGTTGCTGGTCGATCCGTTGACGCTGCCGCCGAGTCGCTTGCGCGATATGGTGCGCAATGCCGGGGTGGTCGGTCTGGGGGGGGCGACTTTTCCCACGCACGTTAAATTGTCGCCGCCGGGTGGAAAAAAGATCAACACCCTGATTCTCAACGGCGTTGAATGTGAACCGTACCTCACCGCCGACCACCGTCTGATGCTTGAGGAGCCGGAGCGGATCCTTGCCGGGATCGATATTCTGCGGCGGATTCTCGGGGTCGAACGGGTCTGTATCGGCATCGAGGAAAACAAGCCGGACGCGATAGCGGTGATGCGTGACGCCTGCGCGCAACGTGATATTGAGGTGATTGCGCTCAAGGTGATGTATCCGCAGGGGGCGGAAAAGCAATTGATCTTTGCGGTAACCGGGCGTCAGACACCTTCCGGCGGTTTGCCGATGGATGTCGGGGTGGTGGTACAGAATGTCGGCACTGCGGCGGCGGTGGCCGATGCTATTATCCACGGTCGTCCGCTGGTCGAGCGGATCGCGACGATTACCGGCCCGGCGCTGGTTGAACCGAAGAATCTGCGCATCCGCATCGGTACTTCGTTACGTCATCTGGTTGCCGAGTGCGGGGGACTGCGTGAAGAGGTAGTCAAGGTGATCATGGGAGGGCCGATGATGGGGCACACCCAGTTGTCGCTTGATGTACCCGCCATCCGGGGAACTTCCGGGCTGTTGCTGCTCGACAAAAACGCGGTAGCGACGCGGTCGGAAGGCCCCTGTATCCGTTGTGCGCGCTGTGTAAGTGTCTGTCCGGCACGCTTGCTGCCGACGACGATCTCGGCCTACGCCCGCCGCGACATGATTGCCGAGGCGGAACGGTTCAATGCCCTCGACTGCATTGAGTGTGGCTGCTGTGCCTATACTTGTCCTGCCCGCATCCCGCTGGTGCAGTCGATTCGTCAGGTCAAAGGGGCGATTCTGGCCAAACGGAGATTGTCCTGACATGACCGAACAATACTATCTTTCCTCCTCGCCCCACATGCATTCCGGCGCAACCACCGACAAGGTGATGCGCGACGTGATTTACGCATTGCTCCCGGCCTGTCTGACGGCGGTGTGGTTTTTCGGGCTTGCCGCATTGACCACCTTGCTGCTGTGCGTTGCTTCCTGTCTGGTTGCCGAAGCGGCGTGCCTCAAATTGCAGGGGCGGGCGCAGAGCACCCTGGCTGACGGCAGTGCGGTGTTGACCGGTCTTTTGCTGGCGCTTAATCTGCCTGCCGCCGCACCCTGGTGGCTGACAGTGCTCGGCGGCGCGGTGGCCATTGTTATCGGCAAGCAGGTTTACGGCGGGCTGGGGTACAACCCGTTCAACCCGGCATTGGTGGCGCGGGTGGTGCTGCTGATCTCTTTTCCGATTCAGATGACCAGCTGGACCGCGCCGCTGGCTTCGGCTTCGGGGGTGGACGCGGTGACCATGGCAACGCCCCTCGGCGAATGGAAAACCGCCGTGATGCTCACCAGTAAGCTACCCGCCGTGCAGCCGGCAGATTATCTCAACTATCTGACCGGCAATATGGCCGGGTGTCTCGGCGAGGTTTCCGCCGTTGCGGTGCTGATTGGCGCGGCATATCTGTTCTGGCGGCGTATCATCACCTGGCATATTCCGCTGACTTTTGTGGTTACGGTGGCCGTGTTGACCGGGATATTCTGGCTGGTCGACCCGACGCGTTATCCCGATCCGTTGCTGCATGTGTTGACCGGCGGCTTGCTGCTCGGTGCCTTTTTTATGGCAACCGACATGGTGACTTCGCCGGTATCCTCCACGGGAATGATCATCTTCGGGTTCGGCTGCGGGCTGATCACGGTCCTGATCCGACTCTTCGGTGGCTATCCGGAAGGGGTGTCGTTCGCGATTTTGCTGATGAATGCGGCAACGCCGTTGATCGATCGCTACACGCCACCACGCAAGTTTGGTGCGGTCGGGGAGGTGGTGCGATGAGAGACATTCTCCGGCTGGTCTGCACCTTGACCCTGATTGCATGTATCGCCGGTGCCGTATTGTCGTTGGTCGAGGTGGCAACACGCGAACCGATCGCGGCGCAGCGACGGCTGGTGATGTTGCGTGCGCTACAGGCGGTGTTGCCTGCATTCGACAATCAACCTGATAACGACACCGTGACACTTGGCCGGGGTCGCGACAAGCGTGGACGGGAACTCAGGCAAACCTTTTTCCGTGCGCGCAGCGACGGCAAACTGGTCGGCATCGCCTTCAGTGCAACCGCCCCCGATGGCTATAGCGGCAATATCGACATCATGGTCGGGATCACCCCGGACGGAACGGTTCAGGCGATCGAGATCCTCGCGCATATGGAAACTCCGGGATTGGGCGACAAGATCACCCATCAACCGTTCAAACAGCAATTTCATGACAAGTCGCTCGACAATGCTGATTGGCGGGTGAAAAAAGACGGCGGGGGGTTTGATCAGATTACCGGTGCGACAATTTCCCCGCGGGCGGTCGTCGGTGCGGTGCGCAAGGCGCTGGAATTTTATCACCGGAACAGCGCCGCGATCACGGCACCGGAACCAGCGGAAACTCCGCCGACAGGAGGGGGGGAATGAGTGTGCTGCAAGAGTTCAGCAAAGGGTTGTGGCGAGAAAATGCGGTATTCAAGCTGCTCCTCGGTCTGTGTCCGACGCTGGCGGTCACCACCAGTGCCGAGAATGGCCTCGGTATGGGGCTGGCAACGACATTTGTGTTGCTCTGCTCCAACAGCGTCGTTGCACTGTTGCGCAAGGTGATCCCGCCGCAAGTCCGGATTCCGGCTTTCATTGTCATTATCGCGTCATTTGTAACCGTCGTCCAGTTGTGCATGGAGGCCTATCTTTACAGCCTGTATCAGGCGCTGGGCATCTTTATTCCGTTGATCGTGGTCAATTGTCTGATCCTTGGCCGGGCAGAAGCCTTTGCGTCGAAAAATACCTTCCGTACGGCTTTTTTTGACGGCCTCGGGATGGGCACAGGTTTTACTCTGGCCCTGTTTTTGCTCGGCGCAGTGCGCGAAATTTTTGGTTCCGGCACGCTGCTCGGTGTCGCCCTGTTCGGGGAGGGTTATCAGCCCCTGTTGTTAATGATCCTGCCACCCGGCGCTTTTATCACCCTGGGGCTGTTGCTGGCAGCGATGAATCGCTTTGAGTTACGACAAAAATAACCTCCCCATCTGCCGCTTCAGTTCCTTTACCGGTTCTTCTGTTGTGCACCTATAGCTGACTCCATTTGTCCCCTATTTTAATGACTAACAACCTGTTAACAAGCAGTTATAACTAAAAAAATTGCATACTGTATACTGTATTTTTTCCTTGACAAGGGGCTTAATTTGTCTTAACTTGCACCGCCGAACGAGCACACGAGAGCTCGTCAGATAATGTCAGACGAAACATCCTGTATGAACTGCCGAGAGGAGCTTTTTCCATGCTTGAAAGTTACCTGCCGATACTCTTTCTGATCCTGGTCGCGATAGGCTTCGGGGTTATCGTCGTTGTTCTTTCGCGACTGATTGGGCAGAAGAAGCCGACCGCCATCAAGCTGGCTCCGTACGAGTGCGGGATGCCACCGGTCGGAAGCGCGCGCGCGCGGTTTTCCATCAAGTTTTACATCATCGCCATGCTCTTCATTCTCTTCGATATTGAGGCGGTCTTTCTCTACCCCTGGGCGGTCATGTTCAAGCGGTTGGGTCTCTTCGGTTTCATAGAGATGGGCGTCTTCATCGCGATTTTGCTGGTCGGTTATATTTACGTCTGGAAAAAAGGAGCACTGGAATGGGAATAGAGGAGACTCTGGGCAACAACGTCATTACGACGTCGCTGGATAAGCTGGTCAACTGGTCGCGCTCTCGTTCGCTGTGGCCGATGACCTTCGGTCTGGCCTGTTGTGCCATCGAAATGATGGCCACCGGCGCCGCCCGTTTTGACCTTGACCGTTTTGGTATCCTGTTCCGCGCCTCGCCGCGGCAATCGGACCTGATTGTGATCGCCGGGACAGTGACCAGGAAGATGCTGCCGGTTATTCAGACGGTGTACGAGCAGATGCCGGAACCCCGCTACGTTATTGCGATGGGGGCCTGTGCCTGTTCGGGAGGAATTTTCGATACCTATAGTACGGTTCAGGGGGTCGATGAGGCGTTGCCGGTCGATGTTTATATCCCCGGTTGCCCGCCGCGTCCCGAGGGCTTGCTCTACGGCTTTATGAAGCTGCAGGAGAAGATCATGGCGGAACAGAATTCGTTCGGCGCGGTGATCGGTATTGGTGACCGGATCGACGGCGTCTAATCAGGAATACGACGGGGTTAATCGATATGAGTGAACATGTAGCAGTTGCCAAACTGCAAGGTAAATTCTCCAGCGAAGTGCTGGAGGTCAAAGAGTTTCGTGGTGAGACGACGGTGACCGTCAAGAAAGAGGACATCGTTGCGATCTGTTCGTTTCTGAAGAACGAGCTTGGTTACAACCTGTTGACCGATCTTTGTGGCGTCGATTATCTCGGCCGGACACCGCGCTTTCAGGTTGTTTACAATATCTACAACATCACCACCAAAGATCGACTGAGAATCAAGACGCCGGTTGAGGAGAGTGACGCAAACATCGACACTGTCAGTGGTGTCTGGAGTACAGCAAACTGGCTTGAGCGTGAATGCTGGGACCTGATGGGGATTGGTTTTAACAATCACCCCGATCTGCGTCGCATTCTGCTGCCGGATGACTGGGAAGGGCACCCGTTGCGCAAGGATTATCCGGTGCAGGGGCCCGATCGTGAACCGTATCAGGGCCGGGTTTCGTGAGTTTCGGTTCCGACAATTTTCGTTTCCGATAGAAGAGGCAGACAATGGCAAACACCGAAACTATGACCATCAACATGGGGCCGCAGCACCCGTCAACGCACGGGGTTCTGCGCCTGATTCTTGAACTCGACGGCGAGACTGTTGTCAAGGCAGTTCCGCATATCGGCTTCCTTCACCGGGGGATCGAAAAGTTGTCGGAGCATCGCACCTATCACCAGGTGTTGCCCCTGACAGACCGTCTCGATTATCTGGCGCCGATGCATAACAATCTGGGTTATGTCCTGGCTGTTGAAAAGTTGCTGGGGATTACCGATCAGATTCCTGAGCGCGCCAACGTGGTCCGCGTCATCATGGCCGAACTGACCCGGATCAAGAGTCACCTGGTCTGGCTGGCTTGTCACGCCCTCGACATCGGTGCGATGACAGTGTTCATCTATTGCTTCCGCGAGCGGGAGCATATCATGGATATCTATGAGAAGCTCTCCGGGGCGCGGATGACGTCCAACTATTTCCGCGTCGGCGGACTCTCCGCCGATCTCCCCGATGGGCTGGAACAGGAAATACGTGATTTCATCGATTCCATGCCGGGACATATCGCCACCTATGAAGGGCTGTTGACCGGGAACCGAATCTGGCAAAAACGGATTCAGGGCGTCGGAACAATCAGTGCCGAGGATGCTATTGATCTCGGTGTCACCGGACCGTCTTTACGCGGCTCCGGCGTTGACTGGGACCTGCGCCGCGACAACCCTTACAGCGGTTACGAAGACTACGATTTCAATGTCATTGTGGACGAGGGTTGCGACACATGGGCACGCTACCATGTGCGCCTCAAAGAGATGTACGAATCGTGCAAGATCATTCTGCAGGGGCTTGACAAGCTGAAACCCGGGCCGATTCTGGCCGATTGTCCGAAGATCTGCCTGCCGCCGAAAAAAGACGTGGTGAACACCATTGAAGGGCTGATTCACCATTTCAAGATTATCAGTGAGGGGTTTAAGCCGGAAGTCGGTGAAATCTATCAGGGGGTTGAAAACCCTAAGGGTGAAGTCGGTTTCTATTTGGTTTCCGACGGCAGCCCCCGCCCCTACCGGATGAAGATTCGCCCGGCCTCATTTATCAATTTGCAGGCGTTGCCGAAGATGTGTGAAGGATCATTGATCGCTGATGTCGTCGCCGTTATCGGTACGCTCGACATCGTTCTTGGCGAGATTGATCGTTAACCGCTGACGGGATGGAAGAGGTACCTCTCATGACTGAAGCTGCGGAACAAGTAACCGAGCCGGACATTGACCTGACCGGTGCTAATGCGATTCTTGACAAATATGTCGATATGCATGGCGCTCTGATGCCGGCATTGCAGGAAATTCAGGAATTTTACGGTTATATCCCCGAGTCCACTGTGCATTTGACCGCTGAGCGGCTGAATGTTTATACCAGTCAGATATACGGGGTGCTCACCTTTTATGCCCAGTTTCATCTGCAGCCGCGTGGCAAGTATATTGTGCGTGTCTGTATGGGGACGGCCTGCCACGTCAAAGGTGCCGGGCGGATTGCCGACACGATCAAGGATCGTCTCGGTGTGGGGCATGCCGAGACCACCGATGACCTTAAATTTACCGCAGAATATGTCGCCTGTATCGGCGCCTGCGGCATGGCGCCGGTTATTATGGTGAACGACGGTACGTACGGTTCATTGACGGTTCAGAAGGTGGACGAAGTCATTGAAAAATACCAGGCAATGGAATAGCCCAACTGTTACGAAGTAACCCAAGACAACTCGGGGATTTGTTCATATGGCCGAACAAGCTGAAAAAATCAAAGTTCTGATCTGTCAGGGTACCGGCGGCCTCGCTTCCGGTGCAGCGGCAGTTGCTGATGCTTTTACCGCAGAGTTTGCCAAGCAGGGTGTCGAAGCCAAGGTCGGCAAGCGCTGTGAAGTGATCGGTACCGGCTGCCGCGGACTGTGTGCCAACGACGTGCTGGTCGATATTGTCATGCCGGGCACGGAGGGTGTGACCTACGATTTTGTGACCGCCGAGATGGTGCCGCAAATAGTGGCAGAGCATGTTCTTGAAAACACCCCGGTCGCGAAAAAGGTTGCCGGCCCGTATTATGGCAAATTCCTCGAAAAACAACAGCGCATCATCTTCTCGCGCTGCGGGACGATCGATGCAGAAAGTCTTGACGAATTTCTTGAACACCGTGGTTTTACCGGAATCAAAAAAGCCGTGACGATGACCCCTGACGAGGTCATTGAAGAAGTTAAGCGGTCCGGTCTGCGCGGTCGAGGGGGGGGCGGGTTCCCCACCGGGGTCAAATGGTCGTTCTGCAAGGCCTCGCCGGGTGAGGAAAAATATCTGATCTGCAACGCTGATGAAGGCGACCCGGGTGCCTTTATGGATCGCTCGGTTCTGGAAGGCGATCCCTATGGCCTGATCGAAGGGTTGATGATTGGTGCCTATGCCATTGGCTGCAAGTTTGCCTATGTCTATGTCCGTGCCGAATATCCGTTGGCTATTAAACGACTGCAGATGGCGATCGATACCTGTTATGAAAAGGGCTACCTCGGCAAGAATTGCATGGGGCTTGGGTTCGATCTTGATATGCGGATCAAGGCGGGTGCCGGTGCTTTTGTTTGTGGTGAAGAGACGGCATTGATGGCTTCAATCGAAGGTCATCGCGGCATGTCCCGTCCCCGCCCGCCATTCCCGGCAGTCAGGGGGTTGTGGGGTAAACCGACGAATATCAATAACGTTGAAACCTTTGCCAATGTGTCCTACATCTTCTATAACGGGGCGGACTGGTACAGCTCGATCGGCACCGAAGGAACCAAGGGGACCAAAATCTTCGCCCTGACCGGCAAGGTTAAACATACCGGTCTGGTCGAGGTTCCGGCCGGCACGACGATGAAAGAAGTCATCTACGATGTCTGCGGCGGGATTCTCAATAACCGTAAATTCAAGGCGGTACAGGCGGGCGGCCCTTCGGGGGGTTGTCTGCCGACCGAGGCGCTCGATGCCGAGGTCGATTACGACTCCCTGATCAAGGCCGGAGCAATGATGGGTTCTGGCGGGCTGGTCGTCATGGACGAAACCACGTGTATGGTTGATATCGCCCGGTTCTTTCTTAACTTTACTCGCGTGGAATCTTGCGGCAAGTGTATTCCCTGTCGCATCGGTCTGAAAATCATGCTTGAAATTCTGGAGCGGATCACTCAGGGCAAAGGACGCGAAGGCGATATTGAACTGCTGCAGGATATGGCGTTCGACATCAAAAAAAGCTCCCTCTGCGGTCTTGGTCAGACCGCACCAAATCCCGTTCTGTCAACGATACGTTATTTCCGCAGCGAGTATGAGACGCACATCAGGGAGAAGGAGTGTCCCTCCCATTCGTGCAAACCGTTGCTGCATTTCAAAGTTATCGACGATAAATGCAAGAAGTGCGGGGTCTGTCCGAAAGTTTGTCCGGTGGATGCTATTCGGTGGGAAAAAGGCCAGGTCGCATTTATCGATATCGACAAGTGTACGGAGTGTACATCCTGTTATGACGCCTGTCGTTTCATGGCAATCGAATAACTTACCACGCTACGACTGATTGAGATAAGAGGTCACAATGGTCACACTTACGATTGATGGCAAGCAGGTTACCGTAGCCAGGACGGCAACGATTTACGATGCCGCCAAAGAAGCTGGCATTAACATCCCGGTGCTCTGCTATGCCAAGAAGCTTTTACCCTACGGCGCATGCCGGGTTTGTCTGGTCGAGGTTGAGCAGATGAAGGGTCGCCTGATCCCGTCCTGTACCACCCCCGTGACGGACGGAATGGTCGTGACTACCGACTCTGAGGAAATCCGCAAAGTTCGTAAAACTGTCCTTGAGTTCCTGCTGGTCAATCACGTCGTTGAATGTCCGGTTTGTGACAAGGGGGGGGAATGCGATTTACAGGATTTGACTTACGAATACGAAGTTGTCGCCAATCGTTTTCAAGGGGAAAAGTTCGACCTGCCCACCGATGAAGTCAATCCGCTGATCGAGCGTAATATGAACCGCTGTGTTTTATGCGGCAAATGTGTGCGGGTGTGTGACGAGATCGTCGGATACGGTTCTTATTCGTTCATCAATCGTGGTTTCGAAACAAAGATTGCAACGGCTTTTGACCGTGGTCTCGACTGCGAGTTTTGCGGGCAGTGCGTTTCCATGTGTCCGGTCGGTGCGATCCTGCCGCGACCATTTAAATTCAAGGCCCGTCCCTGGCAGCTCAAGGAAGTCGATACGGTCTGTGGCTATTGTGGCAACGGCTGTACGGTGACCTTGGGTGTTAAAGCCAACAAGGTTGAAACCATTCGTTTTAATGACAAGACCGGTGTTAACGATGGCAATCTTTGTATCCGTGGTCGTTTTGGTTATTCCTATGTGAACAGCACGGAGCGACTGACGACGCCACTGATTCGTAAAGATGGGCAACTGGTCAAGGCGGGCTGGGACGAAGCGCTGGCTGCTGTCAGTAAGGGATTTAAGGCTGCGGGGAAGAATCTGGGAATAATCACCGGCGCACGCTTGACGAATGAAGAATTTTATTTGTTGAAGAAAGTGGCGGCGACTGTCGGTACGACCAATCTCGATCATTCCGGTGGAGAGTGTTACAAGGGGGTGACCGAAGGGCTTAAGCAGACGCTCGGTGTGACCGCTTCTACGGCGACTTTTCCGCAGGTTGAAAAGGCTGACGCGATTCTTGCGATTCGCTCCGATTTTTATGAAACCCATCCGGTTTTCGGTATGGTGGTCAATCAGGCGGTCAAACGTAACCATGCCAAACTGTCGATTGTTGCGGACAAACGCGGCAAGTTTGGCAAATTGCCGGATGCCAGGTCGCTGGTTACCAAACCCGGACTGGAATTGAATGTACTGAATGGTATTGCCCGGGTGTTGCTGGACGAGGGGCTGGCAGTGACTGACGGTGTCGCTGGACTGGACGAACTCAAAAAAGCATTGGCCGGGTTTGCCCCTGAGCAGGTTGCGGCGGCGACCGGGGTGACCGTAGACGCTTTACAGCAAACCGCGCGTGAACTGGCCGCGGCAAAAAACAGTGCGATCCTGCTGGCCTACGGCTTGCCGTACACGGCCTACAGTAAAGAGCTGGCGACCGCTGCTGCCAATATTGCGATTTTGACAGGAAATGCCGGACGCGAGGGGAGCGGTCTGTACCTTTGCGGCGAAAAAGCCAATAGTCAGGGCGCGATTGACCTCGCTGTTTTACCGGGCAATCAGGGGCTGGGGGCTCAGGCCATGTTGGCTGCTGCGGCAGCAGGTCAGGTTCGATCCCTCTATATAGTCAATGAAGATCCGCTGGTTTCCTACCCGGATCAAGGTAAAGTCGAGGCGGCGCTTGCCGGGGCTGAATTTGTGGTCGTCCAGGATCTGTTTCTGACCGAGACCGCGAAGCAGGCCGATGTGGTTCTCCCCGCAGCGAGTTTTGCCGAGAAGGATGGCACCTTCACCAATGCCGAGCGGCGCTTGCAGCGCCTGCATCCGGGGATTACCAGTCCTGGTTCGGCAAAGACCGATCAGGCGATTTTTCAGGCACTGTTGGTGAGCCTGGGAGACAAGGTTGTTTACACCGGCACCGAAGCGATCTTTGATGCGTTGAAAGCTGGCACGCCCTATGCCGGGATCGGCTACGCCGATATCGGCTTGCAGGGTGCAGTCTGGGGCGGCGATCATTTGACGGTGTCGAAACAACTCGTACCGGTTGGAGGAGGGGCGACCGTCGATGCCCCGTTCCAGTTGGTCACCGGCAGTGCACTGTATCATAGTGGCACAATGTCAACACACGCCTCGGGCCCGAATGCGGTGATCTCTGCCCCGTATGTTGAGTTCGGACGCGAAGATGCCGCGGCATTGCAGCTTGTCGATGGGGACATGGTTCAGGTTAAGGGCTCCGGCTGTGAACTGCAACTTCAAGCCAGGGTGGATAACCGGTTGCCACAAGGGGTTCTGTTTGCCCCCTATCATTTTGCCAGCGCCGGGCTGAATCGCCTCTACAAGGGTGAAGCTTCAGTTGCGGTTGAAATTTCGAAATAAGAACAGAAGCTGACGGTCCCGGTTAATTAAATATCCAGGAAAGAGGATTGATCATGACGCCAGAAGTTGAGGTATTGAGTCTGTCGAGTCACCCACTGCTGTTCCTTGCAGCGATGCTGGTTAAAATCGGCGTGGTCTTTGGTGTGGTCTTGTTTATTGTTGCCTACGCCACATGGGTGGAGCGGAAGGTCATCGGTCATATGCAGACACGCCTCGGTCCGATGCGGACTTTCTGGCACGGTCTGTTACAACCGATTGCTGACGGGATGAAATTGTTTTTCAAAGAAGACATTGTTCCTTCACAGGCCGACAAGGTTTCTTATATTCTGGCGCCGATGATGATTCTGGTACCGTCGTTGATCACCGTTGCAATCATTCCGTTTGGAGCAGATCTGCAAATCGGTAATTATATCATTCCGTT
This sequence comes from Desulfuromonadales bacterium, assembly GCA_029210745.1. Taxonomy (GTDB): domain Bacteria; phylum Desulfobacterota; class Desulfuromonadia; order Desulfuromonadales; family JAHYIW01; genus JAHYIW01. Next base: position 53,971 of record JARGFI010000002.1, read on the forward strand.
GCAGGTTGCCGAGTTGAATATCGGGGTGCTCTACATCCTTGCCATGGCCGGCCTCGGGGTTTACGGGACAGTCCTGGCTGGCTGGAGTTCAAACAGCAAGTACTCTTTGATCGGCGGGGTACGGGCATCGGCGCAGATGGTGTCGTACGAACTGTCTGCCGGCCTGGCGATCGTCGCGGTTTTCATGTTGTCGGAAACACTGAGTACGCGTGGTATCGTCGACGCTCAGTCGGCATCTGTCCTTCACTGGTATGTTTTCAAGCAACCACTGGCCTTCTGCCTCTTCGTTGTTTGTGGTCTGGCGGAGATCAATCGTACTCCGTTTGATATGCCGGAAGCAGAGTCGGAGTTGGTCTCGGGCTTTTGCACAGAGTATTCGTCCATGAAGTATGCACTCTTCTTCATGGCGGAATACGCCAACATGATCGTCATCTCCGCGATTGCTGCGACGCTCTTTCTTGGTGGCTGGTCCGGTCCGACCCCTTTTGGCGCGGTTAACCTGCTCGGCAAGGTTTTTGCCTTCATGTTTTTCTTTATTTGGTTACGCGCAACATTTCCGCGGGTACGTTATGACCAGTTGATGTATCTCGGCTGGAAGATCTTCCTGCCGCTGGCGCTGGCCAATATTGTTATCACCGGATTCGTGGTGGTGCTGGTCAACTGAACCGGTAACGATTAACCGATAGACGTCATAAAGAGGATTCGCTCATGTTCAAAGAATTCATTCAAGGTCTGAGCATTACGTTCAAACATCTGCTGCCGGGACATTCGACTACCGTACAATATCCCGATGAGCGGCTCACGCCCTCACCGCGCTTCCGTGGGTTGCATCGTCTGGTGCCGACGCAGGATCGGGAGAAATGTGTTGCTTGCTACCTTTGTCCGACAGTTTGCCCGGCCAAGTGCATCACCGTCGAATCGGCCGAGAACGAAAAGGGCGAGAAGTATCCGCAGGTGTATGAGATTGATTTGCTGCGCTGTATTTTCTGTGGCTATTGCGTCGAAGCCTGTCCGGTTGAGGCGCTGGAAATGACAGCAGAGTATGAACTTGCCAATTTCCACCGCGAAGATTTCAAGTTCAACAAAAAGCGCCTTCTTAAGTAAGCGTATAGGAGTTCATACCCATGGAATTACTCGAATTGCTCTTTTTCTATCTGGTTGCCTTCGTGGCGGTCCTGTCCGGGGTGCTTGTCGTCAGTTGCAAGAGTCCGGTCCATAGTGCGCTTGCCCTGGTCAATACATTTTTTTGCCTGGCGGTCTTTTATGTCATGCTCTCCGCACCATTTATGGCGGCGATTCAGGTCATGGTTTACGCCGGGGCGATTATGGTGCTGATTCTCTTTGTCATTATGCTCCTGAATCTGGGCGCTGACGCCCACCGCAAGTATACCCATGGCGTGGTCTGGGGAGCGATTTGTGGCATATTGACCCTGCTTGTCACCGGGTTTTTTGTCAAACGTGGCAGCATCACCGGGATGCAGGGGGACGTTACAACTGAGTTGATTCAGGGGTTTGGTCACACCGAGCTGATCGGCAAGGCACTCTTTACCGATTTCCTCCTGCCGTTTGAGATCACCTCAATCTTGCTGCTGGTGGCGATTGTCGGTGCCGTAATACTGGCTAAAAAAGAAGTGTGAATAAAAAAGTAAACGGACAGGAGACCGATAATGATTACCGTATACCACTACATGGCTGTGAGCGCAATTCTCTTCTCGTTGGGAACCTTTGGCGTTCTCACCAGAAAGAATGCCATCGTGATCTTCATGTGTATTGAGCTGATGCTTAACTCGGTGAATCTCACTTTCATTGCGCTGTCGCGCCATCTTGGCAGCATGGACGGCCAGGTTTTTGTATTTTTTATCATGACGGTTGCCGCCGCTGAAGCGGCTGTTGGTTTGGCGCTGATGATTTCCTTCTATCGTAACCGGGAATCGATCGACGTCGATGATATCAACCTGCTCAAATGGTAACGGCGATCAGATTGGTCGAGCGGTTTAATTCAATTCGGACAGAGGAGACATAGATGTACGACAAGTTGTGGCTTATTCCGTTCTTCCCACTGGTGGGGTCCATCATTAATGGACTTCTCGGCAAGAAGATCAAGAACGAGAAGGTGATCGGCGGGATCTCCACCGTGGCCATCGCACTCTCCTTCGTCGTTTCCTGCAAGTATTTTTTCCAGCTGCTCGGTGATACGGACAAGACTCATGAATCGATTGTTGCGTCCTGGATGTCGGTGGGCTCATTGCAGGTAGACTGGGGTTTTCTCCTCGATCCTTTGTCCGCATTGATGATTATGGTTGTCACTGGAGTGGGGTCGCTGATCCACCTTTATTCAATCGGTTACATGCACGGTGAAGAGGGCTTCTATCGCTTTTTCTCATATTTGAACCTCTTCTGCTTCTCGATGCTGATGCTGGTACTGGGAAACAACGCGCTGGTCATGTTTGTCGGTTGGGAAGGGGTCGGGCTTTGCTCTTACCTGCTGATCGGCTATTACTTTGAGAAGAAGAGTGCCGGAGACGCTGCGAAGAAAGCTTTTGTTGTTAACCGCATTGGCGATTTCGGGTTCCTGCTCGGGCTTTTCCTGCTCTTCTGGACGCTCGGCAGTAAAGGGGTGTGGACGATTCAGTTTACTGAAATTGCCGCGAACGCTCATTTGCTCGAATCGGGTGGTGTCATTGTAACGATCATCACCTTGTGCTTTTTTCTTGGTGCTTGCGGTAAATCAGCGCAAATCCCCCTCTTCACCTGGTTGCCTGACGCGATGGAAGGTCCGACCCCGGTCTCCGCTTTGATTCATGCTGCGACCATGGTTACCGCCGGTGTCTACATGATCGGCCGGATGTGCGGGCTTTTTGCGATGGCGCCGACGACAATGATGGTTGTTGCTACAGTCGGAGCCGCAACAGCGCTTTTTGCCGCGACCATTGGACTGGCGCAAAACGATATCAAACGTGTGCTGGCATACTCGACCGTTTCCCAGCTCGGTTACATGTTTCTGGCGATGGGGGTTGGTGCCTTCAGTGCCGGTATTTTTCACCTGATGACCCACGCATTCTTCAAGGCGTGTCTGTTCCTCGGTTCCGGTTCAGTTATTCATGGTATGCATCATGGATATCATCATGCTCACCTGCATGACGACCCGCAGGATATGCGGAACATGGGCGGGTTGCGCAAAAAGATGCCGATCACGTTTATCACGTTTCTTGTCTCGACGATCGCCATATCCGGCATACCGCTTTTCTCCGGCTTCTTCTCCAAGGACGAAATTCTCTGGTGGTCGTTCGGTTCGAATCGCGGGCACTGGTCGCTCTGGTTGCTTGGTGCGATAGCTGCGGGGATGACTGCTTTCTACATGTTCCGTCTGGTCTTTATGACCTTCTACGGTGAGCAGCGTACCGATGCGCGTGCCAAGGATCACATCCCCGAATCGCCGCTGACGATCACCATTCCACTGATGGTCCTGGGTGTGCTTGCTGTCATCGGCGGATACGTCGGTGTTCCGGCGATCCTCGGTGGGGCCAATCATATTCATCACTACTTCGAACCGGTTTTCGGTGAAGCGATTAAACTGAATAACATTTCTGCGCATGGGTCACATGCAACCGAGTACGCGCTGATGGCAATTTCGGTGGGTATCGCAGTTTTCGGGATTTTCCTGGCATGGACGATGTACGTTAAAAATCCGGCACTGCCAGGCCAGTTTGTTGCCAAGTTCACGGGGCTGCATCGGGTAATCTTTAATAAATGGTACGTCGATGAAATTTACGATGCATTGTTTGTTAATCCGACCAAGCGGCTTGGCACCTTCCTCTGGAGAGGGATCGATGTGCGGGTTGTTGACGGAATCGTGAACGGTGTTGGCAAACTGGTTAATGTCGGATCGATGTTGCTGCGCTATACGCAGACCGGCTATGTTCACAACTATGCCTTCATGATGGTTGTCGGCATGTTGTTCATCGTTGGGTTTTATATCCTCCGCTGAGAATACTGCACTAGTTTGATATAAGGAGCGATTTACAATGACTGAACATCTTTTGAGCTTGCTGACCTTCCTTCCGCTGGTGGGTATGATTGTCGTACTTTTTCTCCCTCGCGACAATGGCCCGCTGCTGAAGGGCTGCACGCTGGTCGTGACGCTCATCGTATTCCTGGCCAGCCTGCCGTTGGCATTCAACGACGTCTTCAAGACATCTGCCGAGATGCAGTATGTCGAATTCGTCAAATGGATCAATATCGGCGATTATTTTCAAATGAACTATTTTGTCGGTATTGATGGCATCAGCTTGTGGTTGGTGATGTTGACGACATTCATCATGCCGATTGCAGTGCTTTCGACCTGGAATGCTGTCGACAAAAACATCAAAGGTTTTATGGCGCTGTCGTTGATGCTGGAAACGGCGATGCTCGGGGCGTTCATTTCCCTCGACCTCTTTCTGTTTTACATTTTCTGGGAATTGATGTTGATCCCCATGTATTTCATGATCGGGATCTGGGGGGGTAAAAACCGCATTTATGCAGCAGTCAAGTTCTTCATTTACACGGCAGTCGGTTCGCTGCTGATGCTGGTCGCGATTATCTACATTTATTACCACGCTGTTCAGTCCGGAATTAATATTGACGGTTTCAGTATCCTCGATTTTTATAATATGTCGATGGAACCGGAACTCCAGACCTTGCTCTTCCTTGCCTTCGCTCTCAGCTTCGCGATCAAGGTGCCGATGTTTCCGGTTCATACCTGGTTGGCTGATGCTCATACCGAAGCGCCAACTGCCGGGTCGGTTATTTTGGCCGCGATCTTGTTGAAGATGGGGACCTACGGTTATGTGCGGTTTGCGATTCCACTCTTTCCAGAAGCCACTCAGCAGTTTCTGCCTTACCTGGCGCTTCTGGCTGTTATCGGAATCATTTACGGTGCGCTGGTGGCGATGATGCAGGAGGATGTCAAAAAGCTTGTTGCTTACTCTTCCGTTTCTCACCTGGGCTTCGTCATGCTCGGCATCTTCGCCCTGAATATTCAGGGGCTGGCCGGTGGTATGCTGCAAATGATTAACCACGGTATCTCTACCGGCGCGCTGTTCCTTATTGTCGGTTTCATTTACGAGCGTCGTCATACCCGTGCGATTGCAGACTTCGGCGGGCTCGCGAAAGTTATGCCGGTTTTTGCAACAGTCTTTATGATTATCACCTTTTCGTCGATTGGATTGCCCGGCACCAACGGATTTGTCGGTGAGTTTTTAATCTTGATGGGGGCCTTTGCAAGTGAATTACGGTGGTTCGCTGTCTTTGCGACGACCGGGGTTATCTTTGCAGCAGTTTACATGCTCTGGATGTTCCAGCGGGTTATGTTCGGCAAGGTCACCAATCCGGCGAACGAGAAACTTGATGATCTTTCGATGCGCGAAATGGCGTTGATGCTGCCGTTACTTTTGTTTGTGTTCTGGATCGGCATTTATCCGAATGTCTTTCTCGAGAAGATGAACCCATCGCTCGAAAATTTGATTAAGCAGTCGACAAGCAAGCAGCATGTTGCTGTCGTAGAAGTTGAACAACCGAGCTTGCTGACGCTGAATAAGTAACGAGCTTATATATCTGGCTTCTGGAGGAGCATTCATGGACACTTCGTTGGTGCAACAAGCCATAGACAATGTAAATTTTGCGGCAATCATGCCCGCGCTGATTTTGTGCGTGGTTGGCATGGCCGCGCTTCTGATCGGCGTTTTTTCAAAACGCGGAAGAACGTTCCACATCTCACTGATCTGTCTTTTCGGTCTGGTGGCAGCGGGCGTTGCTACAGTTGGTGGCTGGAATCAGCCGTACCAATTCGGTTTCAGCGGTCACGTAGCGCTTGATAATTTTGCTCGTTTCTTCAATATGACTTTTATTATCGGGTCAATACTGACGATTCTGATGTCAGATGACTACCTGAAGCGGGAAGGTTACCCGATCTCGGAATATTATCCGCTGATCCTGTTCACCACCGCAGGCGCGATGTTGATGGCCTCGGGTACCGATATGATGACCATATTTCTGGGACTGGAAGTCCTTTCAGTATCACTTTACGTCCTTGCTGGTCTTTTCCGCAATCAGGTTCGATCCAACGAGGCAGGACTTAAATATTTCCTGCTCGGTGCATTTTCAACCGGGTTTCTGCTCTACGGGATCGCATTGATCTACGGGGTTACCGGAACCACGAACCTGACAGATATCGGTAACTACTTCATCTACCATCCGGCGCTTCTTACCAATCCGATGACTATTGCCGGAATGCTGTTGCTGAGTGTCGGGTTTCTTTTCAAAATCGGCGCCGCGCCATTTCACATGTGGGCACCGGATGTCTATCAAGGTGCGCCGACACCGATTACTGCGTTCATGAGCGCCGGACCCAAGGCTGCTGCATTTGCTGCGTTTCTGCGGATTCTGCTGCTGGCGCTTGGCGGACTTGAGAACGACTGGACTTCGTTGCTGTGGGTACTTGCTGTCGCGACGATGACGATTGGTAACGTGATTGCGATCAGCCAGACCGACATCAAACGGATGCTCGCCTATTCTTCAATTTCTCACGCAGGGTATGCTCTGGTCGGGATTGTCGCGGCAAACGAAATTGGTATTTCTGGCATCATGTTTTATATGCTCGCGTACACCTTCATGAACCTCGGTGCTTTTGCGGTACTTACCCTGGCAGGTAAAAAGGGTGAAAATAATTTGACTCTCGACGGTTTTGCCGGTTTTGGTTTTAAGCAACCGTTTCTCGGCGTCGCGATGACAATTTTCCTCTTTTCACTGATGGGGCTGCCGCCAACGGCCGGGTTCGCAGGTAAATTTTATATTTTTGCCGGAGCAGTCAAAGCCGGGTACCTATGGCTGGCGGTGATTGGTGTCCTTAATTCGGCGGTTTCCCTTTACTACTATCTGCGGGTAATGGTTTATATGTATTTCCGCGATCCCAACGAAGAATTTGAATGGGTTGCGCTTAAAACTGGCGCGGTCATTTCGATCATTCTGGCGATTATCGGGGTTTTGTATCTGGGGATTCTGCCGGGTGGTGTTATGGAAATGGCAAAGCTCGGTCTTTTCTGACTTGTTTATAGTGCACGTAAAAAGCCCCGGTTCTTCCGGGGCTTTTTACGTTGTAGAGAAAATGCCTGACAGTCAGGTTCAAATTGACTAAGATGTCCCTATGAATATCCCGCGCAGATATGAATCGTTGCAAGATTTTATTGCACTCCTTGAGCAGCATGGGGAACTGCACCGGGTCAGGACGACGGTCAGTGCAGATCAGGAAATCGCCGCCCTCACTGATCGGGTCGCCAAGCGCAAGGGGGGTGGACCCGGCCTGCTTTTCGAGCAGGTTGATAATTATAACTGGTCCAGCGCAACGAACCTTTTCGGCTCTTTGCAGCGTTGTGCCTGGGCTGCTGGCGTTGAGCAACTTGCAGAGTTGAGTCAACGGTTTGAATTCGATTTACGCGGCTGTGCCAAAAAGACAGCGGCACGACGTTTGGAGCGCCTGGTCAACGTTTCCGGACTGCAACCATTTATTGTCGATGCGCCGACATGCCGCGAAGTCGTCGCTGCGCATATCGACCTGACAACGATCCCGCTGTTGCGCAACTTCCCGGACGATGGCGGAAGTTATCTGACTTTGGCACAGGTTTTTACCGATAATCCGGTTACCCGACGTAATAACTGCGGTATCTACCGTGTCCAGCTGGTTGACCCCACCCATCTCGCGATACATTGGCATGACGGTTCTGATGGCGCGAACAATTTCCGCGCTTATTCGGACAGCGGCAAAAAGATGCCGATTGCAATCGCGCTGGGTGGAGATCCGGCGCTACTCTTCAGCGCCGCGATGAAACTTCCTGAGACCGTCGATGAAACGGTTTTTGCAAGTTACCTGCGTGCGGCCCCGCTGGGGATGACACCATGTTTATCCCATCAGCTGCGCGTTCCGGCATCCGCAGAAGTTGTGCTGGAAGGTGAGGTCGTAACGGACGCAGGTTTTATCGAAGGCCCCTATGGCAACCACACCGGCAGCTACCAACCGGAGCACCGCTGTCCGCTGATCCACATTACCCACCTGAGCCACCGTCACCGGCCCATCATCCCGGCCACAATTATCGGTCGTCCGCCAACGGAAAACTGTTATCTTGGCAAAGTGATTGAGCGGTTGATTCTCCCGCTGCTGAAAATTGATCATCCCGCACTGCATGACCTCTGTATGCCGCTCGAAGCGGTTTTCCATGGCTGTGCCTTGGTATCGATCAAGGCATCCACCGCTGTTTCGGTGCTGTCTCTGGCTCAAGATATCCTTGACGGACCCTGGTTACGTGGCGTGCGGTTACTGGTTGTGTTCGATCAGGACGTGAATGTCCATGATCCGTCGATGTGTTTCTGGCAGGCAATCAACCACCTGGATATCAATGACGATAATATAAAAATCGGCGCTGCACGTATCTTTGATGCGACGCGCAAAGCGACCGACGGTGCACCCTGCAGACGTTCGCCAGCCATTGAACAACTGGTGACACGACGCCTTGAAGACTATGGTTTGCGCGAGATAATGGAGTGAAAATCTTGCTTCTTCCGCTGTCTCCCGCTATCATATCGCCTCATCAACGAGCTTGTGAAGGGTGACGCTGTGGGTCTGTCTGTTGTTATTGAAAAAATTGTAATTTTGCTGGAAATGATCAAGTTTTCCCATACGGTTTTCGCCTTTCCTTTTGCGCTGATGGGTGTGGTTCTGGCTTCGCTGGCAAGCGCGACAACGCCGACAATTATGCAGATTATCTGGATTTGTCTGGCGATGATTGGTGCGCGCAGTGCGGCGATGGCGCTTAATCGCATACTTGATGCCAGGATCGATGCGGAGAACCCGCGTACTGCCGAACGGCATATTCCGGCAGGGAAAGTAGCGCCGATCGAAGCGTGGTTGTTCGTGATCGTCTCTGCCGGGGTGTTGCTCTTTGCCGCCTGGATGCTCAATCCCCTCTGTTTTTTCCTGGCGCCGATCGTTCTTGCCCTGTTTGTCCTCTATGCCTACTGTAAACGCTTTACCCTGCTGGCTCATGTGGTTCTGGGGGTGTGTCTGGCAGGTGCGCCGGTTGGAGCCTGGATCGCGTTGCGCGGAGATGTTCAATGGCCGGTGGTCGCGTTGGGGCTGGCGGTCCTCTTCTGGGTCGCAGGGTTCGACATCTTCTACGCATTGCAGGATATTGCGTTTGACCGGGATCATGGTCTGCATTCTATCCCGGCCAGGCTCGGGGTCGAACGTTCCTTGCTGCTGGTGAAACTCTTCCATGTCATCATGGCGTTGTTGCTGCTCAGTCTGCTCGCGGTCGAGGGGTTGGGTATTATTTATCTGCTTGGCGTGAGCGTCGTTTGCGGTTTGCTTGTCTATGAACATCAGCTGGTCAAGGTAAACGATTTATCAAAACTGGACGCGGCCTTCTTTAACATGAATGGCTATATCAGTGTGACAATCTTTGTATTTACTCTGGCTGATGCGCTGATTTAAATTCGATCTGGAATATTATGAAAAATATTGTCGTCGCGATAACCGGAGCCTCCGGAACAATTTATGGCCTCAGACTGGTCGAGGAATTATTACGCAGCAAGTGTCGTGTCGGGCTAATCCTCAGCAACGCCGGGCGTGAAGTTCTCAACTACGAAACCGGTCTGAACTGGCCAATGCCATTTGAGCAACTCAAGGCGGCAGTGAATGACCACTTCGCGGCCTCTGAACAGTTGGCCATCTACGCCGAAAACGACCTTTTCTCCCCATTGGCAAGCGGTTCTTCGTGCGCCGCTGCCATGGTAGTGATTCCTTGTTCGATGGGAACACTGGGACGGATTGCCGGGGGGCTGAGCAACAATCTGATCGAACGGGCCGCAGACGTGGCTCTCAAGGAACGACGCGAGCTGCTTCTGGTTCCTCGCGAGACCCCCTTCAATCACATCCATCTGGAGAATTTACTCAGATTGAGTCGTGCCGGGGCACAGATCATTCCTGCCATGCCCGGTTTTTATCATCGACCGCAGAATATCGATGATCTGGTCAACTTTGTGGTCGGTAAAGTCCTCGATGCTCTGGGTGTCGAACATCAACTTTTTCTGCGCTGGGGGGCAGCAAAATAGTGGACTCGATGACCAGCTTGCTGGATACGGTGCGAATCAAAATTGACGCAGGTGCGCGGATTTCCGACGCTGAAGCGCTGGCACTCTTTGCGTGCAACGACCTGTTGGCGCTCGGAACGTTGGCGGCACAGGCAAATCGGCGGAAGAATAGCGACAAGGTTTATTTTAACGTCAATCGTCATATCAATTACACCAACCTGTGCGTCAATCGCTGCACCTTTTGTGCATTCAGCAAGGAGGTTGAGGACGAGGGGTGTTACACCTTGACCTTAAACGACATCCTTGCCAAAGCTGCCGAAGCGCAAAGGGCGGGGGCGACCGAGTTACATATGGTTGGCGGATTGCATCCGGCGTTACCCTTCGATTTTTATCTGGAAATGCTGGCGTCGATCAAGGCCGACAACCCGGGCCTGCACCTCAAGGCGTTTACCGCCGTAGAAATTGACTACTTTGCTCAATTGACCGGACAACCGGTGGCACACGTAATCCTGGAGCTGAAAGAAGCCGGACTGGAATCGCTGCCGGGGGGTGGGGCCGAGATTTTTGCGCCGCAGGTGCGGAATAAAATCTGTCCGGAAAAAATCAGTGGTGAGCGGTGGCTTGAAGTGATCGAAACCGTGCATCGCTGCGGGCTGAAAACCAACGCCACGATGCTTTTCGGTCATCTCGAAACCCCTGCCGACCGGGTTGATCATCTCGCCCGGTTACGTCAGTTGCAGGATCTCACCGGCGGATTTCAGGCCTTTATCCCGCTGGCTTTTCAGCCGGACAATACCCGCGTGCCCGGTGCCACGGGGGTCGGCGGGGTCGATGCCCTGAAAACCCTGGCAATCAGTCGCATCTACCTCGACAACTTTCAGCATATCAAGGCCTACTGGGTGATGCTCGGTCTGAAGATTGCGCAAGTGTCACTGTGCTTCGGTGTTAACGATCTGGACGGCACGGTGGTCGAAGAAAAGATCGGCCACGACGCCGGAGCCGATTCGCCGCAGCAACTCGACAAAGAACAACTGTGCGCCCTGATCCGCAAGGCGGGCAAGGTGCCGGTGGAGCGGGATACGTTGTATCGGGAAATACAGGAGTATTGATATGAATAATTTCGATGATGACTTGGGCATGGTGCCTTATCCGCTGATTTTCCCAGAAGCCGAAGAAAAAATGTTAGGGATTTCACTGCCCCGAAAAGTCGGCAAATTGAAAGCTGGTGAGTATCACTTCATTGAGGCCTATTGTGTTGAGGAGGGTTGTGATTGCCGCCGGACATCGATTTTTGTCGTTAATGCCAAGGGAAAAATGGTCGCCACGATCGACTTTGGATTCGATCCTGACCACCCGTTGTCCGGGCCGTTTCTCAATGAGTATCAGAAACAACTGGCCGGGGCCGAGGAGTTGCTGGAAATCTTCGTTGACGAGATCAACAACAACCCCGATTGGCTGAAGAGGATGTATAAACAGTATAAACAGGTACGCAAGGAAGTTGATGGTAAAACATATCGCGGCAAAGCTTTTCCGAAACCGGGATTGGTGCCGCGTTCGCACAAACTTCCCCCTGCCGACGAAGACCTTTGTGCGGATTTTAAACAGCTGCTAGAAGCTGCGGTGAAATCCCCGCCGATTTCCAATAAACACTTGAAGAGGAGTAAAGGGGCGCTAGGTCAACTGCTCACCGAACCCCGCCCTGTGGCGAAAAATATGACGGAATGGGTTGAGTTTTTCCTGCAGAATCAGCAGGATTCATTCAGCGGGCACGATTTCAGGAAGACAGAGCTGCAACGCTTTTTGCTTGCATATGACCGGGCTGAGGATGAACTGGCCCAACTTATCGTTGAGCTGTACATGCGCAAGGATGAAGCGCGACTGGATGAGGCGCTGACTGTCTTAACCGATGTGTGTGATATCCTGCGCACGGACCTGGAACGACGTCGTCCCGATGCTATGCGCCGGATTGAAAACTGGCAAGCGGCCCTCGCTCGACATGTCTACGCCGAGAGTGTCGACATGGAACTGGGAGCCATGGTCACCCAGGTGTTGCTGGACACCCGGATCGAGATTTTGCCGCTGTTGCACCAGGCCAACAGCCAGCGAATGCTGGCAAAATTAGACCATGATCCGGAATTCGCAGCGGACCCCGAGCAGGGCATGCGTGAGTTGCTCAGTGCGCTTGAAGAGCTGGAAAGCGGCAGTCCTTTTGAACTGTTCGACGCCGTGCTGCAAATGATGTTGGTTGGTGACAGCGATGTGCAGGTGATACTGTGCCGGCATATGCTTGAAGTAGAACATCCGGTGATTCGGGAAATGGCGGCCCTGATGCTGTTTCATCCTGTCGCCGAGGTGCGGAGCGGCGTGGCCCGACAGTTGGCGGAGGTTGAGGGGCGCTTCCTGACCCCGGAAACTTTGCGCCGCCTGATTGTCGCTCGCAACTGGTTTCCCGAGGAGTTGCGCAAGCAGATTGACCAGACCGTGACCAACGCCCGCCGCGCGCGCGTGGAGTGTGCGCCGCTGCCGCCACGGCGTGGCACGGTTGTCTATGCGTCCGGTGTTGATGGCGCCATGGCACAGACCTTTCAGGTGATGATTCCCGAAGGAAAAGGCTTTCTGTGCTGTGCAATCATGCCTAAACGGGGAGCCGGGGTCGCCGATGCTTTTTTTATCCATTTGGCAAACAAACGTGAGCGCAACAATTTTGTCGAGATGCTGAAGGCAGAAACCGGAGCCCACGAATCGACGTCAGACTATCTTGACAGACGGATCTGTCAGGCGCTGGCCGATGGCGCCGAACATGGGAAGGTTCCCAGCCACTGGCTGGCCGCGATCGCCGAACAACTCGGCTGTGACCAGTGGAAAGCGGCGCCGCTCGACGTGATGGCTGAACTGAAAAGTTTACGCAACGCGCTGGAAAGTTGCGGGGCGCGTTATGTGACCGAGCGTTACCGGGAACAGGCGTTCATTGCCTCGGCATCCTGGCTTCTGCAACAAACGTTTGCCTATTCCTGGTTTGAGGATGATGTTGACGTTGACAAGATTGTGCAAAAGACGCAAGGCAGGAAGAGGCAGATCGACCCGGAGCGATGTATTGACACAATCTTGCATAAAATTCTTCAGCCGCGTCGTAAGCAATGGCTGGAACGTTTGGTGTTGACAACCCGGTGGTTAAAGTCGATCAAAAAGCCGCCGGTCCCCTGGGAGCAAATGTTTCTCGTGACCGAGGCGCTGGCCGATGAGACGGTGGCTATCGAAGATATTCCGCTGATGGACGTCATCGCCGCCGAGAGTTTCGCGGCGTATCTTGGGCGGCGGGAGGAGGGGCGATAAGCATGCTGCGACTGAGCGAGCAGGAAAAACAAGAGATTATCGGTTATTTGGATTCGAATAAAGAATTGCCGGAAAAGTACCGCTTTTTACTCTTCGACGACAAGCGCGAGGTGGAGCTGGTCTGGAACGGCAAGCGCGAGATCATCCGCCTTCGCTCTGAAGAAGCTTCGGCAGTCGAGTCCGGTCCGGGTATTGACGAAGAATGGCAGGAGCAGTGGACCGGCGATTACGTCTTCGAGAACGAGTGGCAATCCTTCCGCACCAAGAAGGACCGTTCTCTGGAGCTGATCAGCGTCGCCCACGAATGCCCGCCGGGCCGGCGCAAGATCGCGGTGAAGGTGGTGGATATCTTCGGCAACGACACTATGACCATTGTCGAGGTTTCGGTATGAGTCCGCAGATTACACCGATCAACGCAGATCGAGCAGTTTAAGCCCGGCGAATTCGACGGGTTTTAAAACAAATATGGCGAATTCGCCATATTTAAATTGGAGCAAATGCATGGGCAAAAACAACGAAATTATCGTTCTCGAAGAGACGGTTCGTGTTCAGCGCATTAAACAGAATGATTACATTTCCCTGACCGATATCGCCAAGTTCAAGAATTCAGATGATCCTCGTTTTGTTATCCAGAACTGGATGCGAACACGTTTCTCCGTCGAGTTTCTGGGTATTTGGGAGTTGCTGAACAATCCGGATTTTAACCGTGTGGAATTCGACACGGTTAAAAATGCTTCGGGAAGCAATGCGTTCGTCATGACGCCCACCAAGTGGATAGAACTTACCCGTGCCATTGGCATCGTTTCGAAAGCTGGTCGCTATGGCGGGACCTACGCGCACAAGGACATTGCCTTCGAGTTCGCTTCGTGGGTGTCGGTTGAGTTCAAGCTTTACTTGATCAAGGAGTTCCAGCGGCTCAAGGAAGCTGAACAGGCGCAGCTCGGCTGGGATATCAAACGCAATCTGGCGAAGATCAACTATCGTATCCATACCGATGCCATCAAGGAGAATTTGCTTCCGCCGGCACTGAACGCGAAACAAGTCAGCCTGACTTACGCCAGTGAGGCCGATGTGCTGAACATGGCATTGTTCGGCATGACCGCCAAACATTGGCGAGATGCAAATCCGGGGGAAAAGGGGAATATCCGCGACGAGGCGAATGTCGCCCAGCTCATCTGTCTCTCCAATCTTGAGAATCTGAATGCGCTCTTCATCAGTGAAGGATTGCCGCAGGCCGAGCGGCTACAAAAGCTCAACTCCATCGCAATCAGTCAGATGCGATTGTTGACCGAGGATCTGGGCGTAAAAAAACTTGGAGAGAAGAAGTAATGGCCCTGCATCCTGATTTCCCCAACTCCCCTCACGCGATTCTCAATCCCGAGGTTCGCTGGTTCCCGGCTGACGAGGCGCTACGCGAAACGACCATGGACAAGCTGATGCCGCCACTGGTGTCACAACTGCGGCGCAAGGTGAAGGAGTTTCGCGACGGGGGTTACGTCGGTGCGACCGAGACCAGCAAGAGCCTGCTGAACTGGTGGTTCAGAGAGCCGCATCTACAGGAGCGGGCTGACGGGACGACCGAGGAGTTTCGCTACTTCTTCGCCCAGCGCGAAACGCTGGAGACGATTGTCTATCTCTACGACGTGGTCGGTGCCAAAGATAAGTTCGACCTGATGCGCTTTGACGGCAGCGGGGTGGTGTCGGCCGGGATGTTCGACGAAAGCTGGCGGCGCTACGTGGTGAAGATGGCCACCGGCAGCGGCAAGACCAAGGTGCTGAGTCTGGCGCTGGCCTGGAGCTTCTTCCATAAACTCTATGAGTCGGACTCGACACTGTCGCGCAACTTTCTGGTGATTGCACCCAACATCATTGTCCTTGACCGCATCTACAAAGACTTTCAGGGTCTGCGCATTTTCTTTGATGATCCGGTGATCCCCGATAACGGTTTCGACGGCCGCAACTGGCGGGACGATTTTCAGCTGACTCTGCACGTGCAGGACGAGGTGCGTGTCACGCGCCCGGTCGGCAATATTTTTCTGACCAACATTCACCGTGTCTATTGCGGGGAGGAGATTCCACCCACACCGGACGACGACAACAGCATGGATTACTTCCTCGGCAAGCGGCCGAGCGGCGCAACCACCGACTCAAAAGTCGACCTGGGAATGATCGTGCGCGACATCGACGAACTGATGGTGCTCAACGACGAGGCGCACCATATCCATGATGCCAAGCTGGCGTGGTTCCAGTCGATTCAGGATATCCACAATCGCCTGCTGCAGAAGGGGGATGCGCTCTCCCTGCAACTCGACGTAACCGCCACCCCGAAACACAACAATGGCGCCATCTTCGTGCAAACCGTCTCCGATTACCCACTGGTTGAGGCGATCTGGCAGAACGTGGTCAAGCATCCGGTCCTCCCCGATGCTCCCAGCCGCGCCAAGCTTACCGAACGCCAAAGCGCCAAATACACCGAGAAGTACGCCGACTACCTCGATCTTGGGGTGATCGAATGGCGCAAGGCCTACGACGAACATCAGAAGATGGGGAAGAAGGCGATCCTCTTCGTCATGACCGACGACACGCGCAACTGTGACGACGTGGCCGAATATCTGGAGGGGCATTATCCTGACCTGAAGGGGGCGGTGTTGGTGATCCACACCAAAAGTAACGGCGAGATTTCGGAAGCCGCCTCGGGCAAGGCAAAGGAAGTGCTTGAAGCGCTGCGCAAGCAGGCCAACGATATTGATTCCATGGGAAAGTCCGTACAAGGCCATCGTCTCGGTGCTGATGCTCAAGGAGGGCTGGGACGTGCGCAACGTGACAACCATCGTCGGCTTGCGCGCCTATGCCGCCAACAGCAATATCCTTCCCGAGCAGACCTTAGGCCGTGGACTGCGCAAAATGTACCCCGGTGACGTGGAGGAGTATGTCAGCGTGGTCGGTACAAACGCCTTCATGGAGTTCGTCGAGTCGATTCAGGCCGAAGGGGTTGAACTGGAACGCAAAGCGATGGGGCAGGGGACCGGGGCTAAGACGCCACTGGTGATCGAGGTCGATACTGAAAATGACACGAAGGACCTCGATAAGCTTGATATCTTCATCCCGGTCCTTTCGCCGCGTATCTATCGCGAGTATAAAAATCTGGCCGATCTGGACACAGGATCGATACCCTTTCAGGCATTGCTCTACCGGCAATTCAGTGAAGCAGAACAGCGGGAAATCGTTTTTAAGGACATCACCAGCGGTGTCATTACGCACACCACGATTCTTGATAGTGCCGGGGTGGCCGACTATCGCAGCGTCATTGGCTACTTTGCCCAGACGATCATGAAGGAGTTGCGACTCGTCAGTGGTTACGATGTGCTCTACGGCAAGGTCAAGACGTTCGTGCGGGATGCACTGTTCGGATCGATGATTGAGCTTGAATCGCCCAATACTTTGCGCAATCTTTCGGAGCTGGCCGCCACAAAGACGGTAATTGAATCCTTCAAGAAGGCGATCAACGAACTGACCGTTCGCACCAAGGGTGACGCACAGATCCGCGACACCATCAAGCTTCGCGAGACCCGCCCCTTTGTCGTCAAGGATCAAGGCTATCTGATGGCGAAGAAGAGCGTTTTTAATCGCGTTATCGGTGACAGCCCCTTTGAGCTGTGCTTCGCCAGTTTTTTGGAAGATTGCGACGACGTGGTTTCTTACGCCAAAAACTATCTGGCGGTCCATTTCAAACTGGATTACGTTAAGGCCAATGGCGATATGTCCAACTACTATCCCGATTTTCTGGTTAAAATGACAGATGGCCGGATTGTGGTGGTCGAGACCAAGGGTCAGGTGGACGAGGATGTCCCGCCGAAAATGGCCCGGTTGTGTCAGTGGTGTGAGGATCTCAATCGTTTACAATCGACTGTGAAGTACGCTTTTGTCTTTGTGGACGATGAGGGCTTCAAAAAATACGGCCCCAAAAACTTTCGTCAGGTTTTGGAAGGATTTAAGGCATATCAGGAATGCTGCTGACCGATTTGCAAAAAAAAGTTGAGGATGGAGGCATTCTCGACCGCGCCGAGGCGCTCTGGCTGCTGACCGAAGCTGATCTGCTTCAAGTTGGTAAATTGGCTGACGCGATCCGCCGCAAGAAGCATCCGCATAACCGGGTGACGTTTGTGGTTGACCGCAATGTCAATTACACCAACGTCTGCCAGTCGCAGTGTAAATTTTGTGCGTTCTATCGCGACGCCGACGCTGCGGATGCCTATGTGCTGTCCCACGAAGAAATTTTTCACAAAATCCAGGAACTGGTTGATCATGGCGGCACCCAACTGTTGATGCAGGGAGGGCTGCATCCTGAGCTGAAGATCGGTTGGTTCGAGGAGTTGTTTCGCGAGATTCGACAGCGCTTTCCGCAGGTGCAGATTCATTCCCTTTCGCCCGCCGAGGTGATTCATGTCGCCCGTCTGTCGGAGCTGTCGATGCCGGAGTGCCTGCGGCGCTTGCAGGCTGCCGGCCTCGCTTCGGTGCCGGGGGGCGGTGCGGAGGTGTTGGTCGATGCGGTGCGCAAGGAGATTTCACCGAACAAAATCGGCTGGCGCGACTGGGCCGCCGTGATGGAAGAAGCGCACCGCTTGGGGATGCGTACCACCGCGACGATGATGTTCGGTTCTAAAGAGCAGCCAGAGGATATTGTCGAGCATCTCTTCCGGGTGCGCGAGATTCAGTCGCGCAGTGGTGGTTTTACCGCCTTTATTCCGTGGACTTTTCAGCCGGACAATACTGAGCTGGGGGGCGAAACGGCGAGCGGGGTGGACTATCTCAAGGTCCTGGCATTGTCACGGATCGTGCTCGATAATATCGACAATATTCAGGCGAGCTGGGTGACACAAGGGGCGATGATGGCGCAGGTAGCCCTCTTTTTTGGTGCCAACGACCTGGGGGGGACGATGCTCGAAGAAAACGTCGTTGCTGCCGCCGGGGTGGAGTTTCGCATGACTCAAGACGAGGTTGTCGAGGTGGCGCGCGGAGCGGGGTTTACTCCGGCGAAAAGGAGTACCGCTTACGCGATTCTGGAAGAGTATTAACTTTCATTTTACTCTGTACTCGCCGGTTCGCCAAAGGCCACATGGGTGAGACTCTCTTCGTGTCCTTCGCGGTAAAAAATGACGCTTTACCCCCCACCGAAGCGCTTCAGCACCTCCGCCGGGGCAGGCGCGAAATGAGAAAACTCCATGGTGAATGTGCCTCGCCCCTGCGTGGCGCTGCGCAGTTCGGTCATGAAGCCGAACATCTCCGCCAGCGGTGCCTGGGCACGGATGATTTCACTGCCGCTGTGCGACGACATCCCTTCAACCAGCCCCCGCTTACGTTGAATCGTGCCAAGAACCTTTCCCGCGTGATCGCCTGGAATCGTTAGTTCAAGTTTCATCAGTGGTTCGAGCAACGTTGGTTTGCCGAACTCTGCGGCGTGGCGTATCGCGCGCTGGGCAGCGGCCCGTAAACCAAGGGCGTTGAACTCTCCCGGTCGGTAAGGACATGCAACAATGGTGATGTCAAGATCGGTCACCGGGTAACCGAAACAAACCCCTCCCTGAAGCGCCTGTTTGAGCGTGCTCGCCAGCACTTCGCGTAAATTCTCGGGCAACGTTTCAGCGTCCGACGCGGTCGGCAGGACGATCTGCAAACCGCTACCGTTGGCGGTTGGCGTCAAGCGTAATGCAAGCTCCACCCGTTGCAACTTTCCTTCAATCTCCTGCTCAATAGATTCTTGCCGCTCGACAGCAACGGTTAACGCTTCACGATAGATCACCCGGGGTTTTCCGGTGCGCACGGCGACACCGAATTCGTGTTCCAGCCGATGGACAATGATTTCAAGGTGCAACTCCCCCATCCCGGTCAAGACTGTTTGGCCGGTCTCTTCATCCTCAATCGCCCGGAACGTCGGGTCTTCCCACTGGAGCTTGTCCAGCGCCAGGGGGAGCTTCTCGCGATCCTCGATGCGCATCGCCTCCACCGCAACCGACACCATCGGTTCGGGGGCGCTCAGGCCAGGGAGGAGTAACGGGGTCTCAATGGTGCTGAGGGTGTCTCCGGTCAGCACATGTTTCAACCCGGCCACCGCGACGACGTCACCGGCAATGGCGTCGTCAAGGCGTTCTCGCTTGTGAGCATGCATGCGAAAGAGCCGGGCAGCTTTTTCGTTGCTGGTGCGATTGACATTGTAGACACTGTCGCCGGCGCGGAGGGTTCCGGAATAGATGCGCAGATAGGTCAGTTTGCGCCCTTCATCTGCCTGCACTTTGAACGCCAGACCGCAGAACGGCGCTTGCGGGTCGGCACCAAGCGCCGTCTTTATGGTGCCGTCGGGAGAGTGAGCGGTGATCGCCGGGATGTCGGTTGGTGCGGGAAGGTAATCGATGACGGCATCAAGGAGCGGCTGGATGCCTTTGTTGCGCAGCGCGGAACCGAGTAAGGTCGGAAATATGCGGCAGGCGAGGGTCCCGCGACGCAGTGCTGCTTTCAGTTGATCAACTGCAATCGCTTCGCCAGCGAGGTAACTGCCGAGTAGCTGGTCGTCAAAATCCGCTGCTATTTCAACCAGCTGGTCACGGGCAACGTCGACGGCTGCGACCAGCTCTGCAGGAATATCGGTGGTGGTGACCGTCGCCCCCAGGTCGTCCGCGGAGAACAGGATGAGACGCTTTTCAATCACGTCAATGACCCCGGAGAACGCGTTTTCTTCACCGTAGGGGAGTTGCAGCAGCGCCGGACGCGCCGCGAGTTGATCTTCTATTTCTGCCAATGTGTGGCACTGATCCGCACCGAGACGATCCATCTTGTTGATCAGGCAAATGCGCGGTACCTGATACCGATCCGCCTGGCGCCAGACTGATTCGCTTTGTGGCTGCACCCCCTCGACGGCGCTGAAGATCATCACCGCGCCGTCGAGGACCCGCAGTGAACGCTCGACCTCGATGGTGAAATCAATATGTCCCGGCGTGTCGATGATATTGATCGTTACATCACGCCAGTGGCAGGCGGTTGCGGTCGCAGTGATGGTGATCCCCCGCTCTCGCTCCTGCTCCATCCAGTCCATCGTCGCCGCGCCGTCGTGGACTTCACCGAGCTGATGAATTTCTCCGCTATAGAAGAGACAGCGCTCCGAGACGGTGGTTTTACCGGCGTCGATATGGGAAATAATCCCGATGTTGCGAATTTTATCGCGGGGTGGATGATTCATGACATCGTCGCTGTTTGCGCATCGAACTGTCAGCCCTGATCGGTGTTCAGCCCTTTGCGGATTTGATAAAGCTCGTTAAGGTCAAGATTGTTGAGCTCGAAATACTCACGTTCAAGTTCCTCAACATAGAAGCGATCGAGGCCGCTGTTTTCGAGAAAATCCTCGCGCAGGGCGATGTCTCGCTCGGCAACGATGCGGGGGAGTAAATTGTGCAGGTAGATCGCTTCCTTCTTGATGCTGACAACAACATCGTTGAAAAGAGAGTAGGGAATGTCTTCGTTGAGCAGGTGCTTGTTGCGCAATTCCTCGGTGATCTCGGCAAGGAGGTCTTCCTGCTCCCTGCGGGTCGTGTAGCGGGAATAGAAGTTACGAATACGTTCCTTGACATGAGTGAGCAACAGTTCGTAGAGATTTTCTTCCGACTCGATCGATTGCAGGTGGGTGATCAGCCCCTGAACGGTGTTGCGGCTGTCGGCTATTTCATCAAGGCCCTTGAGCAGCGTCTTGAGCTTCTTTTTACCGTATTTACCGATATATTTATTGTCAAAAATGCTGTCGAAAAAAAGTCTGCCGAACAAGGTATCATCCAGTTCGTTGAAGGCGGTGCGGTTGCCGAGCAGGCTGCGAATGATCTCTTCGCTGAAGCGACTGTTCTCCATGAACGCCAGCTTGTTGATATGTGCCGAGGTGTTGTCGTAGCGGTCGAAATAGGTGATGACGTAGGAAAAATTTTCGAGCAGCGAAATATCGGCCCCGTCGCGGATCATCTCGTCACACGCCTTGCCGGTTTCGAGCAGGATCTGCTCAAAGGTGTGATCGCGATTTTCACTCGCCTTGCGTTTGGCTTCGAGCAGCCGGAGCATGTCTTCGTGGACAATGCCGGGGCCAAGCTGGTGTCCGGTGAAGAAGATACCGGCCAAAATCTCGCGCGTTTCAGAGATATAACCCTGTTCCTCAACCTCAACCATTTTGTCATGCTTGAGCATAGAGTCGAGAGTATAGAACAGCGGCGTTGGAATTTTGTGCCGGACTGCGAGGGTTTTCAGGCGCGTCAGCCGGGCGTTTTCAAGTTTGCTGATCCGCTCCTTACGGCCACACTCAATCAGGATATTTTTGTATTCATCAACGATTCGCCGATTTTCCTCATGCTTGTACATGACGTCGATGCGAATTCGCTCCTGCTGATACTTGTCGATGCCAAGACGGTCGGCAAGGTGTTGCAACTCCGTCATTTTCTCGTCGGGGATGGTTTTGTACTCAAAGTAAAGCTCACGGAAATGATCGTGATAAAGCCGGTGGCGACGGTGCAGCAACTTGACCACATAGAGTGAACTTTTGTGGCCGAGCAGA
The DNA here is from genome assembly GCA_029210745.1 of Desulfuromonadales bacterium. Taxonomy (GTDB): domain Bacteria; phylum Desulfobacterota; class Desulfuromonadia; order Desulfuromonadales; family JAHYIW01; genus JAHYIW01. The sequence goes on from JARGFI010000002.1 coordinate 76,007, forward strand.
CTGGAGATTTCTTCGATGAGAGGGTAGTCGTCATCGACGCCGACATAGGTACTGCGTTTGAGCAGCTTGCCGAGCAGGCGCAAAATATCTTCCTGTTGCTCGCGGGTAGAACCGGAGACCGAGCCGGTAAGAAAGAAAAAATGGTTATAAACGGCATTTCCTTCAAGGAAGATGCGCTCGTAGCTGAGGGTGCCGTCGGTTTGATCGCTGAAACTGAGTTGGCCGCCCGTCTGGTAGGTGCCGCCATAGAGCACCAGGCGGTTACGAACATCACTTTTAGCCAGATCGGAGAGGGGTTGATCGACACCGAACATATATTCGCAAAAGGTGCCGCCGTTGCCGTAGTGCGAAATCTCGTTCTCGTTGAGAACCAGTTCGTTGCCGGGAGAAAAAAGACGCAACGAATCGCCCGTTGTTTCGTAAAAATAACCACGGAAGGCATCCCATGCCGACGCCGTGGCAAAATATTCAATCGTGTCGTTAATCTGGCCGTGCAATCTGATTTCCTGGCGCATCAAGTTGATCCGTTCAAATAGCAGCTGTCAGGGGCAATTCCAGACGTAACCCATCATAGGCAAACTCAATTCCGGCCGGTAATTCTGCCGCGTGTTTTGCGTGATCAATGTCGTGGGTCAAATGGGTCAACAAGGTTCGTCGGGCGCCGATTATTTGTGCCATGTCAATTGCCTGGGTAATGTTGAAGTGGCTGACATGGGGACGAAAACGCAGCCCGTCGAGAATCAAAACATCCAGGTTTTCAAGGCGTGTCAGCGTTTCCGCTGGGATTGCGCTACAATCAGTCAAATAAGCAAAGTTTCCGATGCGGTAGCCCAGTGAGGATTCGTGTCCGTGCCGCAACGGCAATGGCTCAACCGGAAAACCGCAGATCGTCACCGGTGTATCGATCAGCCGGGGCGCTAGTCGAGGGCGATAACCCATCGCTGCATCATCGCTGAAGATATAGGCAAACGCGCGTCGAATCACCGTGAGGGTTGATGCGTCGGCATAAATCGGCAAGGTACCCCCACCGGCAGGATTGAAGGCGCGCAAATCATCAATTCCGTGCGTATGGTCAGCGTGGGCGTGGGTATAAAGAACGGCATCAATTTGTGTTATCTGTTCGCGCAAGGCTTGCTGGCGCAAATCTGTTGCAGTGTCGATCAAAATATTACGCTCACGCAGTCCAACAAGGACGCTGCAACGCGTACGCCGGTTGCGCTGGTCAGTCGAGGTGCATACCGGGCAGGAACAGCCGATCATCGGAACGCCACTGCTGGTTCCCGAACCGAGGATGGTCACGCGGAGAAGATCGGCTATCATGTTTTGAAGGCGCCGACCTCGTCTTCCAGCGTCGCTGTCTGATTGAGCAAGATTTCCACCACACGATCCAGATCCTCAGTCCGTGTCGCATTCTTTTCGGCGATGCCACTGACCTTGGCGATTGCTTCAACCATTTCCCGGCTGCGTTTGGTTTGCTCGCGGGTTGCTTCGTCGATACGCTCAATCATCGAGCGAACGCGTTCCATGTTGTTGTTGATCTGCCGACTCCCCTTGGCCTGCTCACCGGTACTGAGTTTGACCTGCGAAGCGATTTCCTTCATCGCCTCAGCAGCTTGAGCCAGTTGGCGAGCCCCTTCGTTTTGCTGGCGAATGGCGGTGGCGATCTGGCCGAGCATCGACGCCACCTGATTGATCGAGCCGGTAATCTGCCGACTGCCGCGCGACTGTTCCTGGGTGGCACGGACAATGCCGCGTGTCTGTTCGGCGGCTTTCAGTGTACTGGTATAGATTTTTTCCAACGCCTCGCCGGCGGCGTGGGAGCGCTTGACTTCTTCGTGAACCCTTGCGCTGCCGGTACTCATGGCACTGACTGCTTCCTTGGTACCGCTCTGGAGGTTGCCGATGATTGCCCCGATTTCTCGCGTCGAAACCGCAGTGCGTTCCGCCAACTCGCGAATTTCGACAGCCACTACGGCGAAACCGCGTCCATGTTCACCCGCCTGGGCAGCGATGATTGCGGCATTCAGGGCCAGCAGGCTGGTCTGGTCGGCAACATCATCGATAACTGTCAGGATCTTGCCGATGGCCGAAGACTGATTCCCCAGTTCCTGGATTGCATTACTGGCATGATCCACGGTTTCACGAATGGCATTGATCCCGCTGATCGTTTCATCGACGGCGATTTTACCCTTCAGGGCATCCTCTGCGGCTTCTTCAGAGAGTTTGTTGGTGTTTTCGGCACTCTCCTCAATCTCTTTAATCGAGGCATCCATCTGCGTCACTGACGAAGCGGTTACTTCGGTCGAGGATGAAAGAATTTCAACATTTTCGGAAACTTCCTGGCTGGCGACGGACATCTCGTTGATTGAGCTTGAGACCTGATCAACGGTGATAAAGAGTCGTTCCATCTGTGAAGCGATCTCTTCAATCGTGGCCCCCAGTTCAAGCGTCGCCGACGAGCTTTCCTCGACGGCGATGACCAGTGAGCCGGTACTTTCGGCGATCCCTGAAGTCGATGAGTCGATCCCCTGCGTTGCCCGTGCCGACTCATCAAGCGCGGTCGATTGCTGGATCGCCCCTTCGGTGACATCACGTGACGAAACACGAATCTGTTCGGTTGCGTCGATCAAACCGATGGACACATTGCGGGTACGTTCGACCATGTCGCGTAAACGGGTAAGGAACAGGTTAAAACTTTCCGCCAGCTCACCGATTTCGTCATGGGAGATGATTTTCAGGGTTCGGGTCAGATCCCCTTCTCCTTCGGCCATCTCCTTGAGATTGTCAACGACTCGTCGCAGCGGGGTGACGATATTGCGACTGATGGCAAAACCAACCAACGTGGCGACGATTGTGGCGATCAGCAGAATTGCAACGACCGTTGTCGCCAGGCGGCTATTCGCTTTTTCCACTTCGGTGCGGTCAATCGCCAGCAGCACACCGCTATTTGCTCCGCCGAGAGCATTGGCGGTCAGGGTATAGGTGTTGTCGTTCAGGGTAACGTTTGTTCCTTTGGCGCTGCGGATGTCTTCAGCGCCGAGCGATTTGAGACCGTCCAGGGTCGCCGCAAAAACGCCTTTTTCGTCAAAAACCCCGATTTCCGCTCCACTGAAATCCTTGATTGATGCAGCAAATTTGCCGTCGAGGTAGTTGACCCCGGCAAGATGGCCGATGATCTGGTCCTGCAGTTTGATCGGGGCGACGGCAACGATGGCCAGCCGTCCATCAAAGAGCTTGATGTCGACCCGATCCTCGGTTTCGACCTGCCGCTGCGGCGTGCTGCTGGCAGTGTTGGCGTCGAGAGGTTGTTCGCCTTCAGTCGTTGATTCCAATAATAGCGCTCCGTTTTGGTCGACAACCTCCATGTGATCAAAATTGAAAGTTTTTTGGGAGTCCTTGATCGCGTCGGCAAGCTGGAGGGTGTCGCCGCTGAGCACGGCGTAATAGACTGCATTGACCAGCCCCGAATCGCGCGCCAGCAGTTGTACGTAGTTCAATCGTACGGTTTGCAGGTAGGCCGTGTTGCTGCGAATAAAATCTTCAGTCTGGGCGGTGCGCTGAGCCATCCCCTCTTCAATTTGCTTGCCGGTCATCTGAAAAAGAATGAAGAGCGCAACCACCAGCGGAACCACTGAAAGTCCGATGAGGGCAAGGAGGATTTTGGTTCTTAACTTTATTAGTTTAAACATAGCAGTCCCTGTCAAATGTAAGCCAAAGGCTTCAACGCGCGACGTTTACCCGGCCTTCGGTAGTCGCTTGTTTTAGGAAATCCTGGTGGTTATGTGGTACTAGTGTCGCAAGTTTCGGCTGCCAGGGATTGGCGCCGCACCCGCTTCCACGGGAAAAAATTTTTCAGCAATAATCTGTTGTCCTTCATGACTTGCAGCCAGGTCGATGAATTCTTTAATCGCCTCTCCCGGTGACGTTTTTGTGACCAGTAAAAGCGGTTTGACCAACGTGTATTTTCCTGTAGCAATGCTCTGCGCCGAGGGTATGACGTTGTCGACACGCACGACCTTGACCATGGAGAGATCGACCATGCTGGCGCTGAGAATGCTGATGGCGGTCGGAAATTGAGCAACCAGCCGGTCGGCGTCATGCACGATCGGAGAGATGACCTCTTGTTCGGTAAGCGCTGCCGACAGCAAAACCTTTTTACGGACATTGGCACGCATTCCCGATCCGCGCGGGCTGGAGATCACCATGATCGGTCGCTCTGCGCCACCCACATCCTGCCAGTTTTGAATTTGTCCAGAGAATATACCCTGTAATTGTTGTCGTGACAAAGTTTCAATCGGATTGTCCCGATGAACAATGACGTACAGCGCATCCCAGCCGATCAGGTGCTCAACCAGTCCGGCCGATTTTTCTTCTGCAGTGAGAAAGCGCCCGGCACCGGAAATGTCAATTGTTCCCTCGATCAATGCCTGGATCCCCGGCCCGGTGTTGCCACCGTTGATGGTGAATTCGATCCCGTTACGATTTTTGAAGAGCTTGGCAGCCTGGGGCATGAAATGCAGCTGAAGGGTTGTTGCTCCGGCATAGGTTAGCTGCTGGATGAGTGCAAAGGTGTTCGGGACCGGTAGTGTCAACAAGAAAACGAGCAGCGTGAACAATTTGCGTCCCGATAAAATTACGAAAGATTGACGCACGTTTTCTCTCTCCGGAGATAAAAAGTTAATTGACAGCAGGAATAACGAGTAAAACTATCATTTTTCATCTGTGCTGGCAATAGCTTATGCGCTCGAAACAGCGCGCATTTGTGCTATTTTCCTGTCTCTGTGATCGACAGGGGGGAGAAAATCACGTTGACAAAAGTCCTCCGGACGGGGTATCAATTGATCTATAACTTCAACAGTTAGAATTGGGGATTCAATCGTGGTCATAACGCGCGCAACAGAATATGCTATTCGGGCCGTTTTGCATCTGGCAAAGCAGCCAAAAGGGGAGATTGTCTACAAGCGGGATATTTGCGAAGAGCAGGGAATTACCCCCGCGTTTCTCACAAAAATCCTGCAACCGTTGATTCGTGCCGGAATCGTTGGTTCTCAACGCGGAGTTGGTGGCGGTTTTCTGTTACTGAAAGATCCTGCGGAAGTGACCATGCTTGACGTCGTCAAGGCTGAAGAAGGTCCCCTTTACCTCAACCACTGTCTTGTCGAGCCGCAGACCTGTACCCGCGATCTTTTCTGCCCGGTGCATGGGGCGTGGCGAGAAATCCGCGAAGAGATGATGGCGTCGCTGCAGCGTTACACGTTTGCCGAACTGGTTGCACGCGAAAATGTGAACAACAAGTAACCGTTCTCACGGCTGATTTTTTTCAACCACAAAAAAATAACACGCTGCACATGTCGTTGCGACATTTGCGGCGTTTTTTTTGGAAACATGCAATTATCAACTTGTTGCATGAGATTGTCATGGCACAAAGTACATAAAAAAGATAAAGAACTTTGAAAAAATATTGTTGACTAATTTGTTGTCATTATATAATTATGATCACAGATACTTTTGCTGGAGTGGTGTTGCTGTGCAGCATTACGTTGCCACTGCGGAAGGAAAGCGACGATGGAACATTTTATTGACAATGATGATTCTTCACTGTCACTTGAAAGTGTGGCAGTCAAAATAATCAAAGAGGGGTTGTCCCGTGCGCAAGGGGACGTCCAGTTGGCCTGTTCATTCGGGGTTGAGGATCTTGTGCTGATCGATCTGATCTCACGTTTTGCCCTTGAAGTTGGCGTTTTTGCTATTGATACCGGGCGCTTACCGGAAGAGACCTATACCGTGGCCGAGGCAGTCAGGGAACGCTATGCGCTCACAATTCACTGGTTTTTCCCTGATCGCGGCGCCGTGGAGGCGCTGCTCAGCGAAAAAGGACCTTTTTCCTTTCAACAAAGTCTTGAAAATCGTCAGGAGTGCTGTTTTATCCGCAAAGTCGAGCCGTTGCACCGGGCGCTGGCACCGCTGGCCGGATGGGTTACCGGTATGCGGCGTGAACAGAGTGTGACGCGCGCGGCCCTGGCCGTGATTGAAATTGATCAGGCGCATGATGATCGGTTGAAGATCAATCCGCTGATCGACTGGACCGAACAGCAGATCTGGGCGTATGCTGATCAGCGGCGATTGCCCGTGAATCGCCTGCACCGTCAAGGGTATCCGTCGATCGGTTGCGCACCCTGCACGCGGGCGATTCTGCCGGGTGAGGATCCGCGCGCCGGTCGCTGGTGGTGGGAAAATCCCGAACACAAGGAATGCGGTTTGCATCGGCGCCCCGTTGATGATGCCACCCCCTGAAACAACGGAACCAGCAGCGGTGCAGAAAATTGATTGCACCACGATTGAACGGATGAAAAATAATGGACATCGATTATCAACAACTGCGACTCGACGGGATTTACAGACAGGACCAGACCGGGCGGTTGATGTTACGGATCAAAGCTCCGGCGGGGGTTTTGTCAAGTCTCCAGGTTGAGCAGCTTTGTACTCTTGCCGAGGACTTTGCGCAAGGTTCGTTACACCTGACGAGCCGTTGCAGCATTGAATTGCACGGATTAGCCCACGCCGACCTGAAGACGATTTTTCCGCGCCTGGACGCGGTTGGTCTGACCTCACGCGGAGCCTGTGGTGGCGCGGTACGCGGCATTTCGTGCAGTACTACCCTGGGTGCACACTTTGATGTTGCCCAGCTCCTTGCCCGGCGTTTGCAACGACACTTTGCTGGTAATCCTTACTTTGAAGGGCTACCGAAAAAATTCAAGATCAGTGTTGACGGCGATTATTCCCGCTCCCGTCATCTGATTCAGGATGTTGGCCTGGTTTACGTCGGTGACGATGATGGTGTGGAGTGTTTCGACATCTGGTGTGCCGGAGGCCTGGGGCGTGCACCGCAAGCCGGGTTCCTGTTCGAAAAGGCGGTGGCGAGCAACCGGGTGATCCCGTTGACAGAGAGTATCGTGCGCGTCTATGCCGCCCACACGCCAGCAGGTAAGCGCTTGAAAAGCTTGCTTAATGACATCGGTGAAGAGCGGTTTCGGACGTTGGTAAGCACCGATGGCGCCGCGCACAGTGTCCCGTCGTTACGGCCAACAGTCGTTGGCGCAGCGCTGCCGAGCAAGCACGCCATCATTGAAGTGGGGATCTTTGCCGGAGAGATCAACGCCACGCGCTTTAGCGCTCTGGCGCAATTGGCCAACAGCTATTGCGACGGTTTTCTGGCGCTGACTGCGGATCAGAATATTGCCCTGCCCCTTGTTCAGGCGGATCAGCGGGACGCGGCGCAGCAGGCGCTCGCCGCCGCAGGGTTCAGCGGTGAGACGCCCGCCGAACAGGTGACCTTTCGCGTCTGTCCGGGGAATCATGAATGCCGCATGGGCTTGTCGGCGACCCGCGACGTTGCCGCACACGTTATCCACGCGCTCGATGCAGCGGGGCGTCAGCAATCCTGGGCAATCTCCGGATGTGCCAACTCCTGTTCACAGCCACAGTTGGCTGATTTCGGTATCATGACCAGTAATGGCGAAAAAAACGGTGCTGGAACGCGTACCCCGCGTTTCGATCTTTACCGCCGCAGCAGCGCGGGTTTAGGGCGCGTGGTGGCAGAAAATCTTGATCTTAATGAGCTCTTGCGGCTGGTAAATACCTTGCCAGCAGTTAAACTGTAAGTCGTTGCGCAAAAAAAATCAGGGTGGCCAGGAAAAAATTTCGTCGTGCAACGCCGTAACGCTTTTTGCGCCGCCATTAAATGCCATACCCGTCAACGCAGCATCAAAACACGAGAAGGAGATCGACATGAGTCAGATATTCAGTGATAATTCACTCTCGATTGGCCGCACCCCGCTGATCAAACTGAACCGCATTACCCCCGGCGGAGCGGTGGTCCTCGGTAAAGTTGAGGGGCGTAACCCTGCTTATTCCGTCAAGTGCCGGATAGGTGCCGCGATGATCAGGGATGCCGAGGAAAAAGGGCTGCTCGGTTCTGGCCGGGAGATTGTTGAGCCGACCAGCGGCAACACCGGGATCGCGCTGGCATTCGTCGCCGCCGCCCGCGGTATCCCGATCACTTTGACGATGCCCGAAACGATGAGTCTCGAACGGCGCAAGGTGCTTCAGGCCTTCGGGGCCAAGCTGATTTTGACCCCCGGAGCCAAGGGGATGGGGGGGGCGATTGCCGCCGCTGAGGAACTTGCGCAAAGCGAACCCGAACGTTACCTGCTGTTGCATCAATTTAAAAACCCGGCGAATCCGTTGATTCACGAGCAGACCACGGGGCCGGAAATCTGGACCGATACGGAGGGTAAAATTGACGTGCTGATTTCCGGTGTAGGTACCGGCGGTACCATCACCGGTATCTCGCGTTACATCAAGCAAACGCGGGGGAAAGCAATTTTGTCGGTTGCGGTTGAGCCGAGCGAAAGCCCGGTGATCACCCAGCATCTGGCCGGGGATCCGCTTACGCCGGGACCGCACAAGATTCAGGGGATTGGTGCCGGATTTATTCCCGAGACCCTTGATCTGTCGGTCATTGATCGTGTCGAGCAGGTCAGCAGTGAGGAATCCCTCACCTTTGCCCGCAGACTGGCCAAAGAAGAAGGGCTGCTTTCCGGAATTTCCTGTGGTGCAGCAACCGCAGTGGCGGCCCGCCTGGCAAAGCAACCGGAATTTTCCGGCAAAACGATCGTCGTGATCCTCCCCGATTCCGGCGAGCGCTATCTGTCGAGCGTGCTGTTTGAGGATCTTTCCTGAGCCTGCATGCCGACACCTCTGTGCCCCGCAATTTTTGGCGCAAAGGGCGTCTGTAACAAGCATGTTGTTAAAGTCGACAAAAATATGTTGACAGAGCGATGCTCCTTCTTTAGCGTTATGGTTAACTACTAAAATTTAATAGACCGTCAAGTACGCGTCTTTATCAAGAGTGGTTAAGGGACAGGCCCGATGACACCACAGCAACCGATTCGCAGCCGCGAATGTCAGGTGCTAATTCCTGCCTCGCAGTTAAGTTTCAGCGAGGAAAAGATGAGGATGGCGCTTCGCGATATGGCCAGCCATCCCTCCACGAAGCCCTTTCTCGAATCCCGAGAAGGGGCTTTTAGTTGTATTCTTGCCGAAAACAACCGCGAAGAAAAGGAGCACAATGATGGTAAAACAGACATTAACGACGGAGAGTCGTCTGGTCCAGCTCGGCGTCGGGCGGGACGAGCGTACCGGCGCGATCAGCGTGCCGATCCACCCCAGCGCAACCTTTCGTCACCCCGGTGTCGGCGAATCAACCGGTTACGATTACACCCGCTCCGGCAATCCGACGCGGGATATTCTCGAAGCGGGGTTGGCAGAGCTGGAAGGCGGCAGTCGCGGCCTGGCGTTCTCCTCCGGCATGGCGGCACTGACCACCCTCTTTCTGCATTTTGCCAAAGGCGACCATCTGATCGTCTCCGAGGATCTCTACGGCGGCACCTACCGGGTGCTGGAACAGGTCTTCGCCGATTTCGGACTCAGTGCCAGCTACGTCGACAGCCGCGATCTGGAGCAGGTGGCGGCGGCGATCAGACCCGCCACCCGCGCCATGCTGATTGAAACTCCCGGCAATCCGCTCCTCGGTATCGCCGATCTGCGCGGGCTGGCGGCACTCTGTCGCCAACATGAACTGCTGCTGGTGGTCGACAATACCTTTCTGACGCCGGTACTGCAACGCCCCCTGGAACTCGGTGCCGACATCGTCGTCCACTCGGCGACCAAATATCTTGCCGGACACAACGATCTCTGCGCCGGGGCGCTGATCGCCAAAGATCCCGCCCTGGGGGAGCGGCTCTACTTTTTGCAGAACTCCACCGGCGCGATCCTCTCCCCGCAAGACTGCTGGCTGCTGATTCGCAGCCTCAAAACCCTCAACCTGCGTCTCGAACGCCAGTGCGCCAGCGCGCAGACGGTGGCTGAGTGGCTGCAACAGCACCCCAAGGTCACCGCAGTTTACTATCCCGGCCTGCCGACCCATCCCGGCCATGTTCTGCAACGGTCGCAAGCCGACGGTTTTGGTGGTATGCTCTCCTTCCGGGTGACCGATCAGGCCACTGCCCACCGGCTCCTGAAACGGCTACAGTTGATTTCCTTCGCCGAAAGTCTCGGTGGGGTTGAATCGCTGATGACGTTGCCGGCGGAACAGACCCACGGCGATATCCCGGAACCGGAGCGTCTGCGTCTCGGCATCTGCGCCGCGCTGCTACGGCTGTCGGTGGGGATCGAGACAGTTGAGGATATCATTTCTGATTTAGCGCAGGCTCTGGGAGACTGAAATTATTTATTCACCACAGAGGACACGAAGAACACGAAGCGAACCTTAACAACAAGATCAAAACCGGTTTTGTGGCTGAAATAGCATTCACACTATCCGCATAATCGCGGTCAAAAAACTTCGTGAGCTTCGTGCTCTTCGTGGTGAGAATATAAAGGACAAACAAACCATGATGACAAAAAAATACGCCGACGCCACCATATTGGTCCATCAGGGACGCGATCGCGATCCGGCCACCGGTGCCTCAGCAATTCCGATCTATCAGGCGTCAACCTACCATCATACCGATGGTGTGCCAGGCGAATACGATTACTCGCGCTGCGGCAACCCGAGCCGCGATCAGGTCGAAGAGGCGATCGCCCTGCTCGAAGGCGGGGTGCGCGGCTTCGCCTGCGCCTCGGGAATGGCAGCGATCGGCAGCGCCCTGTCGCTGCTCAAGGCCGGTGATCACCTCATCGCCCCCGAGGATCTTTACGGCGGCTCCTACCGCTATCTGACCCAGATCCTGCCGACCCAGGGGATCGAAGTGACGTTCGTCAACACGGCCGAACTGGCCCAGATCAAGGCGGCACTGCGCTCCAACACCCGCGGTATTTTTCTGGAGACACCGTCGAACCCGCTCTTCAATATCACCGACCTGCGCGCGGTGGCGGCGCTAGCGCGCGAGCATAAGCTGTTGACTTTCCTCGACAATACCTTCATGACCCCGCTACTGCAACACACCCTCGATCTCGGCATCGATGTGGCGATTCACAGTGCCACCAAGTTTCTCGGCGGGCACAGCGATCTGCTCGCCGGGCTGGTGACCACCGCCGACGAAGGGCTGGCGCGACAGCTGAAAACCTTCCAGAATTCCTTCGGCGCGGTCCTCGGCCCCTTCGATTGCTTTTTGCTGGCGCGCGGGATCAAGACCCTCAAGTTGCGCCTCGAAGCCGGGCAGCGTAACGCTGGTCTGCTCGCCGAACGCCTGGCGGAACATCCGGCGGTCAGCCGCGTCTACTATCCGGGGTTGGCCGATTTTCCCGGTCGTGAGCGGCACCTCTCCCAGGCCTGCGGGGCGGGGGCGGTGCTCTCTTTTGAGCTGCGCGACGCCACCCGCGTCAAGCCGCTGCTGGCACGGGTCCAGTTGCCGATCATCGCCCCGAGTCTCGGCGGGGTCGAGACGATCCTTACCCACTGCTGGTCGATGTCGCACGCGGCGATGCCCGCCGACCTTAAAACCCGCCTCGGCATCGGGCCGGGATTGTTGCGCATCTCCGCCGGGATCGAGGATGTCGAGGACCTCTGGGAGGATCTGGCGGCGGGGTTGGCGGCGGACTGATTATCGTCTACACGTCCTTGAAGGGAACAAACAGCATGGATCTTTTTCGCAACACCCACAGTCTGGTAATCGGCTATCTCCTCTGGATTTTCGGTTTTACCGGCTCGCACCGGTTTTATTTCGGTAAACCGGTGACCGGAACGATCTGGTTTCTGACGCTGGGATTATTTGGCATCGGTTGGTTGATCGATTTCTTTCTGATTCCGGGGATGGATCGGGAGGCTGCGCTGCGCTTTCCGGCGGGAGAGATCGATTATAATTTTGCCTGGGTTTTGTTGACGTTTCTCGGGCTCTTTGGTGTCCACCGGATGTATCTGGGCAAGTGGATCACCGGTTTTCTCTACCTGCTCACCGGCGCGCTGCTGGGGGCGGGATACATTTACGATTACTGGACGCTGAACGAGCAGGTCGCGGAGAAAAATTTTGTCCCTTGAGGTTAAGGGCCTGTGGGAAAAATAAGGTGGCCAATATTGCGCTCAGATTTGGGTCAGATTTGGTTGCAGCGATTGAACAAAACCGCAGGCCTAGCGGGGCTAAGTCGAGTATTTTGTGATTGAGCTGCGACCGAAGATGGCCGGAAGATGAGATGCAAGATGGTCATGTTATTTTCTTACAGGCCCTAACGACGAAAATCACGCAGGAAACGCCAGATGCGTTCCGTTGCATCGAAGTTTTTCAACCCGTCGTCATCGGCCAGTCCGGCGGTAAAGTACGGTGCTGGCCAGCGGTGTCCCCAATCCTTGAGCCGATAATATTCAACCCGTTGCCCGTCGCGGCAGTTGTCCCAAATGAACCCTGTCATGGCACCGCTGGTTTCATCTCTAATCTGCGGCGGCTGTTCACAGCCGTTCGCTGTCCGCCAATACTCCATCGCCTCGGCGACCGGGCGATAAGAACGCGCCCCTCCTTTGAGCGGGATGGGGCCGCCCTCTGGCGGAATATGTTCATCGCCCGTACCGTGAAAGGCGATCACCGGCAATGGCTGAATCGGCGGCGGGATCGTCCATGCAGGAGGTTCTTCCCCCCTGCTGCTGCCGATCGTCGCGGACACCACTGCAATTGCCGCCAGTTCATAGCCGCGCTCAATGGCATAACGATAGGTCATCATTCCGCCGTTCGACATCCCGACCAGATAGATACGGCGCTGATCAACGGCCACGCGACCGCTGACGACGGCAATCACTTCGGCGAGATAGCCAACGTCATCAATCTTGTCGGCGGCGGCCTTGCCGCAGCAGTGCCCGGCATTCCAGTGGTGCAATAATCCGAAGAGACCGATCCCCTCCGGGTAGGCGACGAAAAAATTCTCCCGATCAGCCAGTGCGCTGAACCCGGTTTCCGCTTCGGTTTGCAGCGCGGTGCTGAACGCCCCGTGCAACACCACCACCAACGGCAACGGTTCGTCCGGGGCGATCCCCGGCGGCACATGGAGGAAAAAATTGCGTCGTGCCAGATTAAAGCGGATAGCGGTCGGCACGCGATAGGTGTCACTTGCCGGGTAGGGGGTGTCGGGGAGTCCCGGGGTGCATCCGATCAGCACCGCAGCCAGAAACATTAAGATGGTCAGTTGGAAAATATGCATGCTACCTGATTTGCCCTTAAGGGTTTGATCGTTAATTTTTGCGAGCGCATCAAGTTTAGCACGTTTTTTGTCACAAAAAAGAAATGGATGCCCAAGTCCCACCCTCAATCCCTGCCGATTTTCCCCGCCCGTCACCTGAATGTGTCGTCTCTCGTAAACATTTTCCCAGATGGGTTGCACTCGACAAACTCTGTGTTACGCTCCGAGTCAGGGACAGGTTTGGTTCACATCACGCTAAAGACGGGAGAGATCACATGACAAAAATTCTGGTTCTATACTACAGCATGTATGGGCACATTGAGACCATGGCACAGGAGATCGCTGCTGGCGCAGGTAGCGTCGAATCGGTTGAGGTTGCCGTCAAGCGGGTGCCCGAGCTCATGTCGGAAGAGGGGGCACGCAAGGCCGGGGCGAAGCTTGACCAGGTCGCCCCGCTCGCGACCGTGGACGAACTGCCGAACTATGATGCCATCATTTTTGGCACGCCGACACGTTTTGGCAACATGTGTGCGCAGATGCGTAACTTTCTTGATCAGACCGGCCCGTTGTGGGCTGGCGGAAAGCTGATCGGCAAGGTGGGGAGTGTGTTCACCTCCACGGCCACGCAGCACGGTGGACAGGAAACCACCATCACCTCATTTCATACCACCTTGTTGCATCACGGCATGATCATTGTCGGGGTTCCCTACTCCTGCCAGGAGCTTGTGAATATGAGCGAAATCAGCGGCGGAACACCCTATGGGGCGAGTACCCTTGCCGCTGCTGATGGAAGTCGTCAGCCGACGGAAAATGAATTGAAAATTGCCCGTTTCCAGGGACGCCACGTCGCCGAGGTGGCGCAGAAACACTCCGCTTGACGTTGAAAGAGGGGCCGCCCTTGAAATATGGAGGAATTGCATATTTCAAGCGTGTCACATTAAGCTGAAGTTTAGACTTTCGTGATCTTTGAAAATTTGTCGAAGTTGTAAAAAAAGTGTTGACACAGCGGCCTTTAGAAGAAAATTCCACCCTGTCTTCTAAAGGCCGCTGTGGATACCAAAGGATATAGCCGTATCTCCCAGTCCCTGTACGACGCTATCACATTTCTGGCGCAGGCGCTGCCAAAACGTTCGGTTCCAACCTTTCTGGAACTCCTGTTTGGTGCGATGCTCACCCAAAATCAATCAGTTCAAGAACCGTTGGGGCTGGAAGCAGACCTGGCAGCAAACACGTCAGGTGCTGCATCGCTGGACGCAGATTCTTTCGACCAGCTACGCCGTGCCCCAGTTGTTGGCTCAGATGAACAGCGAGGAAGTGAAAGAACTCGCCTCCATAGCCCCATGGCGGCACAAACAGCCGATCACTGCCGGACGTGTTCGTCAAGGACTGCAAAAGATTTTTCGCCATGTCGATATTCGCAGCCACTGGCACCCGAAGTCGGGAAAATTCGCGCCTGAAAAACGGGATAAAAAGCCGGATAGACCGCCTGATCGGCGCAAGACGACTTAACTTCGACAATTTTCAGTTATCAATGAACGCTCTCCATCACCGGATCAGGCCGGTTCGGGGAGGGGTATAACTCTAAACTTCAGTTTTCTTCTTGACATCAGGAATTTACGATCATATAGTACGCCGTTCGTTACTAAGGTTTTAGTGAAAGTGAGGTGAATGCGGCATGTATGCGGTGATCAAGACCGGGGGGAAGCAGTATAAAGTTTCCGAAGGCGACCTGTTGAAGGTCGAAAAACTAGACGGCGTGGTGGGTGATTCCATCGAGCTGAATGAAGTCCTCATGGTCGGCGGAGAAGAGGTAAAGATCGGGACGCCTCTATTGCCAAGCGCGAAAGTCACAGCCCGTATTGTGGAACAGGGCAAGGATAAAAAAATCCGGGTGTTCCATTCCAAGCGGCGCAAAGGCTATCGCAAGACCTATGGACATCGTCAGCCCATTACTCGTCTCAAAATTATCGGTATCGAGGCTTAGGAGGTTTAGTCATGGCTCATAAAAAAGCCGCGGGAAGTTCCCGTAACGGCCGCGATAGCGCCGGCCAACGCCTCGGAGTCAAACGCTTCGGAGGCCAGGAAGTGACTGCCGGTTCGATTCTGGTGCGTCAGCATGGTACGACTTTCCACCCCGGCACTAATGTCGGTTGCGGCAAGGACTACACACTGTTCGCGCTGGTCGATGGCGTGGTCAAGTTCGAACGTAAAGACAAGGTTCGTCAGAAAATCAGTGTCTACCCGGCCTGATTTTATCGGCGCTGTTGTCGAAGTATCGCTGCAAGCCCGAGGTTCGGTTGAACTTCGGGCTTGTTCGTTTTTTGGTCGAATGCAAACGATTCAATGCATAAAAAACTAACGGGGGCTGTCTCCCCGTGTAAACACGGAAACAGCAGAGTTACAGCAATGCGTTTTGTCGATGAAGTCAAAATAAATGTCAAGGCAGGTGATGGTGGGCGTGGTTGTGTCTCCTTCCTGCGCGAAAAATATGTTCCGTTGGGGGGGCCTGATGGCGGCGATGGCGGCGATGGCGGCGATATTATTTTTCAGGTCGATACCGGGCTGAACACCCTCCTCGACTTTCGTTACAAGAATCGCTACCATGCTCCGAACGGCATGCCGGGGCTGGGCAAGGACAAACACGGCAAGGGGGGGGAGGACCTGCTCATTGACATCCCGCCGGGCACCTTGATCTACGATGCCGAGACCGATGAGTTGATCGCCGACATGACCACTGCCGGGCAGCGGATCGTGCTGCTCAAGGGGGGCCGGGGAGGGCGTGGCAACGCACGGTTCATGACCAGTACCAACCGCGCCCCGCGCCATGCCCAACCAGGGTTGCCCGGAGAAGAGCGCACCTTGCGGCTGGAGCTGAAGCTGCTCGCCGATGTCGGCCTGGTGGGGATGCCAAACGCCGGGAAATCGACTTTGATTTCAGTTATTTCAGCCGCTCGGCCGAAGATTGCCGACTATCCCTTTACGACGTTGGTGCCGAACCTCGGTGTGGTCAAGTACGGTGGCTATAAAAGTTTTGTAGTGGCCGATATCCCTGGTCTGATCGAGGGGGCGAGTGAAGGTTATGGCCTCGGCACCCGTTTTTTGCGTCATGTCGAGCGAACCGACCTGTTCCTGCATCTGCTCGATATCGGCATTGAACCGGTAGCGACAGCGCTGACGAATTTCGACATGATTAATCGGGAACTGCGGCGTCACAATCCCGAACTGGCAGACAAAACCCAGATCGTTGTGCTGACCAAAATGGATATTACCGAGGCGCGTGAGCAGGCGCATGAGGTGGAAAAGGCGCTGACGGCGCGTGGTTATCGCGTCGTGACGATCTCGGCGGTAACCGGGGAAGGGGTGCAGGAGTTGGTTGATCTGGTCAGTCGAGAGTTGGAGGTGATGCGTTCCTTGACCGCCACCGCTACGGACGTTAGTTTCTAAAAACCGGGTAATCTCAGGCAATTATTATGAATATTCCATCGATGCGCGAAAATCTGCTGGCCCATGTCCGGCAGGTTGTGATCAAGATTGGCAGCGGGGTGATCTCCACCAGCACCGGACTGGAAGATCGTCAGGTTGATGCTATTGCCGGTCAGGTTGCCGCCTTGCGCCAGCGCGGATACAAGGTTGTCCTGGTCTCTTCGGGGGCTATTGCTGCAGGGAAGGGTGACCTCGGTATCACCGGTCGCCCGGCGACGATTCCGCTGCAACAGGCGGCTGCGGCTATCGGCCAAAGTCGGATGATGCAGGCCTACCGCGATGCTTTTGCCAAACGTGGGGTCAAGGTGGCGCAGATTCTGCTGACGCGCGATGATCTCGCCAACCGGCGTCGCTATCTTAATGCGCGCAACACCTTGATGACCCTGCTGGAACACGACATTCTGCCGATTGTCAATGAAAACGATACCGTCGTCGTTGAAGAGATCCGCTGTGGCGATAACGATAATCTGTCGGCGATGGTGACCAATCTGGTGGAAGCGGATATGCTGACGATCATGTCCGATGTCGATGGCTTGTACGACAGTGACCCGCGTTCAACTCCCGGTGCCAGGCTGATTCCGTTGGTCGAGAAGGTCACTGCGAAGATCGAGGGTTGTGCCGGAGGCAGCGTGACCCAACATGGCACCGGCGGGATGGAGACCAAGGTCAAGGCGGCCAAGCGTGCGGCCCTCAACGGGGTCGGTACGGCGATTGTCAATGGCCGCCGTGAGCAGATTCTTGACCGGCTTTTTTCCGGCGAAGAAGTCGGGACTTATTTTCTGCCTGCCGGTAATCCGATGGCGACAAGGAAGCATTGGCTGGCGTTTACCACCAAGCCGCGCGGCAAACTGCACCTTGATCGCGGGGCCTGTACCGCACTGGTGGAACGCGGCAAAAGCTTGCTCCCTTCGGGGGTTGCCAGGATTGAAGGAAGCTTCGATCGTGGTGATGCGGTACGCCTGATCGATCCGGACGGGGTTGAATTCGCCAAAGGGGTCATCAACTACGCGTTGCCGGAGATGCTGAAGATTATCGGCAAAAAAAGTACTGAAATCGAGGCCGTGCTGGGGTACAAATATGGCGATGAAGTGATTCATCGAGACAATATGGTATTGAAAGACCGTAGCGAGGAGTAATCCCATGAGTGTCGCTGTTGAGATGCGTCAACTGGCGCGGGAGGCAAAGGCCGCCGCGCGAGTTCTGGCAAACCTTTCCTCTCAGGTAAAAAATGAGCTGCTTAAAAATATGGCTGATGCCCTCGAAGCCGCAACGGATCAGCTGGCGGGTGAGAATGCCAAGGATCTGGCGGTCGGGCGTGACAAAGGGCTGTCGAGTGCGCTGCTCGACCGTCTAACGCTCGACACCCAACGGGTCCGGGCGATGGCCGACGGTTTGCGCGAGGTGGCCGCGCTTCCCGATCCGGTGGGCGAGGTGGCGCAGCTGTCGCGCCGACCGAATGGGCTGCAAGTTGGTCGCATGAGAATCCCTCTCGGGGTGATCGGGATTGTCTACGAGTCACGGCCAAACGTCACTGCCGACGCTGCCGGTCTCTGTTTGAAGAGTGGCAATGCAGTGATTCTGCGCGGTGGTTCCGAGGCGATTCATTCCAATCGGGCGATCGGCACAATTTTGCGTGCCGAACTGGAGCGCATGGGGGTGCCGACCGGAGCGATTCAGGTGGTGACGACGACCGATCGTGAGGCGGTGACCGAGCTGCTCAAACTGGAAGACGAAATTGATTTGATTATTCCGCGCGGTGGCGAAAGCCTGATTCGTTTTGTCAGTGAACATTCGCGCATTCCGGTGATCAAGCATTACAAGGGGGTCTGTCACATTTTCGTTGATGAATCGGCGGATCAGGACATGGCCGAGAAGATCTGCGTCAACGCCAAGGTGCAACGTCCCGGTGTCTGCAACGCAATGGAAACATTGTTGATCGATCAGGCGATTGCCGCAGCATTCGTTCCCCGGATTGTTGCCCGATTGATGCGGGAAGGGGTCGAATTGCGTGGTTGTGAGGTGACGCGGGGGTTTGCCCCCGAGATCAAGGCGGCGACTGAAGAGGACTGGGACGCGGAATATCTCGACCTGATTCTGGCGGTGAAGGTGGTCGCCGATCTGGACGCCGCGCTTGATCATATTGCCCGCTATACCTCGTTGCACACCGAGTCGATTGTGACTTGCGACTATGCCAATGCCCAGCGCTTTATCCGTGAAGTCAATTCGAGCGTTGCGATGGTCAATGCCTCGACCCGTTTCTCTGACGGTAATCAGTTTGGACTCGGAGCCGAGATCGGGATTTCGACGACCAAGCTCCATTCGTTCGGGCCGATGGGGCTGGAAGATTTAACGACGCGCAAATTTATTGTCTTTGGAGATGGTCAGGTGCGGAGTTGACTAAGGGCGGGCAATGAAGCGGTTGGGCATTCTTGGCGGGACCTTCAACCCGGTCCACAACGGTCATCTGCTTATCGCTGAAGCGATGTGGCAACGGTGCGATCTGGATAACGTGTTATTTATTCCAGCGGCCGCTCCGCCGCACAAAAAACTGCCCCGCGAGGTCAGCTATGCAGATCGGGCGACAATGGTCGCCGCCGCAATCGCCAATCATCCCGCTTTCATGCTTTCCGATATTGAACTCAAACGACCCGGAAAGAGCTATTCTGTCGATACCTTGCGGCAGTTGCGCGACGCTTATCCGCAGGCGGAACGGTTTTTTTTGATCGGCATGGATTCGTATTGTGATCTTGCCACCTGGTGGGAATATCGACAAATTTTTGCCCTTGCGCACCTGGTGGTCGCCGCCCGTCCCGGGGTCGTTTGCGCCGATCTCAAAGAACGGCTTCCCGTTGCGGTCAGGGGTGAGTTCTGTTATGATGCTTCGACGTGCGACTTGTGCCATCAAAGTGGCAACCGGGTGATTTTGCTTTCTGATACTGCCAGCACCGTCTCATCGAGTACCATTCGGGCCCGGCTGGTTGCAGGAGAGTCAATCACCGGAATGGTTCCCGCCCCGGTCGCCGAGTATATTGCGGCCCACAATCTCTATGTGTAAATGAGGATAAAGGGAGATTCACCCCATTGACGACTGAAGAACGAGCGCTTCTCTGTGCTGGCTATGCTCTGGAAAAAAAAGCACTGGACCTGAAATTACTTGATGTCCGTGGTCTTTCATCTCTCACCGATTATTTGCTGATCGTTTCCGGGCGCTCCGACCGGCAAGTTGAAGCGATCGCCACGGGAATCGAACTGGGCTTGAAAAAAGAGCACGGCATTACTCCGCTGGCGAGTGAGGGGCTACGGGAAGGACGCTGGGCGCTCCTTGACTACGGAGACATCATGGTGCATGTTTTTCAGGAACCGGTGCGGGTATTCTACGATCTCGACGGGCTTTGGAGTGAGGCCCCGCTGGTTCCACTCCCCGATACCGAAACAACGTCGCGTTGAAACTGCGTCTGGCATGTGTTGGTAAACTGGCGGAGAGCTTCACGCGTGACGGGGTCGCCGAATATGCGCAACGCGTTAAACGTTACTTTCCGTTACAGATTGATGAGCACAAAGAAGAAAAAGGGGGGAAGAAGGCTGATCCCCGCTATATTCGGGCGTGTGAGGGGACGCGACTGCTGGCAAAAATTCCGTCGGGTGCGACGGTTGTCGTCCTTGATGAGAACGGGCGTCAACAGCGTTCAACGGAGCTGGCCGACTGGATGGAAACGCAGATGAGCGCCGGGACCGGTGAGATCGTCTGGGTGATTGGTGGCGCCTACGGTCTGAGTGACGCGGTCAAGGCGCGTGCCAACCTGCTGCTGTCGCTGTCGGCCATGACCCTGCCCCATCAACTGGTCAGACTGTTGTTGCTGGAGCAGCTTTATCGGTCCTTGACGATCATTCGCCATGAACCGTACCATAACCCCTGATGCGACGGGGCAAAATGCCCGCACCTGGAGCTGAACGCGATGGAGAAAAGCGCGAACTATAGAGAAATTTTGCTGGCGATGCGCCGTGACGTAATGCGCGAAATCAGTGGCAATACCCTCGCCGCGCGGGAAATGGCGCAGGGGGATGTCCCCGATATCGGTGATATGTCGTGTGCGACGTACGAACGTGATGTGCTCCTGAATCTGAGTGAAGTGCAGCGCCAGAAAGTGCGCGATATCGATGCGGCACTGGCGCGGCTGGAGCAGGGGGAATATGGCGTTTGTCTAGGTTGCGGAGAAGAGATTCCGCAGAAACGCATGGAAGTACGTCCCTTTTCGCGCTACTGTGTTGAATGTAAAACGGAAGTCGAGAGATTCGGCGAATAATTCAATGACCGCCTGATGTGCGGCTACCTGGGAGCTGACCCATGACGCTAATGGCCTTTCTGTTGATGATCATCCTTTTTCTGACGTTCTTCATCTACTTTTCCGGGATGAATCCTCAGGATATTACGATCTTTTATTTCGGCGATCAGAGCCTGACAACCTCGGTGGCGATCATGGTGGTTGGCTGCGTCCTGTTTGGCCTGATGATCGGCTACGCGGCGCACCTTTACGGGGTCGTCCTCTACTGGGCCAGGCATGCCAAACAGGATCGCCAGGACAAAAAAGCGCGCGAAGTCGGTTCGGTTTATCGGGACGGCGTCAATCGCTTGCTCGCCGGTGATCTGAAAAAAGCCCAGACCCTTCTCCAGCGTGCGCTTGAACGCGATCCCGGCAGGGTCGAAAGTTATATTGCTCTGGCCAACTTGGCCATTCAGGAAGGAAACCCCCAGGAAGGGATCAATCTGCTGATCAAGGCCAAGACGGTTGATCCAAAAAGTATGGAGGTTCTGTTCAAGCTGGCGAGCACCTACGAGGAGCTCGACCGCAATGACGAAGCCATCGAGGTCTGGCAGAGCATTCTCCTGGTCGAAGGAGATAATCGCAAGGCGTTGCGCGCGCTGCGCAATTTGCAGATCAAGCATGGTCTCTGGAATGAGGCGCTGAAACTACAGCGTAAAGTCATGAAAGCGGGTCCGGGGAGGAACCGCCTGGCAGAGGAGCAGGCGCTGTTACGGCATCTGCGTTACGAACTGGCGCGGCAGGCCCTGGACGCAGGCGAGCAGGAACAGGCCAAAAAAGAGTTCAAGGAGATCATCAAGGAAGACGAAAAATTTGTTCCGGCACGGGTTTCGCTGGGAGATGCTTACCGCAAGATGGGGCGACCGGATGATGCTTTTGCCACCTGGCGAGGCGCCTACCTGGCCCTTGGCAAGAGTATTTTTCTGTCGCGGATTGAAGATCTTTACATGGACGCCGAGGATCCGTCGACACTCCTCGACTTTTACCGGAATTTGGCCAACGAGTTCCCCGACGATCTGCTGATCTGCCTGTTTTTTGGCAAGTTCTGTCTGCGGCTGGAGATGGTTGATGAGGCGATGGAACAACTTGGACGCGTTGAAAGTGCCGGGATTGACACCCCGCAGTTGCATCAATTGATGGCGGAAGTTCATCGGCGGCGCAATCGCGCCGATGAAGCGATCAACGAGTATCAGCTGGCACTCGGTATCGACAATCGTCTGCGCCTCAATTATCTCTGCGAAGAATGTGATGCGTCAACTCCGGAATGGCAGAGCCGTTGTCCGGCGTGTGGTCACTGGGGGACCTACAGCCTGGCCGGTCGTGCCCTCCTGCGTGAGGCCAAGGCATTGCAGGTGCGTGAAATCCATCACGGAGAACGTCGCTAACTATGCATCGTCGGGGCGGAAAACCGGTCGCGTTGGTGATCCTTGACGGCTGGGGACTCAATCCATCTCGTGAGCATAACGCCGTCGCATTAGCTGCGACACCACACCTTGATCGCTTGCAGCGCGACTACCCGACGGCCCGTGTCGGTGCCTCGGGGGCAGCGGTCGGTCTGCCTGCCGGGCAGATGGGGAACTCCGAAGTCGGCCACCTCAATATCGGTGCCGGTCGTGTCGTCTATCAGGAACTGACCCGAATCAGCAAAAGTATCGACGACGGCGATTTTTTTATCAATAGCGTGTTGGTTGCGGCCCTGACCCGATTACGCGAAAGTGGCGGCAAACTTCACCTTCTCGGGCTCCTTTCCGATGGCGGGGTCCATTCCCATAATACCCATCTCTATGCGCTGCTGGAACTTGCGCGTCGCTGCGAAATCACCGATGTGTGTGTCCATCCATTCCTCGACGGTCGCGATACGCCGCCGAAAAGTGGCGCAGGTTTTTTGCAGGAACTCGAAGCTGAGTTGCAGCGGATGGGTGTGGGTCGGATCGCGACGGTTACCGGGCGCTTCTATGCAATGGATCGGGATAACCGCTGGGATCGCGTGGCCCGTGCGTACCGGGCACTGGTTGCCGCTGAGGGGATTCCGGCAGCATCAAGCCGCGACGCCATTACCAGTGCCTATGCGGCCGACCAGCATGATGAATTCGTTGAACCGCGCGTCATTCAGGGCACCAATGAGCCCCCCGCAACGATTGATGACGGGGACGCGGTGATCTTCTTCAATTTCCGCTCAGATCGCGCTCGCGAACTCACCCGTGCGCTGACTGCGGTCACTTTTGATGGTTTCAAACGGGAGAAAGTTCCCCAACTGACCGCGTACGTCTGTCTGACTGAATATGATGAAACGTTCGACCTGCCGATCGCTTTTCCGCCTGAAAATTATCCGCAGATCCTCGGTGAGGTTGTGGCCAACGCTGGATTAAAACAGTTGCGGATCGCCGAAACCGAGAAATACGCCCATGTTACCTTTTTCTTTAATGGTGGTCGTGAAGAGCTCTTCCGGGGCGAAGATCGCGCCCTGATTCCATCCCCCCGGGAGGTTGCCACCTACGATCTGAAACCGGAAATGAGCGCTTATGAAGTGACTGCGGAAGTTGAAAAACGCGTTGCCTCGGGGATTTATGATCTGATCGTTTTGAATTTCGCCAATCCTGACATGGTCGGCCATACCGGTGTCGAGTCCGCGGCGATTCGCGCCATGGAAACCGTTGACGAGTGTGTTGGCCGGGTCGTCGCCGCGGTTCTTGCTGTCGGCGGGAGTCTGTTGCTGACTGCTGATCATGGCAACTGCGAACAGATGGCCGATGCGAACGGTCAGCCGCATACCGCGCATACCACCAATCCTGCTCCGGTGATTCTGGTGGGCGCCAATTTGCGCACGGCACAGGTGCGTGAGGGGATTCTGGCCGATATTGCGCCAACCCTCCTCGAACTCCTCGGTTTACAGCAATCAGCGGAAATGACCGGAACCAGTCTGCTCCAATAAACGCTTTACATCATTTGACAGGAGGGGCGGTGACGATTACCGGGTGGCTGCACTTTGAGTTGACCGGTTTGTTTGACCTGCTGTTGCCGCCGCTCTGCCTGGCATGTCGGCAACGCGGTGCAGTTGATCGCACCACAATGCTTTGTGCCGAATGTCGCCAGGAGCTGCCCCGCTACCTTGGTGCCCGCTGCCGTTGTTGTGCACTACCCTTTGCCGCTGCCGCAGGCACCCACTTCTGCGCCGGTTGTCTGCGCCACCCCCCCGCTTTTAGCCAGATTTATTTCCACGGTATTTACACACACCTGTTGCGCGATGTTATCCACCGTTTCAAATATCAGGAAGACATATCTCTGGCCCGGCCATTGGGACGGTTGCTGCTGTCCACCGCCGGGGAAGATATCGATACGTTTCGTCCCGAGGTGATTGTTCCGGTGCCGTTGCACCCCGCTCGCATACGCCAGCGCTGCTACAATCAGGCGCTGCTGGTGGCGCGCGAGCTGGCACGAAACAGCCGCTGCCCGGTGCCGTGGCAGGCGTTACGGCGGATCAGACCGACCCTCTCGCAACAGGGGCTGCCAGCAGCCACGCGCCGCAAAAACGTGCGCGGAGCATTTGCTGCGGATGGTCAGCACGTTGATGGCAAACGGGTGCTGCTGGTTGACGATGTCATGACCACCGGAGCCACCCTCAACGAATGCGCACGCACCTTGCGCCGGGCCGGGGCGCAGCAGGTCGCGGCGGCAGTCGTCGCCCGGGTTGATCGCGAACCGGCGCTGATTTTTGAGTAACGGCGGCGTTATTCCGGCATGTTCGGGATCGTGGTCGTTTCCCCGAGATGATTTTTGAGGGTGTATTCCTTGGCGTTTTTCCCCTGTATGTAGTAATCGGGCATCAGCGGAATCTTGCCGATGTTGGTGGCGATAACATACATCGGCTGGGCGAGGCCGGTGGTGTGGCCGCGCAGGGCATCGCGAATCAGTTCGGCCCCTTTTTCGACCGGGGTACGGAAGTGATCGATACCGGGAGCCGGTTCGCAATAGAAGACGTAATACGGTTTGATCCGCACCGTCAGCAATTTCTGGTGCAGCTCCCGAAAGGTCTCCACATCGTCATTGATCCCCTTGAGCAGCACCGCCTGATTGCCGACATTCACGCCACAACCAAGCAGATCATACACCGCCCGCGCCGTCTCCTCGGTCAACTCCCTGGGATGATTGCACTGGGTATTGATCCAGATCGGCACGCGGTGATAACCGCCGAGGATTTTCAGTAGTGCCGGGGTCATCCGCTGGGGCAGAACGATCGGCGTACGGGTGCCGAAACGGATCATCTCAACGTGTGGCAGTTCCCGCAGTTTGCGAATCAAATAGTCAATTTTATCATCGGCAAGCAGAAACGGGTCGCCACCGGTAATCAGCACGTCGCGGACCTCCGGGTGGGCGGCGATCCAGTCAAGCCCGTCGTCGACGTTGAAATTGAGGGACAGACTGCCGTCAACCACCAGTTCCTTGCGAAAACAATGGCGGCAGTAGATGCCGCAGGTCTGGGTGACAGTAAAGGCGACGCGGTCAACATATTGGCGGGCGATGCTGTCGGGACGTACTTCGCCGGTCGCCCGGTTCTCTTTCCAGACCAGATAGTTGTCCATGCCGAAACGATTTTGCTGCTCCAGTGACGAGGGAATGATCTGGCGGCGCACCGGACAGGCGGGATCGTCACGATCCATCAGCGCGGCATAGTGTGGCGTCGCCCCCCAGGTGGTCTCATTGGCGCGCAGGGTCGCTTCTTCTTCGGCGGTGAGATTAACGTATTCCTTGAGCCGATCAATGGTGTTGACAAACTGTTTCAGCTGCTCCTGCCAGTCTTCACTGACAGCAATTTTATTCGGTGCCGGGTGCATAATTTCCTCTCAATGATCAGGTTGTCGCGCGGGGTTCGCGTCGCGCATCAAAGGCTTGTACCAGACATTCATGCTTTCGAGTCCGCCGGAAATGTCAGTGTTGTTGATCAACGTGCCACTGAATTTATAGCCAAGCCTGGCAAAGGTGATATTCATGCCAAACGAGTACGCCCGGGCGATGGTGTAGCTGGTTTTGATGCTGCGCGGGCGCAGATCATGTTCCATCCGGGCGAGGAGTCGCGTCGCAAAGCCGTGACCGAGAGCGGCGGGATGAGTGGCGAAATCGGTCATCTCGGCGTGTTCGGCGACGAAGTCGATTTCCGCCGAGGCCAGAGCGAGTAATTGCTCATCTTTCCAGACCCCGTAATAAATGACGTTGTTTGCCATTGTTTCCAGCAGATAGCCTGGATCATCGATCGGGAAAGGATAGGTTGCGAAAACAATCCGGTAGAGTTCGGCCATGGCGTTGATATCGGCTGGCTGAGCTACCCGGATGGTGTAATCAAAATCGATGACAGGTTGCCCGTCGGTTCCCGCTCCGGCCTTTTCACATGCCGCCCTATAGACATCTTGTACCCGTTCCGGACGGCGCTCCTGCGCACGTTCAGAACTTAAATACTTACCGAGAAAAACCCCGGCCTCGCACCCCTGATAAAAATTGGGGATGCGCGCTTCCACCCGGTAACCAGAGGCGAGGAAATTTGATTCAAAACGGGCCGGAACTTTGGCAAAAATCTTGTCGTAACTTCGAGCTCTGGCCAATTCGTCCAGTTCGTCACGAATCTGCGGCACATCGCTGGGGGCAAGTTTCATCAGATAAATCCGCTGGTTCAACTCGCCATGCTGAATCAATGAATTTCCTAACGTTTCGATCTGGTCGGTTGCGGTGACCACAATATCAGTCATGATGACGACGCTCCATTCGCTGGTTATTTTCCGGGGTCAGGGCGATGGCTGGATCAAAATCGGAGAGCAACGTTTCGATGCCGGTGGAGCGAAACTCCTCGGCATCCTTGAGGTTGAGTTGCAACTCACAGGAGTCGCAATCGCGGCGACAAAAGTATGCTTTGTAGCTCTCCGGTTCCTGGTAGGTGGTGATGACCCCTTCGTAGTTGCGCAACACCACCTTGTTGGTCGACAACGAAATCAGGTAATTTGGCGTCAGCGGAATCTTCCCCCCCCCGCCCGGTGCATCAATCACATACGTCGGGACGGAAAAACCGCTGGTGTGGCCGATGAGACTTTCCATGATCTCGATCCCTTTGCCGACCGGGGTGCGAAAGTGGCTCAGCCCTTCGGCCATATCACACTGGTAAAGGTAGTAAGGGCGGACCCGGTTAGCGACCAGTTTGTGAACCAGTGATTTGATAATCCGCGGACAATCATTGACCCCCGCCAGCAGCACCGACTGATTGCCGAGCGGAATTCCCGCATCGGCGAGCATCCGGAGCGCCATTTTCGCGGAGGTAGTCATTTCGCGGGGATGATTGAAGTGGGTATTGATCCACAGCGGCTGATGCTTCTTCAGCATAGCCACCAGCTTATCGGTGATGCGATAGGGCAACACTACCGGCATGCGGGTGCCGATACGGACTACTTGCACATGATCAATCGCGTCTAACTCGGTCAGCAGCCAGTCAAGTTGCTCATCTTCGAGCATCAACGGATCACCGCCAGAAAGGAGGACGTCGCGAATCACCGGTGTGCGGCGAATGTAATCGATCCCCGCCTGCATCGATGTCTTCCCCGGAACATAATCAACATCACCGACCTTGCGTTTGCGCGTGCAGTGTCGGCAATACATCGAACACACATTGCTGACGTGAAACAGGACACGGTCAGGGTAACGGTGGGTGATCCCGGCAACCGGACTGTCACGATCTTCGTGGAGGGGATCGGACATGTCGTGGCACGACACCACCAGTTCGGCGGGGTCAGGAAAAGACTGACGAAAAACCGGGTCGTTACGAAAATCATCGGTATCGATCAACGACAGGTAGTAGGGGGTAATTGCCAGCGGGAACTTTTCCAGCGTTTCATCGATTGCCGCGCGCTCTTCAGCCTCAAACGAGAGGCCAAGGAGCTGTTCGAACGTCTCGACGCGGCGAATTGAATTTTTCAGTTGCCAGCGCCAATCCTTCCAGTTCGAAAGCGAGACTTCCTGGTGATCGATCTGCTGGGCTATTTCCTGCTGTTTACTCGTGTAAATCGACATGTTTGCCTTTCCATGCAATGGTGGTGAATCTTTGAACAGCAGCATGCTGCTCAAGTCACGTATGACGGGGAGGTCGCAACGGGTTTCAGGCAGAAATTGGTAGAGAATAAATAGCAGAAGGTTCCGCAGATCTAAATAAGGATGCAGAAAACCGTCGAGACCGCGTAGTGCATACGCTTAAATGATGTATTGGTTTTTTTTCAATGTTGAGGCCACCCACACCCGAACTTGAAGCGAACGCTTCAAGCCAGTGCTGCCCCAGAGAGAGAGGGTTCGTCCCGAGCAGAACGGGCCTGCGCGGTCCACCTCGTGAACGGGTCTATGGTCGAAACGCCCAGAGAGGACGCCGCCAGTAGTTCCAGAAGACTAACACATCGAAGACGTCAGGTCAAATCCGGT